>NZ_JBEZED010000002.1:0-418300 GCF_040648675.1 Micromonospora sp. NPDC049101 | reverse complement strand
CACCCTGCTGCGACAACACCTACACGCGGCGCTGAGAGTCACGCCGCAGCACTACCGACGCACGTTTCATGCCCCGGTCCCGAAGACCTGACCGGCGAAGCCGCGACCCGACGGCGCCCCGACGACCATGCGCAGCACGTCGGCCCGGGCGTCCAGGTAGCCGAACCCCGACCACAGGTTCGCCGCGGCCTGCGCGGTTTCTCGCTCATCGCCCGAGTCGGTGGCCACGTTATTGTGCAACTGGGCGATCATCTCGACCGTCGTTCATTCCCGCTGTCGCGTCTCGGGCAGTCGCGTACGACTCACAGATTTCGATCGCGCCCACCCGGCCAAGATCGCATGCGCTGACATCGGCGAAGTCGGGCGAACGACGACACGGCTACCCCTGACCAACTGCTGTTGCAGTAGTTAAGGCCTGTTTCACAAGAACTGGCCGGCCTGCCCTTATGGAAAAGGCCTTAACTCGATTCGTGCTGCTGGGGAGCGGCACGGATGTGCGCGCGTTCACCCTGCTTGCCGACGAGGCTGAGGAACTCCACGGGCCCCGCGCTGGTCGCACCGAACCAGTGCGGGGTGCGGGTGTCGAACTCGGCGACCTCGCCCGGTTCGAGGATGAGGTCGTGCTCGCCGAGCACGAGTCGGAGTCGGCCGTTGAGGACGAAGGCCCAGTCGTAGCCCTCATGGGTGCGAAGGTCGGGTTGGGCGTCGTCGCGCCCGGTCGGGAGGACGAACTTGTAGGCCTGGATGCCTCCGGGCCGGCGGGTCAGGGGCAGGACCGTGGAGCCGTCGCTGGTGACCAGCGGGCGCATGTTGATGCGGGGGTCGCCGGTCGGCGGCGCGTCGACGAGCTCGTCCAGGGTGACGCCGTAGAAGCGGGCCAGGGGTAACAACTGTTCAAGGGTGGGACGCCGGAGGCCGGCCTCGAGCCGGGAGAGGGTGCTGGTGGAGATGCCGGTCTCCGTGGCGAGGTCGGTCAGGGTGATGTCGCGGCGCTGCCGCAGGTGCTTGAGCCGCGGCCCGACGGCGTCGAGGGTGCGGTCAGTCGACTCGTCCATGACCCCAGTTTGCCATTTGGCAAAAACTTTTGCGGATCCGTCCGCTCCTGGTCACTGTTGAGCGGCCGTGGCCGCGTTGGCCCCGCCCTCACCACCACCGGAGACGCGCGATGACGCACTCGTTCGACAGGGACTACTGGGACCAGATCTGGGACGGCGATCGTGCCGGGGCCATGGCCGCCAGCGAGCCCAACCCGCACCTGATGCGGGAGGTCGGTGACCTGACGCCCGCGACGGCCCTCGACGCCGGCTGCGGCGCCGGGGCCGAGGCCGTCTGGCTCGCCACCGGCGGCTGGCAGGTCACCGCGGCGGACATCGCCCCCGCCGCGCTCGCCCGCGCGGCCGAGCGCGCCGCCGCCAGCGGCGTCGCCGCACGGGTGCGATGGGTGCGGGCGGACCTGTCCACGTGGCAGCCGGACGCGCGGTACGACCTGGTCACCACCCACTACGCGCATCCCGCGATGCCGCAGCTGGACTTCTACGACCGCATCGCGTCCTGGGTCGCCCCGGCGGGCACCCTGCTCATCGTCGGCCACCTCCACCACCAGGATCACCCCGCCGGCGCCGGACATGGGCACGGCGGGACCGAACCGCCCGCCTCGGCCTCGGTGACAGCCGCCGACATCACCGCACGCCTCGACCCGCTGGTGTGGGAGGTCGTGACCGCCCGGGAGTCGCACCGGGCCGTGACGGGGCACGGCGGCCGGGACGTCTCCATCCACGATGTGGTCGTCAGAGCCCGCCGCCGTTCCTGACCCCACCGCCTGCCCGTCAGCGCCTGGCCCCACCGCCTGCCCGTCAGCGCCTGGCCACGCCTGCGCTGCGCAGGGCGAGCCGAGGCCCGACGGGGTCCACTGGGGACGGCCGCCCGCACGACGTACGGACAGCGGGCGGCCACCTGTCGATGGCAGGATCGGCCGATGCGCGTTCTCTTCGACGGCGAGGCACCTGTCGCCTACGGGCAGATCTACGTGGCGAGTAGTGAGCTGCCGGACATGGACAGGGCGTTCGCCGGGCAGGTGAACGGCCTCTGCGGGGCCGGTCAGCCCGGCGCGTTGTTCCTCATGACCGGCACCCACACCGGGCGGGTCCGTTTCACGATCGAGGTGCACGACGGCGAGCCGCCGGCCGCGGCGGAGATGTGGGAGGAGGTGGTGGAGGCGCCGTTCCTGCTGAGGGCCGGGGTCGTCGACCTGGTCCCGTGGGGGGACGGGGCACTCGCCCGGCTGCCGCTGATCCCCGAGGGGCAGGACACCGGGCGGCTGCCGGTCTACCGCGTCCGGTACTGCGCCACGGGCATGACCGAGGGAAGCGACCCGTTCGGCGGGCTCGACCCGGACGAGCTCGACGAGGATGACGACACCTACCTGGACCGGCGGCCGGACCGGTACCTGCTGTGTCTGTGGCCGGAAGGCGATACGGGCAGCGACCCGAGTGCCGGCGGGACGCGCTCCGACGCGATCCTTCGCCAGACCAGCGGCGCCGCCACCTACTGGCACACCTGGGCCCGCGCGCTGCCGCCCCCGCCCACCCTGTGGGAGCAGGTCGAGGCCGAGATGCTCGCGCGGTTGGAACGGGAACGCCGCGACCAGGCGTACCGCATGCGGGATGAGCTACGGCGCTGGGGCGGACGCCTGCCGAGTGAGCGGCTCCGGCGCGTCCACGGCAACATCCATGCCATCGTGCGGCTCGACCGAGACCTGGTCGACAGGGTGGCCGAGGCCGATGCCGTCAGTCAGCGGCAGATCGCGGTCTGGGCGGCGCGGCAGGCGTTCACCGTCGCGGGCGTCGCGGACCTCGACTGGATGAGGCCGGCGTGGACGGCGCTGGATCGGGGCGAGCCGCTACCCGCCGAATTCGCCGACCCGATGGCGCTGTGGGCACGGATCCGGGGTGAGCCGGCCGTCACGTTCGCCACGGTCTCGCTGCGCTCGGCGGGTTGGGCCCCGGCCGATCCGCTCGGTGCGCTTCTCGACGCCCCGGTGAATCCGGTCGCGATGGCGGTGCCGGCGCTCACTGCCGCTGGCGAGCCGGATCCGTTGCAGGCAGCGCTGGAGGCGCTCTGGGCCGCCGTCACCACCTACGCCGCTCGGCGAGCCGAGTTCCTGACGGAGGTGCGGCGGGCGTTCCCGTTCCTCGGCGGTTAAGGCCTGTTTCATGAGGGCGGTCGTGCCGAGGCGGAGTCCGGGCGGCGACCCGTTCCAGCCCCCGGACAGCCCAAGGCCTTCGATACTTGCAGGAGACGTCTGAGCGGTAGGGTGCCCGCACGCCGCCTGACCGAGCCCTCGGCGGCTTACCGCGACGATCGTCCTCGGGCGGTGCTGATCCGACCGACCACCGACCGCGCAGTAACCCGGGATGCCGAGACTGTCCGAGCCGCCGGCCGTGGCGCCAGCGCCTCGTCGCGGCCCACTGGGCGGCCGGCCGCGAACTCCACCGCCAGATCCGGGGGAGGTCGCGCCCGGCGGCGGGCCGTTTAGGGCTGGCCCTCTGTGGCTGGGGTGGAGGGGTCGACCTCGGGGCCGTCCAGCAGTTGTCGCAGGGCTTGGTCGAACGCCCGTCGAGTGCTCGGGGCAAGGTGCGCAAAGAGTTGCCGGCCCACGTTGCCGGCGATCCGCTGCGCCTCGTCGATGCGCTGGCGGCCAAGGTCGGTGAGATGGATGGTGTGGGCACGACGGTCGGTCGGCACCGCTCGGCGTTCGACCGACCGCTGCCGCTCAAGATCGTCGACGATCCGGCCCAGCGCTGACTTGTCGAGATCAAGCAAGTGGGCAAGTTGGCGTTGGGTGAGCGGGCCACGGCCGTCGAGGACGGCCAAGACCGCGAAGTGGCGTTCCTCGAATCCCAGTGGCCGCAGCGCCTCATTGAAGATCTTCTGACTCCGCCGGTGAATGGTGCTGATCTGCATGGCCGTGATGACGTCGGCCGGCAGGAAGGTGAGCCGCGAGGCGTCGGCCGGGGATCGTGCAGCACTCATGTCTGGATCATAGGGCCGCCACCAGATAGGCTCGATCGAGAATTTCTCGATCGAGCCTACTGGAGGAGCTGTGGTGCCAGACGCGACGAGCGGGGCTACTGCGACCGCCCGGACAACCGGTCCAGACGCGCGTCGTCCATCCGGGCGCGAGGGGCGCTCGGCCCGGTTACGGACGGCGATCGCGCTGACCTGGGCACTGGTTGTCGAGCACATGTACGCGCTGGTGACCCCGCCCTACGAACTCGGGATTCCGCACGCGTTTCACCTCAGCTTCGGGATCGCGTACGCCTGGTTGGCGCTCCGGCTACGCGCTGGCCGACGCTGGCACCGGGTGTTGTTGACCGCGCTGCTCGGCGTCCAACTCGTCGGCAGGTTCTTCGTCTTCGCCGCGATCACCGACACCTGGGTGCGGGCCATCCTCGTGCTGGGCGCGCTGCTCACCATCGCCATTGCCACACTACTGTGGGCGGCCGGCGGCTCCCGACTACGCAGCCATTGACCAGCGGCAGACGCAGTCCGGCCAGTAGCCCGGACTGCGTCGTCATGCAGAACGGGACGGTTCTCCGGACATTTCGACGTGCCTCAAGCAGTGGTGCGACCTGGCCACCCGATACGCCAAACGCGCATCCGCCCACCGGTCCAACCTCGCCCTCATCGCCGCCGTCATCTGGCTCCGCTGACCCAACGACTCGCGTCAAGCAGTGACGTGCGCTGAGCTGACGAACCAGGAATCCGACTCGACATCGATGGGCTCGTCAACCCAGGGCTGCACGATGGCGGCGAGCTGCGCTGTCACGGGCCGCTCATACCGCCCAGGCTCTGTCTCGTAGATCTTGGTGGTCGCGGACGCCTACCTGTTGCCGAAGCTAGTCATTGGTCTGTCGACCGCTGACCCGGGGCACCCTCCACCGGACGACCGTAAGCCTGACACCGCCGGGTCACTCGCCCCCGCCCGGATGCGGGAGGATGGCACGGTGCGCCATGAGCATCACGTCTTCCAGAATCCGCCGCCGTCGACACCGACCGAGGTGGACGCCGCGCTCGACCGTGGTGATCTGTCCGCCGCGTTGGATGCGATGGTCGGCACCGCCCTGTACGGCGACGGAGACTGGAAAGACCTGCAGGAGCTGCATCTGCGATTGCTCGACCACGAGGATCACCAGGTCAGCGCCCTTGCCGCTACGTGCCTGGGGCATCTCGCGAGGGTCTACCGCCAACTGGACGAACGCCGGGTTGTCACCGCCCTGCGCCGGGCGCGCGCACTGCCACACGTCCGCGCCACCGCCGACAACGCGCTGGACGACATCCTGATCTTCCTCCATCCGCGCCGGGCTCGGTGGCGCGGGCGGGCCTGGCGCGCGATCCGCCCCTGGACGTGGATCTGACTCGGCGGCACGGTCATGGCATTCGCATCCGCGGCAGCCGGGCAGAGGTGGTGGTCACCTGGCCCCGCGCCAGCACGTCGACCAGTGCGGCAGGAGGAGTCCCCCCGTTGTGCTCCTTGCGGAGCTGACCCCTCCCACGGCACCTTCGGTTTGGCTGGTCGGACCTCAACCCCGTCCGCCGCACAACAGGTGTTGAGCAGATTGGCTTTCGGCTCAACGCCCGTTGCTCCAAACAGGAGCGAGCATACGCTCACGTTCGGTTCACGTGTCAACGTCTGTTTCGCTGCGGCACGCATCTGCGACACTGTCGTTTCGGTCGCTGGAGGGTGAAGGATCATGGTGGATCGGCACACGGAGCAGGAGTTGCCACCCCTCGACACGCTGGCGGCGAGGCTCGAATATTTGTTCGACGAGATCCGCCCCACCCGGGACGAGCTCGGCGACTCCGACGAGCCCGGGCGCAAGTACACCAACAGGGAAATCGCCGACAAGATCAACCAAGCGGCGGCCGAAACAGGCGTCACGATCAGCGCTGCCTACATCGGAGAGTTACGCCGTGGTGTGGCAAGTGATCCCCGCACCTCACACGTCCGCGCCCTGGCCACCGCCTTCGGGGTCAACTCGGGCTACTTCGTCGACGACGCGGCGGCACGGCGAATACAGGACCAGATCACGCTGCTCAGCGAGTTGCGTCGAATGGACGTCAAGCAGGTGGCGCTGCGCCAGGTGCTCGCCGACAACGGCCTCTCCGCGACCGACACCCAGCTCATCGAGCAGATGGTGGTCCGCCTGCGGGCCGTGGCCGAGGCTGGTGCGAGCAGTTCCACGCCTGACGAGCGCAAATAGCCGTGCACATCCTCCGGTGGGAGTACGTCGACGAGCAGGGGAACGCTGACGTGAGGTTGTACCGATTACGCAAGCGCTGCGAGCGGATCGTCGCCGAGCTTGAGGTGCCGACACCGTTCGACATCCACACGCTGTGCGGTGCCCTCGGCGAACGCCGCGGGCGGCCCATCCACCTGGTGCCGATCAAGCTGCCGGCGCAGACCGTGTGCGGGATGTGCGTGCCCACCGGCGACTTCGACGCCATCTTCTTCGAGCAGGACACCTCGCCGCTGCACCAACAGCTGATCATCGGCCACGAGCTGGGTCACCTGCTCGCCGGCCACCAGGCGACCGAGGTGCTGGACGCGGACGCCTCCCGGCTGTTGCTGCCGGACCTCGACCCGCAGCTGGTCCGGCGCAGCCTCGGCCGCAGCAACTACGCCGCGGCCGAGGAACGCGAGGCCGAGATGATCGGCTCGCTCCTCCTCCGGCGGCTCCGCGGCGGGCTCGGCGACGGCGACGACGAACCGTTGGACGGCCAGGACGCCGAGCTGTACGGCCGGCTGCGGCACTCACTCGAACGCCCCCACTGGTAGCGCGGCGATGGATACCGTCCTGTACACCGTCTGCGCCGTCGCCGGCTGGATCGCCGTCGCGTACATGGTGCGCCTCCAACGCCGGCACCCGAGCCAGGCCCGCCGTGCGATCTGTCTGGGTCTTGGCGCGTTCGCCGCCGGGATCACCACCGCCATCCCGCCGATCGCGGCCGCGATCGACCAGGCGGCCGGCCTACCCAACCTGGCCAAGGTCATCTCCCACGGCTGCGCGCTGACCATCTCGGCGAATGCCGAGATCATGCTCCTGCACTTCGCGCTTCCCCCGGCGAAGGCCGCCGCTCGCGCCCGCGTCTGGGTGTGGGTCACCGGGTTCGCCTTCCTCGTCATGGCCGGTCTCTTCGCGTACACCCTGACCTACGACGACCCGGTGCTGCTGACTGTCGAGTACGCGACCGACCCCGTCGTGACCGCCTACCTGCTGATCTTCCTGTTGCTCGGCTTCTTCGCCTACTGCTTCGACATCACCCGGCTGTGCTGGAGCTTCGCGAAGATCTGCGGGCGGCCCTGGCTGCGCCGTGGCCTTCGCATCACCGCCGTTGGCGCGGCCTTCGCGCTGCTCTACAGCACGAACAAGATCGTGTATCTCATCGCCTACTGGGCCGGCCACCAACCGAGCGGCGAGCGGCAGATCGCCGCGGTCCTGGTGACCATCGGCGCGTTGCTCATCACCATCGGGCTCACCATGCCGGCGTGGGGACCCACCCTCAAGATCAGCCGGCGATGGGAGGACTTCCACTCCTACCGACGACTCGAACCGCTCTGGAGCGATCTCATCGCGGCCCTGCCCGAACTCGAACTCGATCCCGCCCTGCGCCGCACTCTCGCGGCGCTGGGCGACATCGACTACGCGTTGACCCGCCGGGTGGCCGAGATCCGCGACGGCCGCCTGGCGCTCCGCCCCTACACCGACGTCGGCGTGACGGCGCTGGCCGAGCAGTTCGCCGAGCGGGCCGCGCTGACCACGCAGGAGCGGCAGGCGGCTGTCGAGGCCGCCCACCTGGCCTGCGCGCTGCGTCGGCATGGCGCAGGTCTCGTGGCCGCGGTCCCACAGCCCGCGGACGAGCTGCACCGCCCGGACGGTGGCTACGCTGGCGAGGTCGCGTGGCTGACGCTCGTCACCGACGCCTACGCCCGTTCGCCGGTGGTGGCTCAGACACTCGCCGCCACCGACGAGAGCACCCCGCATCCCACTGCTGGAGACACCCGCCGATGAGAGGCCGCTACGCGAACCTGACCCGGACCCGTGCTCTGCTGCCGGAGCGCGACTACCTGGACATTTACCAGACCATGCTGCGTTACGAGTTCCCGTGGGACATGAAGCTCGGGCTCAACCTGGCATTCAACAGGTCCTTCTCCATCCCCGCCATCGCCGCCGTGCACACGGCCACCGGCGAGCTGACCGAGCGCACCCAGAAGCGGATCGACGACACCGGCCTGCTGATGTACGAGATGGTGCTCAACGGGTTCGAGAATCCTCGTGGCCGGGACGCGTTGCGGCGCGTCAACCAGATCCACCGCCCGTACGACATCGGCAACGACGACTTTCGCTACGTCCTCGGCTGCCTGGTCGTGGTCCCGACGCGGTGGTTGCAGGAGTACGGGTGGCGCCCGCCCTGCTGCCACGAGCGGCAGGCCACGTACCTGTTCTACCGGGAGCTCGGCCGGCGGATGGGCATCACGGACATCCCCGGGTCCTACGACGAGTTCGAGACCTGGTTCACCGCCCACGACGCGGCGCACCTGCGGCCCAGCGACGATGCGGCGGCCATCGAGCGGGCCACCCGGATGCTGTTGCTCACCCGGATCCCGCGGATGCTCGCACCGCTGGGAAACGCGCTGGTCAGCGCCATGTACGACGCCCCGCTGCGGCGCGCCACGCAGGTCGACGAGCCGGCGTGGCCGGTCCGGGCTGGCCTGCACCTGGCGTTGCGGACGCGCTCGCGGCTGCAACGCTGGTTCGGGGCGCCACGGACGACGGCGCTGTTCGCCGACGGGATCACCGCCAGGAGCTACCCCGACGGGTACGAGATCAGCCAGCTCGGTCCGCGGCACTGACGGGGCGTGTTGCGGAAGGTGTCGGGGGAATCGACACGTCCACAACACGCCCCAGCGCGACCCGTCAGCAGCCGAGTCTCTTGGTGGAGAGAGCGATGTCGTCGATCCAGAGGTCGAACTCGCCCGGCGTGGTGCCACCCTGGTAGAGCTGCCAGCCGACCTTCACGGTGTTCACCGTCGGCAGGACGAAGGGCACGTCGTTGCCGCCGTGCTCGGTCGTGGAAGCGGTCAGTTCCGGGTTGGCCACGCCGTCGATCCACACGGCGACGCGGTTGTCCGCGGGGTCGAGCTTCCACTCGAAACACTGCCAGGTGTCCTCGGTGACCGGGGCGGATTCCCGCCAGTTGGTCCAGTCGCCGGTCGGGCCACCGTCGGCGCCCACACCCCAGAAGGTCCCGGGGACCGTGGGCGCGTACTGGCCGCCGACGGGACGGACGACCTCGGGACTCCCGGTGCCGGTCGCCTCCACCAACGTGAAGTGCGCCCAGTCGGGGGCGGTGGGGAAGGCATCGACGCGTAGTCGCATCCGACCGTAGAAGCGGTTGCCCGGTGCGGCGAAGTCGTCGACGCGCAGGAAGGCACGCCCGTTGTCCACCGTGTGGACGTGCAGCACCTGGTTGCCGTGCCGGGCGCGCTCGACGGTGAGCGTGCCGTTGCGGGTGTCGACGCCCCAGTCCAACGTGCTGGCACCGCCAGGCGGCAGCCGCTCGAAGTCCGCACAGAACAGCAGGCCACGGGTGCACGAGCGCTGGGGGGCGCCCGACGCGGCGGCCGGGACGCTGCCGGCCGTGGTGCCGAGGAGCAGGGCGGCGGTGATCACCGCGAGGGAACGGCGCATGGTCATCCTCCATGACGTGGGGCGCCCACCGCGCGGGCGGGGCCGGAGTATTTCCCGGACATCACGATGTGGACGCCTTCGCTGCGCGAGGGCGATCGTCTCGGTGTCGCGGAAATGCGTGGTCAAGGCACGTACGGCGGGCACCGGCCCGTCGTCGATGGCCCGGCGATGCGGCGCGCGTCCGCCGAAGTGGCGCGCTGCCGGCACTGCGCTGCTCCCGTGCTGCCCGTTGCCAGCACGGTTGCCCCCGTGCCGCGGCGATGTGAGCCATTCCAGCACACCCACGGCCGATCCAGCAATATCGATGACCGGCGCCCGTACACGCCGTGTCGAGGGGGGCGGTCAGTGACCTGCCGCCCCGAGGATGACGGTGCGGCCCTCCTCGGCCGCCAGCACCGCACCGGCGAACTCCAGCTGTGCGGCGGCCACCGCGGCTGCCCGGTCGTTGCCCGGCCAGAAGTGGGTGAGCAGCAGTCGGCGGGCGCCGGCCCGCCGAGCCCACTGGCCGGCCTCGGTGGAGGTCATCAGATTGCGGGTCGGTTGGTTGGTCTCGCCGTCGTGGTCGGTGGCCTCGACGATGAACAGGTCGGCGTCGCGGCCGAGTTCGGCAAGCACGGGGGTCGGGCCGGTGTCACCGGTGTACGCCAGGGCCGTCCCGTCAGCCTCGATGCGGATGCCCGCGGTGGGCACGTGGTGCGGAAGCGACAGCCCGGTCAGGGCGATCGGCCCCAGCCGGTAGGTGCCGGGCAGCGGATGCACGTCGAAGACCGCGTGCAGGTCGACGTCCGGCTCCAGGCCGCGGAGCCGGTCGAGCACCCCCGGCGGGCAGTACAACGGCAGCCGTGGCCCACCGTGGCCACCGTAGAGCCGCATCCGGAACAGCCCGTGCAGGTCGATGCAGTGATCAGGATGCTCGTGGGTGATGACGACAGCGTCGAGGGCACCGTCTGGCCAGTGCCCGAGCAGCCGCGGCAGCGTGGCGTAGCCGAGGTCGAGCACCAGGCGGTAGCCGTCCCAGTCCACCGCGAAACCGCTACAGGAACGGCCCGGCTCGGGAAAGGCACCGGAGCTGCCGAGCACGGTGACCTGTCGCATCCGCCCACCATGCCCGACCTCCAGCCGGCTGGCCAGCCGGGGTCACGCGACCGGCGGTAACGCCGGGCGGGTCGGGGCACACCGGGGCACGCAACAGGGTGGCTGAAACGTGAATCTCGCCTAACTCGACAATTCACCCCTTAGGTTCGATGCGCAGGACGCCGCCGAACCGGGGAGAGACGTGGACAGCTATCCGGCGATCGAAGATCACGGACTTATCGGCGACCTGCAGACCGCCGCGCTTGTGACGTGTGATGGGACCGTCGACTGGTTCTGTGCGCCGCGCTTCGACTCGCCGAGCATCTTCGCCGCGCTCCTAGACAAGGAGAAGGGCGGCTACTTCCGGATCGCGCCGCACGACGTGCGGTACGTGACCAAACAGCTCTACCTCCCCGGCACCCCCATCCTGATCACCCGGTTCATCAGCGCCGACGGCGTGGCCGAGGTGATGGACTTCATGCCGGTCACCGGTGAGCGGGCCACCGACGCGCACCGCCTGGTCCGCATCGTCACCATGGTCCGCGGCAGCATGCGCTTCCAGGTGGAGTGCCGGCCACGGTTCGACTACGCCCGCGAGGGCCACCAACTGGAGCGCCACCCCAACGGCTACGTCTTCCGCGGCCGGTCGGCGTCGCTGACATTCAACCCGGTCGACCCCACCCGGCGGTTGATCTCCGATCACGGCGACATCCGTTTCGAGGGTGACGACCTCGTCGCGTACGGCACCCTCAACGAGGGCGACACCGGCGGGGTGGTCCTGGAGACCGGCGGCACCGAGCCACGCATCATCGCGGCCGAAGAGATCCAGGGCATGTTCGAGTGGACTCGGGACTACTGGCGGCGCTGGCTTGAACGCTCGCGCTACACCGGCCGCTGGCGGGAGATGGTCGAGCGCTCCGCCATCACACTGAAACTCATGACGTACGCACCGACCGGTGCGATGATCGCCGCGCCCACCGCCGCGCTGCCCGAGCTGGTGGGCGGCACCCGCAACTGGGACTACCGCTACACCTGGGTACGGGACACGTCGTTCTCGGTGCACGCGCTGCTCGGCCTGGGCTTCACCGAAGAGGTCAGCCGGTACATGGACTGGCTGGACGAGCGGATCCGTGAGGCCGGCGACCTCCAGGATCCACTGAAGATCATGTACCGGGTGGACGGCTCGTCCGACCTGCACGAGGAGGTCCTCGACCACCTGGAGGGCTACCGCGGCTCACGACCGGTGCGGATCGGCAACGGCGCCGCCGACCAACTCCAGCTCGACATCCACGGCGAGGCGCTCTACGCCATGCACCTCGCCGACGAGCAGGGCATCCGCGTCTCGCACCAGGTGTGGAAGAGCACCGTGCGGCTCGTCGACTGGCTCTGCCAGCACTGGGACCAGCCCGACGCCGGCATCTGGGAGAGCCGCCACCACCCCCGCAACTACACCTTCGGCCGGGTGATGTCCTGGGTCGCGTTGGACCGGGCCATCCGGCTGGCCACCCGCACCGGCCGTCCCGGGGACATGACCCGCTGGACCGAGCAACGCAACCGCATCTACAACCAGGTCATGGACCGCGGTTACGACCGGGGCCGCGGCACCTTCGTGCAGGCGTACGACGAGACCGTGCTGGACGCGGCGTTGCTCGCCATGCCGGCGGTCGGTTTCGTCACGCCGAGCGACCCGCTGTGGCAGTCCACCCTGAAGGCGATCGAGCGCGAACTGGTGTCCGACAGCCTGGTCCACCGGTACGACCCGGTCCACTCCCCCGACGGTCTCCCCGGCCACGAGGGCACCTTCAACATGTGCACCTTCTGGTACGTCGAGGCGCTGGCCCGTTCCGGACGCCTCGACGACGCCCGCCTCACGTTCGAGAAGATGTTCACCTTCAGCAACCACCTCGGCCTCTACGCCGAGGAGATCGCCGCGACCGGGGAGCAGATCGGCAACTACCCCCAGGCGTTCAGCCACCTCTCGTTGATCAACTCGGCGCTGACGCTCAACGACCTGCTCGACACCGAGGCCGACGCCCGGCGCCGCCGGTAGCGCGGGGGCCGCTCCGGTCAGCCGCCCGCACCGGGCGAACGTTGGGACGGGCTTGACGGGCCGGCGTCCATCACGCATCGTCAGCTTGAATAGACTTCCTTGAATGCATTGACCTTGGGGAGGGTTGATGAAAGCCTTCGTCTCCGCCGTCTCGGCCGCGGTCCTGCTGCTCCTCCTGCCGTCGGGCGGTGGATCATCCGACCGGCAGGCAGCCGACGACCCGCCCTGCACCGGACAGATCCACGCCAACCCAGGGTTCGAGCTCGGCACCACCGGCTGGACCGCCGGCCCTCGCGTCGTCGTCTTCGGTGACGCGACCCGTCCCGCACACACCGGTCAGGCGTACGCCGCCTTCGCGGGGCTGGACGTGACGCGTGGCGACCTGCTGCGCACCAGCGTCACGGTGCCGGCCGGGTGCGAGCTGACGGTTCGCTTCTGGGTCCGGACCCTCACCACGGAGACCCGCCGCGGTGACTACCTGAACGTCGGGCTGGCGGTCACCGGGGTGCCGCCGAAGACGAGGTTCTCGCTGGCCTTCGACGGCGGGGCGCAGTGGCGGCAATACGGGATGTCGACCGGGACGGCGACGACCGAGCGCACCGCGACGGCCAGCTTCCTCGCCAGCGAGACGGCCGGCAACGGCGTCACGGCCTTCGACGTGGACGACGTGTCCTTCACGTTGAGCTGAGCGCGGCGCTGACCCCGCAGGCTCGGTGGTCGGCCAGTGCCCGGACTCGAAGCCCTGACGCGGCGCTCTCGGGTGCCTGGTCGCCTCAGGACACGCTCTCGCCGAAAGTGGGTAGGCGCGGCGTCGTCGTCTCGGGCCGTTCCTGTCCGCCCTCGATGTTCGCGTTCGGCAGCACGCGGTCCAGCCAGCGCGGCAGCCACCACACCCTTCGGCCGAGGAGTGCCATGGCGGCCGGCAGGAGCGTCATCCGCACCAGGAAGGCGTCGAACAGGACGGCAGCGGCAAGCGTGAACCCGAAGAGCCGGAGCGAGAGGTCCGCGGAGAGGAAGAACCCCAGGAAGACGCTGATCATGATAATCGCCGCGGCGGTCACCACCCGCGCGCTGTACCGGAAGCCGCCGACGATCGCGTCTGTGGGCTCCGCCCCGTGCGCGTACTCCTCCCGCATGCGGCTGACGAGGAAGACCTGGTAGTCCATGGCCAGCCCGAAGGACATGCCGACGAGCAGGATCGGCATCAGGCTGTAGATCGGCGCCGTGTCCTCGATGCCCGTGATGCCGGACAGCCAGCCCCACTGGAAGATCGCGACGACCGCACCAAAGGTCGCGGCGACCGTCAGGAGGTAGCCGACCGCGGCCTTGATGGGGACGAGCACCGATCGGAACGCGAGCAGCAGCAGCACCAACGCGAGCCCGACGATGATCGTCAGGTACGGCAGCAGGGCCTCCCCCATCCGGTCGGAGGAGTCGATGTTCATCGCCGTCTGGCCCGTGACGTAGAGGTTGACTCCGGTCTTCGCCTCCACCTGGTCGGCCTGCGCACGGATGTCCGCGACCAGGTTCTCGGTGGCCTCGCTGGCCGGGCCGCTGTCGGGCACGATCTGCAGCAGTGCCGTGTCCCCGCGACCGTTGACCGCCGCCGGCGCGACGTCGGCGACGTCGGGCAGGTCCAGGATCACCGCCCTGGCCTGCTCGGCCACACTCTGCGCGCCGCCGGCTCCGGCCGCATCGACGACCGCGATGAGCGGGCCGTTGACACCGGCGCCGAAGTTGTCGGCGATCAGGTCGTACGCCTTGCGCTGGGTGCTGTGCTCGGCGGCCGTGCTGTCGTCGGGGATGCCCAGCCGGAGATCCGTGGCGGGCACCGCGATCACCACGAGCGCGGCCACGGCGACCAGCACCATCGCCACCGGTCGACGGGTCACCAACTCGGCCCGCCGCTGGCCGAGCGTCCGGGTGGATCCACTGCCGGCACCGGGTCCGCGGAAGATCCCGAGGAACCGGCCGCCACGTCCCTGAACTCGCCGGCCGGCGAAGCCGAGGAGCGCGGGCATCAGCGTCAGCGCCACGAGCACCACGACCGCGATGGCGCCCGCCGCGGCGAGACCGTCCTCCGTCAGCAGCGGAATGCCGAGCACCGCCAGCCCGCCCAGGGCGATGATCACCGTCAGGCCGGCGAAGACCACCGCCGATCCGGCCGTGCTCGTCGCGCGCCCTGCCGCGTCCGCCGGCACACGGCCGGCGACCAGCTCGTTGCGGTAACGCATGACGATGAAGAGCGCGTAGTCGATGGAGACCGCCAGGCCGAGCATCAGGGCCAGGACGGCCGCGTCGCGGTTCAGGTTGATGACGCCACCCACGGCGGTGATGGTCAGCAGGCTGATCCCGACCCCCACGAAGGCCGTCAGCAGCGGCAGCGTCGCCGCGACCAGCGAGCCCAGCGCGACGATCAGCACGAGGCCGGCGAAGGCGACACCGACGATCTCCAGGAGGCCCGTCTCGGGCTGCGGCTCCAGGGCGTCGCCGCCGACCTCGACCCGCAGCCCGCCCTCGCGGCCCAGGTCGGCCGCCTCGGTCAGCGCGGTCCGCGCCTCGTCGGTCACCTTGTCACCGGACACGCGGTAGGTGACTTCGGAGTAGGCCACTCGACGATCCTCCGACAGGACGCCGGCCTCGACCGGCTCGACGACGTGCGCCACCTGCGGCGCGGCCCGTAGCGCCTCGATCACCTTCTGGAGCGTGGCGCCAGGCCCCGGGTCCCGCAGCGTCCCGCCTTCGGGAGCGACGAAGACGACCCGAGCGCTGGCGCCGTCGACGGGCTGCTCGGGGAAGCGCTCCTTGAGCAGGTCGAGCGCCTGCTGCGACTCGGTGCCCGGAAGGATGGCGGAACCCACCGCGGTGGACTCCTGCGACAGTGCGGCGGCGGCCGCGCCGGACGCGACCAGCACGGCGAGCCACAGTGACAGCACGAGCCCTCGCCGTCGGAACGACAGGCGGCCCACCCGGTAGAGCAGTGCTCCCATGACGACCCTCCGATCAGACAGACGTGGCTCACCCAGGCGAGAGTCTACTAACTTTAGTTAGCCCATATCAATTGGTAGTCGATAACGTTTCTAGTCGCCGGAGGGGCGACCACGGCAGCGGAGCAGCCCCGACAGCCGCCCGGGGTGCGGCGCCTGCCGCGGCGATGGGCACCGGGCCACGCCCGCCTCGGTTGCCGCACACCCTCGCCGGACGAGGCAACCGGCTCGAATTGACACAGCGCCAGCGGGGTAACGTGATCTGACCAGATCAGCCCTGTCGGACCAGCACCACGACGGCCCACGTGGCGTGCCCGAACCCCACCCCAGCGGACGTCCCCGATACGGTGCCGAGGAAGGGATCGTCCGTCATGACCTCACCGGGGACCCCGTCCAAACCGGGTTTGCGCGAGCGGAAGAAGTTGAAGACCCGCGCCACGATCCGGGAGCACGCGATTCGCCTGTTCCTAAAGCAGGGCTACCACGCGACGACCGTCGGTCAGATCTCCGAGGCCGCGGAGATCTCACACACCACCTTCTTCAGATACTTCCCCACCAAGGAAGACGTCGTCCTGCACGACGATCTGGCGCCGCTGTTCATTGACGCTCTGCGCAGTCAGCCGGAGACGGTCAACTCGATCAGCGCGCTTCGCGCGGCGATCCGGACCCTGTACGAGAACGACCAGAACGAGGCGTACCAGCAGGACCAGTCAGGAATGATGGTGCTGGCACGAGAGCGGCACGCGTTGATCCTCTCCGTTCCCGAGCTTCGGGCACGGATCCTCGACGACTTCGCGGAGGCGTTCGGCGCGATCACCGAGGTCCTCGCGGAGCGCGTCGGACGCGACAGGGACGACATCACCGTGCGGACCCTGGTGGGCGCGGTCATGGGTCTGGTCACCAGTTCCTATCTGACCGTGACCGACGATCCAGGCAGGGACCTCCCCACCATGCTGGACTCCACCCTGGCCGAGTTGGAGGCCCGCAGCAGCTTCGGTCTGTAGGCAGCCGAACCGACAGTCCACTGTCGTCACCGACGGGTTGGCGGACGTTGCGTATCCTGATGCCTACTCTCTGGAGGGGTGGCATGGTCGACACGTACACGCGGATGCCCGACCTCGTCGAGGCCGCCGCCCGTGCTGGGGTGCCCCGGCTCGCTCCGCAGGCCGTCAGGTCGGGTCTGGGCGACGTTCTCCCGGCCGAGGCGAGCGCGGCCGGTGCCGGTTGGTGGCGCGGCGGGCGCCGCCCGCACGACCGCGTTTCCACAGCGGAGTGACCCGCGCCGACGGGCAGCCGCCCGCTGATCCGGTGACCCGGGGGCCTGCCGGGCCGCCAACCCCCCTGCTCTGGCTCTATCTGCAGGTCGTCGGGTTGGTGGGTGCCGTCGGTGTCGTGGTGGGCAGCATGTTCTTCCACGGCAACCGTCCCCTGGCGCAGCCCTACCGGGAGGCGGCGCTTCGCTGCATCAGGGCCTACGACGTCGACCTGAGCAAACCCGCCGAGTTCGATGCCACCCGGACGATGCAGTTCCTGACCTGCATGTCCGACCCGGCCCGGGTGCAGGGGTTGGTGATGCTCACCGGTGGCGTCCTGGTGCTGGTCGGGCTGGCCCTGATCGTCGCACTGACCCCGGTGGTGGATCGGTGGCGGCTGCGCCGCCACCGACTCGCGAGCCCCGTCGCCGGTGCCGAGCAGCGGTTTGCCGAGCTCTGCGATCGGCAGGGCCTGCACGGCCGGCACCGGCCCGCACTGTTCGTGGCAGGGCCGTCGGTGCGGCAGGCGTTCACCACCGTCCGGCCCGGCGGCCGACCACTCGTGGTGCTGCCGGCCGCGGTGGCGGTGGCCTACCGGGATCCGGCGCGCTTCGACCCGGTCGTGCAGCACGAGTTGGCGCACGTGCAAGGTCGGGACGTCCGGTGGGTCTCCGCCGTGCGTGGTCTGCTGTGGCTGGTCGTGCCGGCGGTGGCGGTGGCCAGTGTCTCCGAGATCCGCGCGGTGGGGCTGCCCGATATCACGGTCGTCACGGCCATCCGGGCGCTGGTGCTGGTGCTGGTGAGCGCCCTCCTGCGGGCACTGGTGCTGCGACTGCGCGAACACGAGGCGGATCAGCAGGTCAGCCGGAGCGGTGACGCCACCGCGCTGGTCCGGCTGCTGGAGGCCGCCGCCGCGACCCGACCGCAGCACCCCGGGTGGCTGCGCCGACTGTTCGCCCGGCACCCGACGCCGCAGCGGCGGGCCGCCGCGCTGCGTGCCGGGCAGCGGGTGTCGGTGGATGGCCCGCTGCAGGCCGCGGTGACCGGGGCGGTGTCGGCGATCGTCGCGGGGGCGGCTGCCCCGGCGGCACTCACGTTGGCCTTCGACCGGGACCTCTCCGTGCTGTCGGCCGCTCTGGTCGGTGTGCTGCTCGGGTTCGGGCTGACCCCCGCGCTGCACCGCCGGGCGCTCACCGGTGCGCCGTCGCGGCGTTGGCTCCCGATCGTCGCGGCCGCCGCCGGCCTCGCCGTGGGCGGATTCGTCTTCCCCACCGGAACGGCCAGCGCCGGCACGTCGTTCCCCACCGGCACCAACAGCCTGGGCGTCAGCCTGTGGGGCGCGATCCTGTCCGCACTCGCCGGCATGGTCGCCGGCACCGCCTGCACCGTGCTGGCCGGGTTGGCGGCCCGCCGGGGCCCGGACCGGTTCACCCGCCTCCGGCGAGGGCTCACCTACCTGGCGGCCGCCGCGACCGTCACGGCGATCTGCTGGCCGTTGCCGAGGCTCGCCCCCGGCCTGGAATGGCCGGTTTCGATACACACCTGGCTGGTCTACGCGCTGCCCGACGCGCCGTGGCCGTGGTTGGGCCTGGCCCTGCCGACGGCGGTCGTGGCCCTGATCGGCTGGCGTCGCCTCGCCACCCGCGCCGTCCTGTCCGTCGTGGCGGTGACCGGGCTGATCGGTGCGAGCCTCGCGTCGGCACAGGCGCTCACGCATCCACCGGCCACGCTGGACGCCGCGGTCGCCCTCCTCCAGCAACGAGGATGGATCTGCACCCTGGCCGGGTGGGCGGCACTCGTGGTGCTCGCCGTCGGACGCGGTGACCCCGGTGTGGGGAGGGCCCTCGTCGCCGGGGCGGGCGTCGCGGCACTGACCGGCACCGCGCAGTTCGTGCACCAGGTCGTCTCCGGTCGTACCGTGGACGCGACACTGCTCCGGCTCTATGTCGGTGTGCCGGTGATCTGGTGGTTCTACCTCGCGGTGCTCACGACGCCCATCCTGATCGGGCTCTCCGCTCTCGCCGGACGGTTCGGCCAACGACCCGGCCCGATCGGACAGCCGGCCCGCCGGGATGGCACGCGAGCACGGGTGTGGCAGGTGCTCGCTCCGGTCACGGCGGCGCTCCTGGTCGGGGCCGCGGCGCTCGTCGGCCTGCCCGGTGGGCCGGTGCTGCTGCCCACCGCGGCGCCGGCGACCACCGCCCCGGCGGTCGTGGGGGTGCCGTCACCGACCACCGTCGCTCCGAGCGCCAACGCCTCGCCGGGTACGCCGGCCGGTGCGGATCCGGGCCGGGTGCTCACCGTCGCGGAGGCGGGCGCCGCCGCCAGCGCGGTCCGGGCGAAACTGCCGGCGTTCTGGAAGCCGGAGCCGCAGCAGCAGGACACCGGTGAATCCCGAAGCGTCGTCAAGCCGGCGGCCTGCCGGCAGTTGGCCACTGACGACTTTCTGCGCCGGATCAAGCCGGACAAACGGGTCGACGAGATTCGCGGCTTCGCCACCAGGAAGTCGCCGAGCAGCATCAGCGGGTCGACAGTCATCGTGATCGTCACCTCGTACGCCCACCCCGTGCCCGACACTCTTATCGACGAGGCCGAGGCCGCCCGCGCCGCCTGCACCCGGTTCACCGCCACCACCCCCGGTGGCTCACCTGTGCGGTTCACCGTGAGCGCCCAGCCGACGCCCCAGGTGGGAGAGGAGTCCTGGCGGGTACGGTACGACCTCGCGAGCGGCAGCGGCTCGAGCAAGATCACCGGTACGACCCTGTACAGCCTGGTCCGGCTCGGTCACAACCTCGTGGTGGTGCAACTGACCGCCATCGCGGAGCCGCCGGACGAGGCGGTGTTCGAAGCGGCGGTCTCTTCGACGGTGGCCGCCCTCAGCCGGTAGCGCCCCAATGGTGCGGGAGACGGCCGCAGTCCGGCCCAGGGCGCCAACGCCCTGGGCCGGATTGGTGTCACAGCTCGCGGTCTTGCCGATCAGGTGACGTTGATGTCGCTGCACCACATGTAGGTCTGGTCCAGGTGCGACGCCCTCCAGATCACGAAGAGGATGTGGTTCCCACTGCGTGACGGGAGCGAGACGTTGAACGAGATGTTCTGCGCCGGCGCGTAGCGCCCGGTCGTCGTGAGCAGGTCGAGGTTGCCCCACCCGAGTTGCTGGGTGGCGGGGTTGAACCCCTGCTTGGTGACGTAGACCTGGAAGTAGTCAGCGCCGTGGCTGGCCTGGTCGTACAGCTGAACCGTGAGGTTGCGGCTGACGTTCGTCCGCTTCCACGCACCGGGCTGGTTCACGCTGTTGTTCCTGGTCAGGCCGTTGCTGCACAGTTGCCCGTCCGGGGTGCGAGCCTGGAACTGACCGGCGAGGCCGTCCCGCAGCTGACTCATCCAGTTCCACATGGTGTCGGGGTTGGCCTGGAACGCCTGCCAGCACATGGGGTCCTGCTGCTGCATGGCCGGGTTCATGTGCTGACTGCCCCAGGTCTTCCAACACTGATAGGCACGACTCGCCGGGTTGATGATGGTGCCGTGGGCCTGGGCCGCCCCGGTGAAGGGCAGCGTGCCGATCACCATGGCGACCAGCAGGACGACCACCTGGAGGGGTCGGCGGACGGTTGACCGGGTTCGCCCGCCGGATAGATCGGACGTGTGTGAACGCACTGTTCATCCTCCGCTCTTCGGTACTAGAGATCACAATGGGAACGCTCCCAAACCAACTGTTACATCTATGAGCTTAGATATCAATACTGATCTATTTACGGTCTGATGTGGATCGAGGTGACCGGATCGCCGCAACGGCGTCCACCGCGGCACGCGGACGGTCCACACCTACCGCAGGGTCCGGTGCGCGAGCTGTCCAGCCTCTGGCTTCACCGGACACGACGGCGACGCCCGGCGGCCCGGCGTGGTCACATCCCGGCTGCGGCGTCGTACCGACGGCGCTGGTCGGCCATCTCCGACTCGGTCAGCGCCTCCCTGAGCGCCAACTCCTCGTACTTGTCCGGGAACATCTCCCGCAGCCGGTCGACGAACCTGACGTCGGCGGTCGCCTCGACCACCTGGATGCCTGGGGGGTCGGTGGACATGTCCATGATCACCGGGCCGGCCAGCTTGACCGCCACGTCCCAGGGGCGCTTCTGCTCGGCGACCCCGCAGAGGTGGAAGCCGTACACCGTCCGCACATCGGCGAGCGCGGTCACCTCGGCCGGCTCGTAGCCGTAGACGCGGACCCCACAGATCACCTGCGGCTTCACCTCCGCGGCGGCCGCCTGCTGGGCACCGTGTCCGGCATGGTTGTGCTGCCCGGGGTCCGCCTGTTCGAGCGTGGTACGCATCCGGGCCGTGATCTGCCCCTGCAGATCCGCCGGCTCCGACGCCGGGTCGGCCCGGTTGAGCAGTACGACCGCTCCGACCGACACCACCAGCAGAATCACCGCCACCCACACGAAGCGGTTTCGGTACCAACCCGCGAAACTCTCTCGGGAAATCATGACTGCTTCTCACCTCGTCGCCGGTACTGGTGGTTGGCAGACCGGATCGGACGTCCCCGGCAGGTCAGACGTCGAGCGCGTGGCCGCCGGCCGAGGGGTGCGTACGGCGGCCAGGGCTGCCTACCCGGGACATGCCCGCGGCCATGGAGATGGCCCGGCGATGCGGCAGGCGAGCGCCTGCCAAGGCGGCGCGCTGCCGACACTGCGATGCTCCCGTGCTGGCCGTTCTCAGCGCGGTTGCCCCCGCGCTGCGGCGATGTGAGCCATTCCAACACGTTTGGATCCGTTCTGGCAACATCGACGAGCATCAGCGCGGGCCGCTCTCGACGCCAGCAGGGGTAACTCCACCAATTGATCATCGACCGAGCGTGGCCGGCCGCGAGACGGTCAGGGACAGACCGCCGGGAGCCGTGCTGTCGGTGCCGCAAGCAGCACGACCACCCAGACGAGCAGCTCCCCCGCCGACCGGAGGCAGCGACGCGGCAGGTTTGCCATTCGTGGGAGTCGATGTATCTTGGGAACGCTCCCAGATTGCCACCACCATTCCACCTGCTTGAGGAGCCCACACATGTCGCGACGGCGTTATCGCCCGGCCTCCGTTCTGGCCGGGCTGCTCGCTCTGGCCCTGTCTGTGTCTCTCCTGCCACCGTCGCCGGTGGCCGGTGCCGCCGCGGCCGGGCCATCCCATACCCGCGCCGCTCCACTCACCGAACTGACCGTGACATCCGAACAGGTGGCCTACGGTCTGCAGCGTCCCATCGCGCTCACCGGGCTGCCCGACGGCCGGATGCTGATCGCGGAGAAGAACGGCACCGTCCGCGCCTACCACCCCGACACCGGCCTGGCGGCCGAGCCGGTGCTCGACCTGAGCGCCCGGATCGACACCTCGGACAACGAGCGTGGGCTTCTCGGCATCACGCCCTCGCCGAGTTTCGCGCGGAACGGGATCCTCTACGTGGCCTACACGAGCCTGCCGGCCGGCGCGTTGACCCTGGCGCGGGTGCCCATCAGCGCTCCCGAGCGGTTGCAGGTCCTGCTCACCCAGGAGCACGCGGAGTACGGCAACCACAACGGCGGACAGGTAGCGTTCGGCCGCGACGGCTACCTCTACTGGTCCCTCGGCGACGGCGGCCACGCGAACGACCCGTTCAAGAGCGGTCAGAACCTCGGCACCCTGCTCGGCAAGATCCTGCGGATCGACGTCAACCGCAACTGCGGGGGGAAGCGCTACTGCGTACCCTCCGACAACCCGTTCGTGCGCACGCCGGGCGCGCGGCCGGAGATCTGGGTCTACGGGCTGCGCAACCCGTGGCGGTTCTCCGTCGACCCGGTCGACGGCTCACTGTGGATCGGTGATGTCGGCCAGGGCCTGGTCGAGGAGATCAACCACATCCGCCCGTCGCAGCGTGGGGCGAACCTCGGCTGGTCCTGCCGGGAGGGCACCCCCGTCTTCGACCAGACGCAGTGCCGCCCGGGCGTGCGGCTGACCGACCCGGTCTTCGAGTACGAGCACTACCTCACGGAGAACTGCTCGGTGACCGGCGGCGTGGTGTACCGAGGGTCCGAAACCCCGGAGGCGTGGGGGACCTACGTCGCGAGCGACTACTGCTCGACGCTCGCCTTCGCCGTGCGCCCCAAGTCCACCGGCGGCTACGAGTCCGCCACGATCGGCAACTTCCCCATCCAGCCGACCGCGATCGCCCCCGACGTGCACGGCGAGTTGTACGTGCTCAGTGACCTCCCGGGGTGGCTGAGCCGGGTGCGGTTCGAGCGGGTCCAGCCGGCCGCTGGCGGCGCGACGGTAAACGGCTGAGCCGCGGGCAACCCCTGCGCAGCCGCGATACCGCCGGGGACGGCCGCACGGATGCGGCCGTCCCCGATGGCGTTGTCACCACCGTGCGATGATCGGCGTGCTCGGGGCCGAGGAGCCGCCGCGGCCGGCAGAGGAGATCAGTCGTGGGATTCTTCGGCACCTACCTCCTCAGTGCGGGCCGGTGGACGACGCCGGAGCCCGGCGAACAGCCGCCCCCTGCGGAGCCGTGGCTGCCGGTCTGAGCTTCTGGTGGGCGCAGCAGCGTGGCGGGGCCAGCGCCACCGAGCGCGGCGCGAAGGAAGACGAAGTGGCCGCCCACCTCGCCGAGGATCTCGACCCGGCAGACATCGATCTCGACGACGATGACGACGACCTGGACGACGCCGACGTCTTCGTCGAGGTCAGGACGGCACGGTTTCTCGGGGCGCTGGACCTGCCGGTGCCGGACGACCTACCCCGCTGACCACCCCGCCTCCCACACCGGATCATTGAGCCGACGAACTCCCACCCACCAGCCTCGACCGCGGCGAACGCGCCGTCAGTCAGCGCGGTCGGAGACGTTCGCGCGGGCGGCGGCGTACCGTTCGCGGACTGCCGGCACGGCGTCCGCGTCGTACACCTCGACCTGCCCGATCGTCCACGCCGGCGGCCGCTGGTCGCCGGACAGCGCCCAAGCCGCCTGGCGCGCGGCACCGTCCGCGACGTACTCCCCCAGTGGGGGGACGAGCACGGGGCAGCCGAAGACCGTGGGCGCGATCCGGCGGACCGCCTCCGAGCGGGCGCCGCCGCCGACCAGGATGATCCGGTTGACCGTCGTGCCCTGCGCGATCATCGCGTCCAGCCCGTCGGCGAGTGCGCACAGAATGCCCTCCACCGCCGCACGTGCCAGGTGCGCGGGGGTCGAGGTCCGCAGGGTCAGGCCGTGTACGGCTCCGGTGGCGTGCGGGCGGTTGGGTGTGCGCTCGCCCTCCAGGTAGGGCACCAGGACCAGCCCGTCGGCGCCCGGCGGGGCGGACAGCGCCAGCGTGGACAGCGCCGCGTGGTCCACCCGCAGCATGGTCGCGGCCGCGTCCAGCACCCGGGCGGCGTTGAGCGTGCACACCACCGGAAGGAAACGGCCGGTGGTGTCGGCGAACCCGGCCACGATCCCGCTCGCGTCGGCGGCCGGCACATCAGAAACGGTGGACACGATGCCGGAGGTGCCGATCGACACGATGACGTCGCCCGACTCGGCGCCGACGCCCAGCGCCGCCGCGGCGCAGTCGCCTGCGCCGGGACCCAGCGGCGCGCCGGTGCGCAGGTGACCGGCCCGGCCGGTCGGCCCGAGCACCCGCGGCAGCAGCAGGCCATCGCGACCGAACGCCAACCGGATCAGGTCCGACCGGTACGCACCGGCCGCGGCCGACCAGTACCCGGTCCCGCTGGCGTCGCTGCGGTCGGTGCACAGCGCATCCAGCCCCGGCGCGCCGGCCAGACGCCAGGTCAGCCAGTCGTGCGGCAGACACACCGCAGCCGTACGGGCGGCGTTCTCGGGCTCGACCGAGGCCAGCCAGCGCAGTTTGCTGACGGTGAAGCTGGCCACCGGTACCAGGCCGACCGCCTCCGCCCAGGCTCGCCGCCCGGCCTCGCCCCCGCCGAGATCCGAGATCAGGTCGGTGGCGGCGCCGGCCGAGCGGGTGTCGTTCCACAGCAACGCGTCCCGAACCACGGCGCCTTCGGCGTCCAGGCACACCATGCCCTGCTGCTGCCCGGCTACCGAAAGGGCCGCCACGTCGTCCAGACCGCCAGCCTGTGCGAGCGCGTCGGACAGCGCGGCCTCCCAGGCGGCCGGCGGCACAGCGGTGCCGTGCGGGTGCGGTGCGCGGCCCTCGCGCACCAACTCCCCGGTCTCGGCGTCGCGGATGACGACCTTGCACGACTGGGTCGACGAGTCGACCCCGGCGACGAGCGGCACCGTTCCTCCCGGGGTTGTCGATCACCGGCCAAATTTGTTCAACGGCTGAATTATTTGGCGGTACCACGGCGCTGTCAAGACTGTGGCGCGGCCGGCCGGCGGGGTCATCCAGACCCGGTACCGGCATCGCGGCGACGCCGGAGCCGTCATCGGCCCGGTCGCCACCCGGGGCGTTCCGCACGGGTATCCAACCGGCACGGAAGGTAGATCATCCGCGACGACGACCGTCCAGATCGGTCCAGGGAGCCGTTGCTCTGCCGATGACAAGTGGTTCGAGGTCGACAGTGAGTCTCGCCCGGTCATCCGCTGCACGCGCGGCATTGGTCGCGGCCGCTGTGGTCAGCGGGTGGTGCGGGCCGTAGCGGGCGGCCAGCAGGGCATGGGCCTGTTCATCGAGGCGTCTCGCCTGGTCGCTGTCATCCAGGGTGGCGGCGTAGTTCAGGCCGGCGGCCAACACGTACGGATGGCGCTCGTCGAGCCGTTCGCGGAGGCGCCCCACGCACTCCTCCAACACCCCGCGGGCACCCGTGCGGTCCCCGGCACCGATCAGGACGACACCCAGCGTGTTCGCGACCACCTGCGTGAGCGGATGGTCCTTCCCGTACGTGTTGCGGTACGCCGCGACCGCGGCGGTGGCCTGCCACTCCGCCTGGTGGCTGTCGCCCAGGGCAGAGCAGATGCAGGCCAGTTCCGCCGCGCAGGCGGCAGTCTCGGGGTGTTGCCGACCCAGTGTCGCCGCCCAGCGGTCGTGCGCGTGTGTGACCAGGAGGTGGGCCTGTTCGAGGTCTCCCAGACGCCGCAGGCTCAGCGCGAGGTTCCTGGCGACGCGCAGGCTCAGCGGATGGTCGGTGCCGAACTCGCTGCTGGCGATCTCCAGGGTCCGGGCCAACTGGCTGCGCGAGCCGTCGTAGTCGCCGAGCTCGCGCAGGTCGCGACCGTAGCTGTCCTCGCTCAGCAGTGTCGCCGCGTGCCGCGGACCGAGGCTACGCAGTCTGCGGCCGTAAGTGTCCCAGTCCCTCTCGGTCGCCTCGGTGTGCTCGCCGAGGAGCAGCAGAGCGACGGCCAGGTCGTGGCTGGCCGCAAGGGTCTGCGGATCGTTGACGCCGCCGGTCGACAGGCGCTTCTCCCACGTGTCGCGCGCCACCTCCACGGCGCGCTGGAAGTCGCCGGACAGGTCGGGGCGGTCCTCCCGCGCGCCTTCGGCGGACAGCCGTCCGACGATGGCTCGGGTGGCGGCAAGCTGCTCGTCGGGCATCATCTCCTGGATGACGCGCCGCACGAGATCATGCGTGCTGACCGTGGCGGCGTCGGTGTCGATCC
This sequence comes from Micromonospora sp. NPDC049101, assembly GCF_040648675.1. Classification (NCBI taxonomy): domain Bacteria; kingdom Bacillati; phylum Actinomycetota; class Actinomycetes; order Micromonosporales; family Micromonosporaceae; genus Micromonospora; species Micromonospora sp. NPDC049101. The sequence goes on along the minus strand of NZ_JBEZED010000002.1, from coordinate 391,610 downwards.
GCACCAGGCCGAGCCGGGCGATGTCGCGAATCAACGCCGCGGTGGAGCCTTCGAGGTCGGGTTCGTACCTGTCGAGTTCGTCCAGGAACACCGGCGACGACAGCGCGCGAATGGGAATCGTCTCCTGCTCGAAGCAGGCGATGAGTTCCAACAGTCGGTAGGCGGCCGGCCGCTGCGCACGAAGACGCTGAGCCGTCAGCCCCAACGTGGACGAGACCCCGTGGCGGGTCGGCATGCTGTCGAGGCGCTCCAGAAACTCCGGCACCGGCGTGGCCGTGGTGGCGAGCAACGACCCGGCAAGGCTCACCGCAAGCGGATGGTCGCCGAGGCGTTCGGCGATCGTCGCGGCGTCGCTCGGCGCGAGGCCAGGCACTTGGCGCGTGATCAGTGTGACGGACTCGGCCCGGTCGAATCCGGCGAGGTCCAGGACGTCGGTTTCGTCCCGCCAGGCCGCGCTGCGCGAGGTGATCAGCACGCTGCCAGGGCCACGGGGCAGGAACTGTCGCAGGGTCTCCGGGTCGTCCACGTTGTCGAATACGACGAGCCAGTGGTCAGTCCGCCCGAGGTGATCCAGAAGGTTGCCCGTGAGGCCGAGCGCCGCTTCGAGCTGCGCGAGCTGAGCCGGGATGGATCGGGAATCGTCGGTCGACACCCACCAGACGAGCCGGTACGCGGAGGCGAAGCGGTGGGCGTACTCCTTCGCCAGCTCGGTCTTGCCGGTGCCGGCCATGCCCTGGACCACCGCGGTGCCGTGCTCGGCCAATCGTTCGTACAGCGCCTCCAGAATCGTGCCTCGGCCGACGAATTCGAGGTTGCGCGGCGGTACCTGCCATACCTCCGGCGCAACGGTGGGCATTCGGGGCAGGGCTCCCGGGACGCGACGAACCGGGTTCGGCGGTTGCAGTGCGGCGAACAGCGCCTCACGTGCCGGGCCCTCGGACATGCCGACCAGGTCGATGGAGGGAATGGCGGCGAAGGCGCGCGGTGGTCGGACCGCGCCGACCCGGATCGGCAGCAGATACGGGGCGGGCCCGTGCGGCGGTCGCTCGCCTCCGACGCGCCCGACATCGGCAGCTTCCGGGGCGTCCAGGTAGTCGCGTGTCAACACCACCACCATCCGGTCGGCGTCATTCATCGCCGCCCTCCAGTCGCGGACCTCGAACAGGGTGCTGGGCTGACCTGCCGACTCCAACTCGGCGCGTATCCACTCGGCCCACATCCGGTCTGACGCCGCGTAGCTGATCGTCAATGCCATCGATGCGGATCGCGTCGGGTAGCGGGTGAAGTCGGCCAGCCAGCGGAGGCGATCCCGGTCATCCATGGGCGGAAGCTTCAGACGGGTGCCGGTTATCTCGCTGGTGAGCCGCTCGTACGCCGCGAGCAGCGAGCTTCTCACCCCGGGCACGTCGCCGAAGGCCGCCAGGATCTCCTCGTAGGCGTAGAACGGCTTGTAGGGAATTTCCATCTCGGCCCAGTATCGGTCGAGGTCGGCGCGGCCCGACGACGTGAGCATCGGGTCGAATCGCGCTCGGGCGTAGACACGGCCGGCCTCGGCCTTCGCCCGCTCGCCGTCCTCGACGCGCATCGGCACCGGGAACATCCGCACCGGATCACCTGGCCGTTGCTGGCTGATCGACCGGGCGACGGCGACAGCGCCCTCGACGCTCGTCTCGCTGATCGTGAAGCAGTTGACCACCGCGTCGGGGAGCTGGACGGTGGCGATACCGGCAAAGTCACCCAGGCCCGTTCGGCTGTCGATCAGCACGAAGTCGTAGCTGCGGCGCAGGTGCGCCCTGAGGGCCTCGAAGAGGGCGTACCCGTTGAGCCGTTCGTAGAAGGAGCTCCAGTCGAACGTGGCCACGGATCTCGAGTACGCGGCGTCCTGCCGCCCGGGTGGGATGAGGTCGATCAGGCCGTTGTCCGGAAAGGCCCAGCCGAGCCTGAGGGCGTAGGAACTGACGTCGGCCGACGCCTCCGCCACCGCGGCGAGGTCGTCAGCTGTCTCCATCCTTGTCGCGGCGAACGTGCGAAGCATGTCGATCAGGCCAGGCGACGTCCTCAGCGCCTGATCGGGTAGGAACGGTCGGTAGTACCGGTGCAGGCTTGGCGACTCCAGATCCCAGTCGAGCACGGCGACGCGGTAGCCGTTGCTCGCGAGGATCCAGGCGACGTTCGCCAGTGCCATCGTCCGGCCGGTGCCGCCCTTGTACGAGTAGAAGGTAATGATCTGCCCGGATCCCGTCGCCTCCCCGGACCGGGAGGCGCCGCCGTCCACCAGGCTTCTGCCGCCGACGCGGAACAGTCCCTCTTCGATACGGTCGCGACCGCTCCGGCCGGGCCTGGCTGCCGGGTCGAGCGCGATGCGCATGGCCGGCAACCGGCTGGCGAGCGTGTCGTCCATCGCGAGCAGCTGACGGACCAGGGGCTCGGCGTCGTTGTCGTCGAGTTCGAGCAGCGCCGTCACCGCCGCCGCCCGCGAATCGAGTTCACGGTTTTCGTCGGCGGACAGCCCGCGCAACCAATCGAGCTGATCGGCGGCGGCGACCCGAAGCAGCGCACGGGCCGCCTGTAACCGCAGGTCGACCCGCAGGGCACTGTCGACGCAGCAGCCGCGCAGCGCCGTGGTTCCCGACGGGTCGCCCGCATCGGCGAGTTCGAGCGCGACCGCCAGCCGGTATCCCGGCTCGCTGTGGCCTTCGGTGAGGGCTCGGCGGTACGCGAACGCCTGGAGATGGCTCGGCGCCGAGGCCGCCTCGGCGTCGGTGGAACGAGCACCGGCCCGCTCCGGCGCGGCCCGCTGCACCCAGTGGCGGACACTGCCGGGCAACGACGGGTCCGCGACGAGCGACTGGACGCTGCCCGAGGTCACGGCTGCCTCGTCGAGTGCGTCCGCGACCAGCAACCGCACCCAGGGCCGCGCCGCGACGTCCGCGACGATCGCACGCAGCGCGGCGACGACATCCTCGTCACGGCAGAGCGCGATCAGCACCCGCAGCGCCTCGGGTGCGGTCGGATCCTCGGCCGCGAGCTGGGCGAGCAGGGCATCGATGACCCGGCGACGCAGTGGCCCGGCGACGTCGATGCCCTCGGCGAGGATCTCGCCGGCGATGGCGACGTCGGTGTCCTGACTGTTCAGGAGCGTCTCGACGAGTGGGTCCGCCGGTACGTACTGTCGACGACCGAGCACGAACAACGCCAGGTTGCGCCGGTTGGGGGCCCGCACGTCAGCCAGCCACGCGGCTTCGTCGAAGTGCCTCGCCCGCTCACCGGCAGCGAGGAACTCCGCCAGACTGCGGTGGGTGAAGGCGAGGCCCGAGCCTCGTTCGACGAGCACGGACGTGCTGGTCAGCATCGCGCGGACGTGCCGGTCCCAGTCGGGGACCGCGTCGAGCGTGTCCGGCGACGCGTGGTCACGCACCCAGGTACGGGCCTGTTCGACAAGCGACAGCGTGTCGTTGGTCAACTGCGCGTCAGCGAGGTGCTCGACCAGGTTCTTCAGCTGCCTGTCGAGCCAGGTCCAGAACTGCCGGCCGGGATCGCCGTAGCGCTCGAATTCGAAGCGGATCCGGTCGCGCTGTTCGACGGCCGCCGGCCTGCCAGCGAGCAGATGACGGACGAACTCCGCGTACAGTTCGGTGCGACTACTCGGTAGCGGTCGTTGCTGATCATGCTCGAAGACCAGCGCCGCGATGGTGGCCAGGAGCGGCACCTCGACGACGGCGCCAAGCCGGGCCGCCGCGATCGCACGGAGATACCGCTGCGCGGCGGCAGCGCCGTCACCGCTCTCGGTCCGCGCCGCGAACCACCTCTCGGCAAACGTCTCCAGGTCGGTGGAATCGAATCGGCGCAGCGCGAACTCCGCCACGGAACGGCCCTTGACCTCGGCCAACTCGCCGAAGAGCAGCGGACGGGTGGCCACCAGGAACCGTTGCGCCGGATCTGACTGGTGCAACCAGCCCGCGATTCGAATGACCACGTCCGAGCGGTCGTTGCCGCTCAGCACCTCGTCGACCCCGTCGATGAGGATCAACCACCGGGTGCCGGGCAGCGGGGGCACCGTGAAGTTCACGGCGTCGACGTCGAGCCGGCTCCCCTGCCGGTGGGCCCTCGCCAAGGCGTCGGGAAGGCGGCTGTCGACCAGAGCGGTGGCCGGCACCGCGACCGGCACGACCGGCCCGAACGGCGCACGGCTGAGCCGGGTGCCGCGCTTGGCGTCGAGCCACCACCGCGACTGCAGGTGCTGGATGAGAGCCACCATCGTGGACTTACCCATGCCCGGCTCGGCCACGACCAGGGCGTTGTCGGGGCGGTCCAGCAGCTGCGGAACGGTCAGCACCGCGGGCTGCGCCTCGCCGGTGAGGTCGGCCGGCGTCATGGCCCGCTGCTCGACGTAGATCTTCGGCAGGGCCGGTGCGTGGCCGGAGAAGAACTGGTACCTGTGCGTCGCCGCGTCCTCCCACTGCGCGGTCAGCAGCGCACGCAGCGGATGCTGATCGGCGAGCAGTGGCCGGCGGCGGTCGACGAGATGCATCGCCGTGGAGGCAGCCCCGAGGGCCAGCGCTGCCACGGACATCGGCACCACGAGCCCGAACGTCCTACCCCCGAGGAAGTGGAGCGCGGCGACGAGGAGCGCGAGCAGCCCGCAGACAACGCTGACCCACAGCCAGCGTGACGGTGCGGCGACCGCGCTGCGCCTGGGTGACGCCGTCCGGGCGTGCAGAAGGACGAGGACCACGCTGAGTACGCCTGCTGCCGCCCCGACGATGGAGCCAAGGTGATCGGCGAACTCCAGCCACGCCGGCCCACTCATGCCCAGAGGTTAGCGTGGATGACCTCCCCCGGGATCGACCTGACGGATGGCGCACCACGGCCAACGGATACGTGTCACCGACAATCCCTCGCGAACAGACACCGAGCTGCGTCGCGTTACGCACACCTAACCGAACGACCATCCTCTCGCCGCGCGAATACAATCCGGAGCCGGAGAACCGTAAGTCAGATGCACTCATCCCCACACTGGAGGTTCCATGCCCAAGGGCTACTGGGTCAGCGTCTACCGCACCATTTCCGACCCGGAGAAGCTGGTTGCCTACAACAAGCTGGCCGGTCCGGCAGCCAGGGCCGGGGGCGGGCAGACCCTCGTCCGTGGCGGCCGAGTCGCCGCCTACGACGCCGGGATCGCCGAACGTACCGTCCTGGTCGAGTTCGACAGCTTCGAAAAGGCCGTCGCGACATACGAGAGTGCGGCCTACCAGGAGGCGCTGGTCGCCCTCTCCGACGGCGTCGAACGTGACTTCCGCATCGTCGAAGGCGTCGACTGACCGACGCCCAATGCTGGCCGGGAGCCGGGGTAGGGCCTACCCCACCGGCGACCTTCCCGCTCACTGGATGTCATCCGGACAGGCCACTTCCTAGGGTCACAGGAGAGTTGTCTCACACTGCTCCTGTCCGTTCCGGAGGTAGTCACGTGAATCCTTCCATCGAAGACCCGACCGTCGAGTATCGAGCGCCCGGGACGCTCTCCCGGATTGTCGACGTCGACGCCCTGCGCGCCGTGGCGCTGCTATTCATCCTGATCGTCAACATCGCCTACTTCGCCTCCGGCTATTCCTTCCAGCTCATTCCGGATCCCACGCACGACTCGTGGAGCGACCACTCGGTCCGGTTTCTGGTCGAGATGTTCCTCGCGATGAAGGCGTACCTGCTCTTCTCCTTTCTGTTCGGCTACAGCTTCACGCTCCAGCTCGACTCCGCCGCGCGGCGCGGCGTCGACTTCGCCCCACGGTTCCGGCGCCGGCTGGCCGGGCTCTTCGTGCTCGGCATCCTGCACGCGGTGCTGCTGTTCCAGGGCGACATCCTGACCACGTACGCGTTGCTCGGCCTGGTCCTGCTCGCCATGCGGCGAGTCAGCGTCGGGACCGCGCTGCGCACCGCCGTGCTGGTGACCTGTGGGATCGGCTTCGTCCTCGCGCTCGCCGCCACGGCCGGGACCCAGTTGGTGACCGATCCGGCGACCGCACTCGCGGCGGGGCAGCGGTCCACCGAGGCACTACAGGGCGGGCTGGGCTCCGTGATCGCCGAGCACGTACGTCAGCTGCCGGCGATGTTCGGCGCCCTCCTCGTGCAGGGGCCGCTCGCCCTCTCGGCCTTCCTCTTCGGTTACGCGGCCGGACGGCGGCGGCTCCTCACCAACGTCGCCGGGAACCGGCAGCTCCTGCGTCGGGTACAGCAGGTGGGCTACCCGGTCGGCCTGGCCGGTGGGGTGATCTTCGCATCGGGCGGCGGCACCGCCAACCTGACCGGCCTGACGGCGGGTGTGCTCACCGCGCCGCTGCTCGCGGCCGCGTACGCCGCCAGCCTGCTCCAGTTCTTCCAGACCGACCGGGGGCGCCGGGTCGTCGCCGTGCTCGCCCCGGCGGGTCGGATGTCCCTGTCGAACTACCTGGGTCAGTCGCTGCTCTGCGTGCTGGTCTTCACCGGTGTCGGGCTGGGACTCGCCGGTACCGTCGCGCCCCTGGGCGTCGTCCTCATCGCGGTGGCGATCTACGGTGTGCAGGTCGCCCTCAGCGCGGTGTGGATGGCCCGGTTCCGGTACGGCCCGATGGAGTGGCTGTTGCGGGCCTGGACCGAGCAGCGGTGGCCACGCCTGCGGGCCGGGGACCCGGCATGACGGGTCCCGGTGGGGCGGCCTGCCGCCCCGGTGCCGGCTCGGCCGGGTCTCCGCCGGTCGTCGTCTGGGCCCGCCGCAGGCCGGCCAGGGGCTTTGACACAGATCCTAGGCCCGAGGCGAGTCCCCTCCCGGCCGTTGGGAACGCGTCCGCGCACGTCTCCGGCGCCACAGCAGGAGGGCGACCCCGAGGACGACGACGCCGAGGACGGCGTTCACGGGCGTCGGCCATTGGCCCCGCCGCGGGCGGCCGGCGGTCCGGACGGTCAGGTCGGGCAGCAGACCGGTGGCGAGGTGCAGGTCGAACAGCTGGCAGGGCTGGGTGCCCAGTTCGCAGCTGTGGCCAGTGTCGAAGCGGGACATCGTCCGGCGGTTGCCGGAGTCGAGTCGCACCTCCGCCAATGACGCGTGACCGGCGTCGTTGGTGGCCGCGACGACCACACTGCCCGCAGAGCGCCAGCCGAGCAGTTGCACGACATCCGTGACCGGTGCCGGTGGTGTGTCGGCGCCCGTGAGAGGCAGGAACTCGACGTTGCCGACCTTCCACAGGAAGGTGCCATGGCCGGTGTCGCCGCCGGTGGTGCCGTTGAACGGCCCGTCGTAGAGCCATGGCACGGTGGCGAGGAACCTGCCGTCCGGCGACCAGGCGACGTTGGCGGCCAGCTCGCGTCCGGCCGTGATCTGGACGCTGCCGTACTCGTGGCCGTCGATGTCGATCAGGTGGGCCGCCTGGCCGACCTGTACGGCGAGCCGGCGGCTGTCCGGGGCGAACGACGCCGTCCAGGCCGGTTTGATCGCCGGCACCTCGGTGCTGCGTCCGGTCGACAGGTCGAGCAGCCGCAGCGTGCCGATGCGGGCCACCTCGGCCTCGACGACGTTGACGGTGCCGAACTCGCCGGAGCCGGTGAGGGGCGCGGCGCTGTATGCGACGTGGCGACCGTCGGGGGACCAGGCGAGCAGCCGTACCCCGACCGGGTCGCCGAGCGGGATCGACCGGCGCCTGCCGGTGGTCAGGTCGACGAGGACCAGGTCGCCGGTCGCGCCACGTTCGTCGCCGGTCAGTACGCGGGTGCCGTCCGGGGCGAGCAGCGCCGACGGTCGGTCCCGCTGCTCCATGGCGTCGACGCGCCGGTACGTGTCCCGGTGGGCCCCGACGACAAGTGACTGGAACATGTTGAACGCCTCGCCGTTGCCGTAGCCGTACAGAGCGATCGCCCGGCCGGGTGGACCCGACGTGACGGTGCTGGTGAGCATCGAGTACCCGGCGAAGCGGTCCGGCAGGCTTGGCTTCGTCGACGGGGCTGCTGTCTGGAGGGGAAGCTGAACGCCGGGCACGACCAGGACGGCCAGGAGGAGCACCACGACCATCCCTACCGCCGCGATGCCGATCCGCTGGCGCCGAACCGAGCGGCGGCCCCGGGTGAGCACGGCGTCCAGGTAGCCGGGTGGCAACGGCGGAGGATCATCCGGCAGGGTGGCGAAGAGTTCTCTCATGGGATGTCCGAGCCTCCCGGCACGTAGTTCGGCAGCAGGCGGCGCAGCGCCGCGATGGCATACGAGGTCTGGCTCTTGACGGTCCCGGTCGAGCAGCCCAGCACCGCCGCCGTCTGACCGACGTCCAGGTCCTCCCAGTACCGCAGGACCAGCACCGCGCGCTGCCCGCGGGACAGCTTCGTGAGCGCGGCCAGCAGGTCGACGTGGTGTTCGGCGCCGGACAGCGGCACTGTCGAGGGCCCGACCACGTCGGCCACGAGCCGGACCCGCCGGCTCCAGGACCGCTCCCGCTCGGCCAGGTAGGCATGGACCAGCATCGCCCGGACGTAGGCGTCGAGCGAGTCCGCTGCCGACGCCTTTCGCCAATGCCGGTACAGCGCGACGAGGCACTCCTGCACCAGGTCGTCAGCGGCCCACCACTGTCCGCACAGTCGGTACGCCAGCCGCCGCAGCCACGGCATGCGTGCCTGCACGTACTCGACGTACTCTCGTTCACTCCGCAACCCGGCCTCCCCGCAATACTAGGAGTGGCCCGAGCCCCCTATCGGTTGTGGCCGTTTGTGAACGACGCCGCGCGGCCAGCCGCATCCAGGCTCATCCGAGCCTCGCCGCACTCAGCTCGGCCGGGACGGCTACACGGCGATGAGAGTGCACCGCCGCGACGGGCTAGGGTGGCCGGGTGGAAGCGCCCGGAAAGTTGCTGGCGATCAGCGACCTGCACGTGTCCTATGCGGACAATCGCCGGTTCGTCGCGGACGAACTGCGGCCCGAATCCAGCGCGGACTGGCTGCTGGTGGCCGGTGACATCGGTGAGATGGCGGCCGACGTCGAGTGGGCGCTCGAACTCCTCAGCAAGCGCTTCGCGACAGTGGTGTGGGCGCCCGGCAACCACGAGCTGTGGACGACGAAGGACGATCCCGTGCAGCTGCGCGGCGAGGAGCGTTACCGGCACCTGGTGTCGGTGTGCCGGCGGCTGGGCGTGCACACACCCGAGGACCCCTACCCGGTGTGGCGTGGGGCGGGCGGGCCGGTCACTGTCGCACCGCTGTTCGTGCTCTACGACTACAGCTTCCGGCCGGCCGGCGCGCGGACCAAGGAGGAGGGCCTGAAGCTGGCGTACGACGCCGGCGTGGTCTGCACCGACGAGTTCATGCTGCATCCGGACCCGTACCCGAGCCGGGACGCGTGGTGCCACCGGCGGGTCGTGGAGACCGAGGCCCGCCTCGCCGCCTGCGACCCCGGCCTGCCGACCGTACTTGTCAATCACTTCCCGCTGGTCCGGGAGCCGACCCGGGTGCTGCACTACCCGGAGTTCGCGCAGTGGTGCGGCACCGACCGGACAGCGGAGTGGCACCTGCGCTACCGGGCCGCCGCGGTGGTGTACGGCCACCTGCACATTCCGCGTGTCACCTGGCACGGCGGGGTGCCGCACACCGAGGTCTCGGTCGGTTATCCGCGCGAGTGGGGCCGGCGGGGCTCGCGCCCGCCGGGGCCGCGGCAGATCCTGCCCCGGAGCTGACCGCTCACTTCTCCTTCCGTACTCGCCGTGGATGGGCGTGGACGTGCAGCCCCGGCGGCAGGTCGGTGCGGCGGCTCACCCGCAGCTTGCGGTAGACCCGGGTCAGGTGCTGCTCGACCGTGCTGACGGTGAGGTGCAGCTGACCGGCGATCTCCCGGTTGCTGTGGCCGAGGGCGGCCAGCGCCGCGACCCGTCGTTCGGCCCGGCTGAGCATCGTGCCCGGATGGGCCTCCGGGGCCCGGCTGGACGCCGGCGACCGCTGCGGCAGCATCGGCACCCCGCACTCGATGCCGAGTTGCTGGGCGAGCTGGCGCACCAGCTCGGCCCGCCGGGTCTCCCCGGTGCGGTCCAGGGCCACGCTCAGATCGGCGTACGCGTAGGCCAGCTCCAGCCGGTCGCCGGCGGCCTTGAGCAGACTTGTCGCCTCGCTCAGGAGCGCCGGTCGCATCGCCTCGTCGCTGACCGAGGCGAGGATCCGCAGCGACATGCCGCGGGTACGCAGGTGCCCGGGGCGCAGCCGGGCCAGCTGATCCTGCACCAGGGCCCGCGCCTGGCCGGTGCGGCCCTGGGCGGCGTAGGCCCGGGCGACAGCGGTCCGCCAGGGGATCAGCGCCGGCAGGTCGAGCTGCCACCTGATCAGCAGCGTGCCGCAGGTCTCGATGTCCGAAAGTGCCGCCTCCGGATCCCCGCCGGCCAGCTGGTACAGGCCCCGCGCGTAGAGATAGTGCGGCCCGAGCGGCGTCTCGAACATCGCCGCCGGCACCGGGATGTTGAGCTGACCCGCCGCGAGCCGGAAGTCGGCGGCCTCGGTCGCCGCCCGCAGCAGCGTGCTCAGCGGCACCCCGACCAGGATGCCCCAGCTCCTCGGCGGCAGCAGCGTCAGCGCGGCCCGGGCCTGTGACTCGGCGCCGCGCAGGTCGCCCCGGCGCAGCGAGACCTCGGCCCGGATCGCGGTCAGGATCGCCCGCCAGGTCTGCGCCCGCGCCGGGGTGGCCGCGGCCAGCAGGCGGTCACACCAGACCGCGGCCATGTCGAGCCGGTCGCTGAGCAGCAGCGAGGTGAGCGTCATCGTGGATCCGGCGATCATCGCGCCGTCCCAGTGGCTGCGCTGGAGCAGTTGCAGGGCGAGCTGCACCGTCGAGCCGTCCGGGCCGTCCTCCAGCACCGTCCACAGTGACTTGAGGACCTGCCGCATCGAGGCCGCGGCCGGATGCATCGCCGATCCGCTCGCGCAACCGCGCAGCGCGTCGGTGTGCCCGGGGAACGCGAACGCCGGGAGTTGGCGGGTGTCCTGCCGGGTCGGGTCGGCTCCGGTCGGGTCGGCGTGCCGGCCGTCGAGGTCGGCCATCAGGCGCAGCGCCTCGTCGAGACGGCCGTACCAGAGCAGGTAGCGGGCAACGGCGACGGTGTCGGATTCGTCGAGCAGACCCTGGTGGGCGTACGAGAGCGCGTCGTCGAGGTATCGGATCGCGCCGTTGGGGTCGATCCGCCACGCCGCGCGCAACAGCATCGACGCGATGGTCGCGCGGTGTCGTTCGTCCCCGGCGCCGGCCGCCAGCCGCAGGTAGGCGAACGCGTCCTCGGTGTCGCCGCCGGCGGTGAGGATGTGCTCGGCCGCCTCGCGCAGCACCGGCGCCATCCAGGGCGCGCCGATCCGCTCGGTGGCGGCGATGTGCCGGGCGACGTGCCCGGCCCGGGCTCCCTCGCGGCGCAGTACGGCCGCCGCCTGCTCGTGGACGTCGGCGCGTTCGGCCGGGTCCATGTCGTCGAGCACCGCCGCGGCGACCCGCGGGTGCCGGAACCAGCACGCGTCCAGCAGCGCCGCGCGCTCGAGTTCGGCGAGCGCGCGCCGGGCGACGTCGGCCGGCATGTCGAGCATGTGACCGATCCGCTCCGCGGGCGCGGGCTCGCCGAGCACCGCCAGGCACTGCGCGGTACGCCGCATCAGGGTGTCGCCGCGGTGCAGGCAGGACACCACGGCCCGTTCGAAGGCCCGGCCGGGAACCGGCTCGGCCGGATCGCCGGGCGCGCCGAAGCGGACGTCGTGGGCGAGGGCCCGGACCAGCAGCGGATTGCCGCCGGTCAGCGCGTACGAGGCCGGCGCGAGCACGGTGGCGCGCTCGTCGTCCAGCAGTTCACCGAGCAGACCGGCCACGCCCTCGGCGGACAGCGGCCCGACGCTTATCGACACGCATCCCGGACGGCGGCTCAACTCGGCCGCGAGCAGCGGATGGCCCGGCCGGACCAGCAGCCCCTCGGTGACGACGACCAGCACCCGGGCGGTCTCGGCACGTCGCGCGAGCTGCGCCAGGAAGAGCAGCGAGGGTACGTCGGCGTACTGGACGTCGTCGATGCCGATCACCAGCGGTTCGTGCTCGGCGAGCGCCAGCAGGCGTTGGGTGAGTCCACGCAGGACCGGGGCGAGCGCCTCCTCGAGCGCCTCCGGCTCACCGTCGTGCAGGACCGCGGCCAGTACGCCGTCGTCGAGCATGCGGCCGGACTCCGCCGCCTCGACGCCGGCTTGGCGGGTGGCACGGAACAACTGGGCGACCGTGCCCAGCGGCAGCCGCCGCTCGGTGCGCGAGGCGTTCGCCTCGATGTAGCGGGCGCCCGACTCGACCGCCGTCTTCCCGAAAGCGTGGAGCAGCGCGGTCTTGCCGCCGGCCAGCGGGCCGCTGACGACGACGACCCGGCCGTGTCCGCGGACGCAACTCCGGTAGGCATCCTCCAACGTCAGCAGTTGCTCTCGACGTTCGCTCAGTGACATGTTCCGGGCCCCCCGCAGCACATGGTTCGAATGTCGAATCCAATTTGACGCGAATCACTCCGCTTTCTGCGGCACGTTCCCCGCATCGGGTACTCCGGAGATCCTATCCGCGAGATCGGAAAACCCTTGGGTAACTTCTGATTCGGTCCACGCGGAGGACCTCAGGAATTGTTGCCCAATACAACGAATGCATATCTGCGGCTTTTGCCGTCGACCTCGCATTTGGGTGGTTATCCGGTAGGGCGGGGAATCCACCGGTCGCTACTCGGGACGGTGTGGCTGCACCAGCTCGACCAGGACGCCGCCCGCCGAGCGCGGGTGCACGAAGTTGACCAGGGAGCCGGCCGTGCCCGTCCGCGGGGCCTCGTACAGCAGTTGTGCTCCCCGTTCCCGCAACAACTCGCTCGCCGCCTCGATGTCGGCGACCTCGTAGGCCACCTGCTGCACGCCGGGGCCGCGCCGGTCGAGGAACCGCGCGATCGGTGACTGCTCGGAGAGCGGCGCCAGCAACTGCACGCGCGCGCCACCCGGCCCGCCGACCTCCAGCATTGCCTCCTGAACCCCCTGTTCCTGGTTTTCCTCGCGGTGTACGCAGCGCATGCCGAAGACGTCGGCGTAATAGGCGATCGCCTGGTCCAGGTCCGCCACCGCGACACCGACATGGTCGATGCCGCGCAGGCCCAGGGCGTTGTCGTTCTGGTACGGCATCAGGTGTGGCCTTTCGTGGGTTGAGGGAAAGCGATCCGGGGGTACGAGCAGGGCGGCGAGCCGTTCCGCGGCGTCGGCCGGGCCGAGCTGACCGGCCCGGACCGCCCGTTCCAGCGACGTGCTGGCCGCGGCCAGGACCGGATGGGTGCTGACCAGATCCTGGACGGTGGCGTGCAGCACCGTTCGCATGCGCGCCACCGCCTGCTCCCGGCGGCGCCCGGCGAGCGCACCGGAGGCGGCCAGGCCGTCGTGGTGGCCGCGGACCCGCTCCCAGACCTCGGCGATGCCGGATCCGTCGCGGGCGCTGCAGGTCAACACCGGCGGAGTGGTCCGGCCGGCCGAATGCGGCAACAGCCGGCGAGCCCCGGCGATCTCCCGCGCGGCGCGCCGGGCGGCGTCGGCGCCCGGCCCGTCGGCCTTGTTGACGGCGATCACGTCGGCGCGTTCCAGGACGCCCATCTTGATGCCCTGGATGTCGTCGCCGGTGCCGGCCACGGCCAGCAGCAGGAAGGTGTCCACCAGGTCGGCGACGAGCGTCTCGGCCTGGCCGACGCCGACGGTCTCCACGATCACCACGTCGTACCCGGCCGCCTCCACCACGGCGATCGCGTGCTGGGTGCTGCGGGCGACCCCGCCCAGGGCGCCGGCGCTCGGGGTGGGCCGCACGTAGGCCGCCGGGTCGGCGGCCAGCCGCGCCATCCGGGTCCGGTCACCGAGGATGCTGCCGCCGGTGCGTTCCGACGACGGGTCCACAGCGAGCACCGCGACCCGGTGCCCGGCGCCGGTCAGGTGGGCGCCGAGCGCGTCGATGAACGTGGACTTGCCCGCGCCGGGCACACCTGTCACGCCGACCCGGTGCGCGCGGCCGGGGCGTGCGGACAACAGCTCGAGCAACCGCCGGGCGGCGTCGCGGTCGGCCGCTCGCGCCGACTCGACGAGGGTGATCGCGCGCGCCACCGCGACCCGCTGCCCGGCCAGCACCCCGGCGGCGTACGCGTCGGCGTCCACCGCGCGGCGGGTCACCGGAGATCGCCACCCGCGACGTCGCCGGTCCGGTGGCCGAGCCGAGCCGCCAGGTCCGCCACCAGCGTCATCGCCGCCTCGGCCAGCACGGTGCCGGGCACGAAGATCGCCGCGGCGCCGGCCGCGCGCAGCGGCTCGTGGTCGTCCGCCGGGATCACCCCGCCCACCACGATCATGATGTCCGGTCCGCCCAGTTCGACAAGCTCACGGCGCAGCTCGGGCACCAGCGCGAGATGCCCGGCGGCGAGCGAGCTGACCCCGACGATGTGCACGTCGGCGTCGACGGCCTGGCGGGCCACCTCGGCCGGGGTCTGGAACAGCGGTCCGATGTCGACGTCGAAGCCGAGGTCGGCGAACGCGGTGGCCACCACCTTCTGGCCCCGGTCGTGGCCGTCCTGACCGACCTTGGCGATCAGGATGCGGGGGCGGCGACCCTCGGCGCGCGCGAACGCGTCGGTCGCGGCCCTTGCGGCGTCGACCGCGCCGGTGTCGCCGGCCTCCGACCGGTACACCCCGGACACGGTACGGATCCGCGCGACGTGCCGGCCGTACACCCGCTCGAGCGCGTCGGACATCTCGCCGACCGTGGCGCCGGCGCGGGCGGCGTCGACCGCCCGGGCGAGCAGGTTGTCCGAGAGCCCCGGGCCACGCGCGCCGGACTCGGCCCGGCCGGCGGCGCCGGTGAGAGCGGCCAGGGCGGCGGTGCAGGAGGCGTTGTCACGCTGCTCGCGCAGGGTGGCGAGGTGTGCGATCTGCTGGCGGCGGACCGCGGAGTTGTCGACCTTGCGGACCTCGATCTGCTCTTCGGTCTCCGGCCGGTACCTGTTCACTCCGATGATCGGCTGCCGGCCCGAGTCGATGCGGGCCTGGGCGCGGGCGGCCGCCTCCTCGATGCGCAGCTTGGGCAGTCCCTCGTCGATGGCCGCGGCCATGCCGCCGGCGGCCTCCACCTCGGCCAGGTGCTCCGCCGCCCGGGCGGCCAGGTCGTGGGTGAGCCGCTCCACGTACGCGCTGCCTCCCCACGGGTCGATGACGCGGGCGGTGCCGGACTCCTGTTGCAGCAGCAACTGCGTGTTGCGGGCGATCCGGGCGGAGAACTCGGTGGGCAGCGCCAGCGCCTCGTCCAGCGCGTTGGTGTGCAGCGACTGGGTGTGCCCCTGGGTCGCGGCCATCGCCTCCACGCACGTCCGTACCACGTTGTTGAACACGTCCTGCGCGGTCAGCGACCAACCGGACGTCTGGCAGTGCGCGCGCAGGCTCAGCGACCGGGGATCGGTGGCGCCGAACCCGCCCACCAGCCGGGCCCACAGCAGCCGGGCGGCGCGCAGCTTCGCCACCTCCATGAAGAAGGGCATGCCGACGCCCCAGAAGAACGACAGGCGGGGTGCGAACGCGTCCACCTCCAGCCCGGCACGGCGACCGGCGCGCAGGTATTCCACCCCGTCAGCCAGCGTGTAGGCCAGTTCAAGGTCGGCAGTGGCACCGGCCTCCTGCATGTGGTAGCCGGAGATGGAGATCGAGTTGAAC
This sequence comes from Micromonospora sp. NPDC049101, assembly GCF_040648675.1. Classification (NCBI taxonomy): domain Bacteria; kingdom Bacillati; phylum Actinomycetota; class Actinomycetes; order Micromonosporales; family Micromonosporaceae; genus Micromonospora; species Micromonospora sp. NPDC049101. The sequence continues at coordinate 375,905 of NZ_JBEZED010000002.1, read as the reverse complement.
TTCGGCATGCGCGCCGCGGTGTAGGCGAACACGTCCGAGATGATCTGCATGGACGGGCCGGGCGGGTGGATGTAGGTGTTGCGGACCATGAACTCCTTGAGGATGTCGTTCTGGATGGTCCCGGCCAGCTTCTCCGGCGGTACGCCCTGCTCCTCCCCCGCCACGATGTAGAGGGCCAGGATCGGCAGCACCGCGCCGTTCATCGTCATCGACACACTGGTCCGGTCCAGTGGGATGCCGTCGAACAGCTGCCGCATGTCCAGGATGGAGTCGATGGCGACTCCGGCCATGCCGACGTCACCGGCCACCCGCGGGTGGTCCGAGTCGTAGCCGCGGTGGGTGGCCAGGTCGAAGGCGACGGACAGGCCCTTCTGCCCGGCGGCGAGATTGCGGCGGTAGAACGCGTTCGACTCCTCCGCGGTGGAGAAGCCGGCGTACTGCCGGATCGTCCACGGCTGGGTGGTGTACATCGTCGGGTACGGCCCGCGCAGGTACGGTGGCAGGCCCGGCATGGTGGCCAGGTCCAGGCCGTCGAGGTCGGCGGCGGCGTACGCGCCGCGCACCGTGATCCCCTCCGGGGTCAGCCACCCGCCACCGTCCGCGGCCACCGTCACCGGCGCCGGCCGGTCGCCGAGCACCAGGCCGGTGAAGTCCGGGATCACTGTGCCACCCCCAGGTCGGTCAAGGTGACCGTGAGCGCCGCCACGACGTCACAGCCGGTGTACAGATATCCGTGTACGCCGGGATGGTCGCCGGGTGGGCCGGCGCACCACACCCGGGTCGCGCCGGCGGACGCCAGCGCGGCGGCGATCGGGCCGACCGCGTCCCGGTCCGCGTCCGGGCCGCACAGGCACGCCACCGGCAGGCCACTGTCCACGAACACCTTGGCGATCGTCTCCGGATCGGCGGAACCGTCGGCCTCGGTGACCGCGATGCCACCGGCCGCGAACAGGTTCGTCACGAACGCGACCCGGGCCGCCCGGGCGGCGGGCGAGCCGTTCGGCACGAGGAACACCGTCGGGCGGGCACCGGTCTGCCGGACGTGTGCGTCGGAGCGGTCCCGCAGCTCCTCGAACACCGTGGCGTGCCGCCGGACCGGCAACCCGCCACCGGCCCGGGTGACCGCCGCAGCGGCCGGTCGGACCGGCAACCGCTCGCCGAGGTCCGGGAACTCGCTCACTCCGGTGATCGGGTCGGCCCGCCGGGCGATGTTCGCCGACCGGGCCGCCCAGGTCTCGTCGTACCAGCCGGCGAGCAGGCCGGAGTCCACGGCCGCGGCCATCCCGCCGGCCCGCTCGATCTCGACGAAACGCTCCCAGGCCCGCAGTGCGAGGGCCTCGGTGCGCGACTCGACGTACCAGGAGCCGGCGCCCGGATCGGCGACGCGCGCCAGGTGGGCCTCCTCGCGCAACAGCGCGTGGGTGTTGCGGGCGAGGCGGCGGGCGGTCTCGTCCGGCCGCCCGAGGCACGAGTCGTACGGTCGCACGGTGATCACGTCGGCGCCCGCGGTGGCGGCCGCGAACGTGGCGACCGTGGTACGCAGGATGTTCGTCCACGGATCCCGCACGGTCATCATCGCCGCCGAGGTGACCGCGTGCTGCCGCTGCCGGCCGTGCCCGGCGGCGCCGCAGGCCTCGGCGACCCGGGCCCACAGCCGGCGGGCGGCCCGCAGCTTCGCGATGGTGGCGAACTGGTCCGCGGTGGCCGCGTAGCGGAACTCGATCCGGTCCAGCGCCGCCGCGGCGCCGAGCCCGGCGTCCGTCATCATCCGCAGGTACGCCACGCCGGTCGCCAGGGACGCCGCGAGCTCGTCGGCGTCCGACGCGCCGGCGTCGTGGTGCACTGTCGTGTCGACCATCGCCGCCCGCATGCCGAGCAGTTCCACCTCGCACCGGCGGGCCAGCGCGGCGAGCGCGCCGGAGTCGCCCGGTTCACCGGTGCGGGCGTGCTCGGCCAGTGGATCCGCGCCGAACCCGCCCCGCAGGGCGGTGCCCGGCACCCCGCGGCGCCGGGCCAGGTCCAGCCAGATGGCCGCGGCGACCATCGGCTGGTCGCCCGCGTCGAAGGTGACCGCGACCCGGTCGAGCGGAATCGGGTCGGCCGCCTCGCCGAGCCGGTCCAGGCCCAGCGCGCCGCCGCCGACGGTCAGCCAGAGCGCGGTGACGTCGTCGCCGAGGTCGGCCGCGATCGCCGCGGCGACGACCGCCGGGTCCGGATCGGCGTGCCACTGGCACACCTCCCAGGCACCGGGCCGTACGCCGGACGGGCGCACGGCGGCCGGACCGGCGTACAGGGGTGCGATGGTCAGGCCGTCGTAGGTGGTGTGCGACAGCCGGGTCTCGACGTCGTCGGGCGTGTCGTCCGGGCCCGCCCGGCCGCCCTTGCGCAGCGCGCCCAGAGCCGCCCGCCGCCACTGGCTGACAAGCGGCGAGTCCACGGGCGGGCCGACCGGCGCGGCAGTCACTCGGCCACCCGGGTACGGGTCGTCCACCGGAACACCACCGGACCGCCGCGCACCAGCGGGTCGCCGGTGTCCGGGCCACGCTCGAAGTGCTCGTAGCCGCCGTAGTGCGCGATCTTGACCTTCTGCTCCGTCCGGGGCACCCGGTGGCTGCGCAGATGGGCCGGGAACGAGGTGGGTCCGCCTTCCAGGACGGCGTCGATCAGGTCGGGGGCGATGCCGAGCGCGGTCGCGTCGCCGTCGACGGTGGGATCTACTTGGTACGTCACAGCACAACCTCCGCAGGGGTCGGGACTCAGTCGAGGCCGAGCTCCTTCTCGATGAGCGCGAACATCTCGTCGTCGGTGGCTGCCGCCAGCTCGTCCTCGAGCGTGGCGGCGTCGGCGCTGGCCCCGTCGAACTCGCGGAGCAGCAGCCGGAGCCGGTCGGCTATCTCGTCGCGGCCGGCCGCGTCGGCGACGATGCCGGCGAGGCGGGACCGCAACCGGTCGAGGTCGGACAGCACCGCGGCCGCGCTCCCGTCCGACGCCGCGGCGAGGTCGTCCGACGCCGCGGGGAACAGGTCCAGTTGGAGCCGGTCGGCCAGTAGCGCCGGCGTGGGGTGCCGGAAGATCACCGTGCTGGGCAGCCGCAGCCCGGTGGCCGTATTGATCCGGTTGCGCAGCTCGACGGCGGTCAGCGAGTCGAACCCGACCTCCCGGAACGGCCGGTCCGGTCCGATGTCCCGGACCGTGCCGTGGCGCAGCACCGTGGCGGCGTGCGTGCGCACCAGATCGAGCAACGCGTGCCGCCGGTCCTCGGGTGCGGCGGCGGCCAGCCGGGCGGCGAGAGCCGTCCCGGTGTCCGCCTCCGCGGCACCGACGGGCGGGGCGGCGCGGCGCCGGGCCGGCCCGGCCAGCCCGCGCAGGACGGCCGGGAGCTCGCCGACGCCCGTGTCCGCCGCGATCGCGCCGAGATCGAGGCGGGCGGTGACCAGGTGCGGCGCCCCGTCGGCGAGGGCGGCGTCGAAGAGCGCCAGGCCGGTCGTGGAGTCCAGCGGCGCCACCCCGGCGCCGGCCAGCCGGCCGACGTCGCGCCCGGCCAGGTGCCCGGTCATGCCGCTCGCCTCCCGCCACAGCCCCCAGGCCAGCGACACGGCCGGACGGCCGGCGGCCCGGCGGCGGCGCGCGACGGCGTCCAGTGCGGCGTTCGCGGCCGCGTAGTTGCCCTGACCGGCGGTGCCGAGCGTGCCGGCGACCGACGAGAACAGCACGAACGCGTCCAGGTCCAGGCCCTCGGTGAGCGCGTCGAGGTGCGCCGCGGCGTCGGACTTCGCCCGGACCACCCGGTGCACCTGCTCGGTGGTCAGTGACTCGACGAGCCCGTCGTCGAGGACACCGGCCGCGTGCACGACGCCGCCGAGCGGGCGGTCCGCCGGGATGTCGGCGAGCGTACGGCGCAACGCGTCCCGGTCGGCCGCGTCGCAGGCGGCGATCCGGACGTCGGCGCCGAGCGCGGTCAGCTCCGCGGTCAGCTCCGCGGCGCCCTCGGCGGCCGGGCCACGCCGGCTGGTGAGCAGCAGGTGGCGGACGCCGTGCCGGGTGACCAGGTGCCGGGCCAGCAGGCCGCCGAGCGTGCCGGTGCCGCCGGTGATCAGGACCGTCCGGCCGGGATCCCACGGCCGGGGCAGGGTGAGAACGATCTTGCCGGGCTGGGTGGCGCCGCGCAGCGTCTCCAGCGCCTCGGGCGCGGACCGGACGTCCCAGGTGGTGATGCCGGGCGGGCGCAACCGGCCCGCGGCGAACAGCTCGGCCAGGGTACGCAGCGCCGCGCCCACCCGGTCGGCGGGCTCGGTGAGCAGGTCGAAGTGCCGGTAGTCGACGCCGGGATGGGCGGCCGCGACGTCGGCCGGGTCGCGGACGTCGGTCCGGCCCATCTCGACGAAGCGTCCGCCGCGGGGCAGCAACGCCAGCGACGCGTCGGTGAACTCGCCGCTGAGGGCGTTCATCACCACGTCCACCCCGGCGCCGCCGGTGGCGCTCAGGAACCGGTCACGGAAGTCCAGGTCGCGGGTCGAGGCGATGTGGTCCGCGGGCAGCCCGAGCGCGCGCAACAGGTGCTGTTTGGCGGGGGCGGCGGTGGCGAACACCTCCGCGCCGACGTGCTGGGCCACCTGCACGGCGGCCTGGCCGAGGCCGCCGGTGGCGGCGTGCACCAGGATCCGGTCACCGGGCCGCAGCGCGGCGAGCTCGACGAGGCCGAGCCAGGCGGTGACGAACACCACCGGCACGGCCGCGGCCTGCGCCAGGGTCCAGCCCGGCGGCACCGGCACGACCGTGCGGGCGTCGGCCACGGCCACGTCCGCGATCGCGTCCGGGAACAGGCCCATGACGCGGTCACCGACCGCGATGCCGGTGACGCCGGGACCCGTCTCCAGCACGGTGCCGGACCCCTCCAGCCCGATGCCGTCGTGTCCCGGGATCATGCCGAGCGCCACCAGGACGTTGCGGAAGTTGAGGCCGGCGGCGGCCACCCGGATCCGGATCCGGCCGGCGTCGAGGGGTGCGGCCGCGGCGGGCGCGGGCAGCGGCGCCACGTGGTCGAGGGTGCCGCGCCCGGTGAGCCCGAGCCGCCAGGGTCCCGCGGCCGGCAGGTCAAGCGGCGGCCGGTGGCCGGTGCGTACCAGCCGGGGCACCGCGTGCCGGCCGGCCGTGACCCGCAGTTCCGGCTCGCCGGTGGCGAGCGCGGCGCGCACGGTGGGGTGGTCGGCGAGGAACCGGTCCGGTTCGGGGGTGTGCAGGATCAGGAACCGGCCGGGGTGCTCCCGCTCGGCGGTGCGGATCAGGCCGGCGACGGCGGCCTCGGCGGGGCTGTCCCCGCCGATCAGCCACACCAGCCGGGTGCCGGCCAGCCGCTCGTCGGCCAGCCAGCCGCGCAGCAGCGCGAGGGCGGTGTCCACGGCGCCGGTGACCGTGTCCGGTGTGCCCACCGGGGCGATGACCGAGGCGGGCGGCGGACCGGTGAGCGTGCCGGTGTCGGTCGCCCCGGCGGGCAGCACGACCCACTCGCCGGCGCCGGCGGCCGCATCGACCGGGATCCAGTCGAGGCGGTACAGGTCGGTGGTCGTGGCGGCGAGGTCCGGGGCGTCGCGCAGGACGAGGGACTCCACGGTGGCCAGCGGCCGGCCGGTGCCGTCCCAGATGGACAGCGCGACCGCGTCGGGACCGGCCGGGCGCAGGCGTACCCGTGCGGTGGCGGCGCCGGTGGCGTGCACCTGGACGCCGGTGAACGCGAACGGCAGCGCCGGCCGGTGGTGCGGTCCCCCGATCCGGCCGAGCAGCGCGGTGTGCAGGCAGGCGTCGAGCAGGGCGGGGTGCACGGCGTACCCGGCGGTCGTGAGCTCCTCGCCGGCCGGCAGGGCGACCTCGGCGTAGACGTCCTCGCCGTCGCGCCAGGCGGCCCGGAGGCCGCGGAACGACGGGCCGTACTGGTACCCCAGTCCGGCGAGGTCGGTGTAGAGCGTGTCGACCGGGACGGACCTGGCCGGTGGCGGCCACGCGACGTCGAGGTTCGGACCGGGCCCGGTGTCCGGGGCGAGCACGCCGGTGGCGTGGCAGGTCCAGGACGCGTCCGCGGTCGGCCGGGAGTGCACGGTGACCGGCCGGCGACCGGTGCCGTCCTCGGCGGCGCCGGCCACGACCTGCAGCGACACCCCACCCCGCTCGGGCAGCACGAGCGGCGCCTGCAGGGTCAGCTCGGCGAGCGTGCGGCAGCCGCTCTCCTCGCCGGCACGCAGGGCGAGATCGACGAGGGCGGCGCCGGGCAGGAGGACGGCGTCGGCCACCGCGTGGTCGACGAGCCAGGCCACGGTGTCCCGGGACACCTCGCCGGTGAGCACCGCGCCGCCGTCGCCGGCCAGCGGGGTGGCGCTGGCGGTGAGCGGGTGCGCGGGCGCGGTCCGGGACGCGGGGGCCGCCGTCATCCAGTAGCGGGTCCGTCGGAACGCGTACGTGGGCAGGTCGGCGGGGTGCGCGCCGGGGTAGCACGGTGTCCAGTCGACTGAGGCGCCGTGTACGTGGGCCTCGGCGAGCGAGCGCACGAACCGGGCGGCGCCGCCGTCGTCGCGGCGGAGCGTCCCGACCGCCGTCACGTCCCGTCCGGCGTCGGCGGCGATGTCCGCGATGCCGCCGCCGAGCAGGGGGTGCGTGCTCGCCTCGACGAACAGCCCGTAGCCGTCCGCGACGAGCGCGCGCACCGCGCCGGTGAACTCCACGGTCTGCCGCAGGTTCCGGTACCAGTAGTCGGCGTCCAGAGTGGACGCGTCCACGACCGTGGCCGTGACGGTGGAGTAGAACGGCACCCGCGACGGTTGCGGGGTGATGCCCGCGAGCGTCCGGAGCAGCTCGTCCCGCAACACCTCCACCTGGGGCGAGTGGGAGGCGTAGTCGACGGCGACGCGGCGTGCCCGCACCCCGTCCCGCTCCCAACCGGCCAGGAGGTCGTCGACGGCCACCGGATCGCCGGAGATCACCACCGAGTCGGGTGCGTTGACCGCGGCGATCGCGACCCGGTCGTCCAGCCGGGCCCGGACGTCCGCGGCCGGCAGGTTGACCGACGCCATCGCGCCACTGCTGGCCAGCTTCGCCGCGATCACCTGGCTGCGCAGGCCGACCACCCGGGCACCATCGGCGAGCGACAACGCACCCGCGACCACCGCCGCGGCGATCTCACCCTGCGAGTGGCCGATCACCGCCGCCGGGGTCACACCGAACGACTCCCACAACCGGGCAAGCGACACCATCACCGCCCACGACGCCGGCTGCACCACCTCCACCCGCGACAGATCACCCGACAACTCGGCCAGCAGATCCCAACCCACCACCGGCCGCAACGCCTCCGCACACTCCGCCAACGCATCCGCGAACACCGGAAACGCCTCCGCCAACTCCAGGCCCATGCCCGGCCACTGCGCGCCCTGACCGGGAAACACGAACACCGGCCGGCCGGCTCCCGCGACACCCGACACGACCGTGTCCGTGGTCTCCCCGGCGGCGAGGGCGGCGAGCCCGTCGAGCAGCGTCCCGGCGTCGGTCCCGACCACCACGGCGCGATGCCGGTGGTGGTCGCGGGCGGTGGCGAGGGCGAGGCCGACGTCGGCCGCCGGCAGGTCGGCACGCGCCCGGAGGTACGCGTGGAGCCGGGCGGCCTGCCCGGCCAGCGCCTCCGGGTCCGGTGCGGAGACCGGCCACGCCGTCGGCGCCCCGGACAGCCCGGTGCGGGCGGGCACCGGATCGGCCGGCGGGGCCTCCTCGATGATCAGGTGGGCGTTCGTGCCGCTGATCCCGAACGAGGACACCCCGGCCCGGCGCGGGCGCCCGCGATCGTGCCACGGACGCGCCTCGGTCAGCAGCGCGACCGGCCCGGCGGACCAGTCGACGTGCGGGGTCGGTTCGGCGGCGTGCAGCGTGCGCGGCAGCCGGCGGTGCCGCATCGCCATCACCATCTTGATCACGCCGCCGACACCGGCCGCCGCCTGGGCGTGACCGATGTTCGACTTCAGCGAGCCGAGGAGGAGCGGGTCGGCGGCGGTACGGTCGCGCCCGTACGTGGCGAGCAACGCCTGCGCCTCGATCGGGTCGCCGAGGGTGGTGCCCGTGCCGTGCGCCTCCACGGCGTCCACACCCCGCGCCTCGATCCCGGCGCCGGCCAGCGCCTGCGTGATGACCCGCTGCTGGGCGGTGCCGTTCGGCGCGGTGAGCCCGTTCGAGGCGCCGTCCTGGTTGACGGCGGAGCCGCGGATGACCGCGAGCACCCGGCGGCCGTTGCGGCGTGCGGCGGACAACGGTTCCAGGACCAGCATGCCGGCGCCCTCGGCCCAGCCGGTGCCGTCCGCGCCGGCCCCGAAGGCCTTGCACCGGCCGTCCGGCGCCAGCCCCCGCTGGCGGCTGAATTCGAGGAACATGCCCGGGCTGGACATCACTGTGACACCCCCGGCCAGCGCGATCGCGCAGTCGCCCTGGCGCAGTGCCTGGGCGGCCAGGTGCAGCGCGACAAGCGACGAGGAGCAGGCGGTGTCCACGGTGACGGCCGGGCCGTGCAGACCGAGGGTGTACGCGATCCGGCCGGACAGCACGCTGCCGGCGGTGCCGGTGAGCAGCTGACCCTCGAAGCCGTCGGGTGCCTGGTCGAGGCGGGCGCCGTACTCCGGTGCCATGGCGCCGGCGAACACCCCGGTGGCGGTGCCGGCCAGGGTCGCCGGTGCGATCCCGGCGCGCTCGACGGCCTCCCACGAGGTCTCCAGCAGGACGCGTTGCTGAGGGTCCATCGCGTACGCCTCACGCGGCGAGATGCCGAAGAACCCGGCGTCGAACTCGGTGGCGCCGTCGAGGAAGCCGCCGTGCCGCACGTACGACGTGCCCGGGTGCTCCGGGTCGGGATCGAACAGCGCGTCCAGGTCCCAGCCCCGGTCGTCCGGGAAGCCGGAGATCGCGTCCACGCCGTCGTCGACCAACCGCCACAGGTCCTCCGGCGACCGGACGCCGCCCGGGAAACGGCAGGCCATGCCGATGACGGCGATCGGCTCGCCCGGTTCGAGCACCGGCCGTTCGGGGCCGGACGGCGCGGTCGGGGCGCCGGACAGTTCGGCGCCAAGCCGCTCGGTCAGCGCCGCTGGCGTCGGGTGCGAGAAGAGCGTGTCGGACGGCAGCGTGAGGCCGGTCGCCCGGCTGAGCCGGTCGCGCAGTTCGACGGTCATGTGCGAGTCGAACCCGGCGTCCCGGAACGACACGGCGTCGTCGACCCGGTCCGGGCCGGGCAGGCCGAGCACCGCCGCGGCGTGCGCCCGGACGAGCGTGCGCAGGTCCGCGGGTACGGGCACCGACGTGGTCCGGGCAACCGGCGCGGCGGGCGCCTCGGTGTGGGCGGGCGCCTCGGCGTTGGCGGCCGGCGCGGCGTTGGCGGCCGGCGCGGCGTTGGCGGCCGGCGCGGCGTTGGCGGCCGGGGGCAGCCAGTGACGCTCCCGTTGGAATGCGTAGGTGGGCAGGGGGACGCGCCGGGCCCCGGGATACCGGTCGCGCCAGTCCACGGTGAGTCCACCGGCCCAGCCGGCCGCGAGGGCGGTACGGAACCGGGCGGGGCCGCCGTCGTCGCGGCGCAACGTCGCGGCCGCGAGGCCGGCCCCGGCCTCCCGGACGGCGCTGGTCAGCACCGGGTGCGAGCTGCACTCCACGAACGCCTGGAAGCCGTCGGCGAGCAGGGCGCGGACCGTACCGGCGAACTCCACGGTCTGCCGGAGGTTGCGGTACCAGTAGGCGGCGTCCAGTGTGCCGGTGTCGACCACGCCACCGGTGACGGTGGACCAGAACGGCACTCGCGACGGCCCGGGCGTGATGCCGGCGAGCGCGTCGAGCAGTTCCTCGCGCAGCGGCTCGACCTGCGGTGAATGGGACGCGTAGTCGACCGCGACGCGCCGGACCCGGACACCCTCGGCGGTCCAGCCGGTGACCAGTCGGTCCACCGCGGCCGGCTCACCGGAGACCACCACCGAGCCGGGGGCGTTGACGACCGCGATCGCGACCTCGGGCGGGAGGTCGCCGCGGACCCGCTCGGCGGGCAGGTCGACCGACGCCATCGCACCGCTGCCGGCCAGCCGTGCCGCGATCAGCCGGCTGCGCAGACCGACGACCCGGGCACCGTCCTGCAGCGACAGCGCGCCCGCGACGACCGCGGCGGCGATCTCACCCTGCGAGTGCCCGATCACCGCGGCCGGGCGTACGCCGGAGGACTCCCAGAGCCGCGCCAGGGACACCATCACCGCCCACGAGGCGGGCTGCACCACGTCGACCCGGGACAGGTCCCCGGCCAGCTCCGCGAGCAGGTCCCAGCCGACCACCGGACGCAACGCCTCGGCGCACTCGGCGAGGGACTCGGCGAACACCGGGTACGCCTCGGCGAGTTCCAGGCCCATGCCCGCCCACTGCGCGCCCTGCCCCGGGAACACGAACACCGGACGGTCCGCGCCCGGCGACACGACGTCCTCCACCACGCCGGGCGCGGGAAGTCCGGCGGCCAGCGCGTCCAGGGCCATGGTGAGCTCCGCCCGGTCGGCGCCGAGCAGGGCGGCCCGGTGGCGGAAGGCGGTGCGGGTGGCGGCCAGCGAATATCCGATGTCGGCCACCGCCGCGGCGGGATGCGCGACCAGGTGACGTCGCAACCGGTCGGCCTGGCCCCGCAGCGCACGGGCGCTGGTGGCGGACAGGACCCAGGGCTCGGTCCGGCCGGAGTCCGGCTCGGCGGTCGCGGCCTCTCCCGGCCACCCGTCGGCGTGCCCCGCGACGACCACGTGGCAGTTGGTGCCACCGAGGCCGAACGAGGACACGCCGGCGAGCGGTGCCGGGCCGGGAGTCGGCCAGGCGCCGCCGCGAGTGTGGACGCGCAGGTTGAGCGCCTCCAGCGGGACGTCCGCACGGGGTCGTTCGAAGTGCAGGCTCGGCGGCAGTTCCCGGTGGTGCACGCTGAGGATCACCTTGAGCAGGCCGGCGATGCCGGCCGCGCCCTCCAGGTGGCCGAGGTTGGTCTTGACCGAGCCGACCGGGAGCGGGTCACCGGCCGGCCGGGCCGACCCGAGAACCGCGCCCAGGGCGGCGGCCTCGACCGGGTCCCCGGCCGGTGTTCCGGTGCCGTGCAGCTCGACGTAGTGCACGTCGGCCGGATCCGTCCCGGCCCGCTGGTGGGCCAGGCGCAGAACCTCCTCCTGGGTGGCCCGCTGCGGTTCGCCCAGGGCACCGCCGCCACCGTCGTTGTTGACGGCCGACCCGCGCAGCACGGCGTACACCCGGTCGCCGTCGGCGAGCGCCCGGTCGAGGAGCTTCAGCACCAGCACCGCGCCGCCCTCGCCGCGCACGTAGCCGTCGGCCCGCGCGTCGAAGGTGTGGCACCGGCCGGTGGGCGACAGTGCGCCCATCCGCGCGGAGGTGGCCGTGGAGCCCGGCCCGGCGATGAGGTTGACGCCACCCACGATCGCGGTCGTGGCCTCGCCCCGGCGCAGCGCCTCACCGGCCAGGTGCACGGCCACCAGGGACGACGACTGTCCGGTGTCGACGGTGAGGCTGGGGCCGGTGAGGCCGAGCACGTGCGACAGCCGGTTGGCGAGCATGGCGCGGCGGGTGCCGGTGAACGAGTGGTGGTTGAGCCCGTCCGCGCCGCGCCCCTGCGTCAGGTCGTGGTAGTCGTCCCAGATCGCGGCGGTCAGCACGGCGGTCCGGCTGCCCCGCAGGCTGCCCGGCACGGCGCCGGCGTCCTCCAGCGCCTCCCAGGCGAGCTCCAGCAGGAGCCGCTGCTGCGGGTCGATGTTCGCGGCCTCCCGCGGGGAGATGCCGAAGAACTCCGGGTCGAACGTGTCGATCCGGTCGAGGAACCCTGCCCGCGGCGGCAGACCCGGCTGGTCCCGGCGGCCCGCGCCGGGCGCCGTCACCGCGTCCGTCCCGGCGCGCAGCAGCTGCCAGAACCGGTCCGGGTCCGGCGCGCCGGGCAGCCGGCAGGCGATGCCGGTCACCGCGATGTGCGCGTCGGCGAAGTCGCTCGTCATTCCGTCAGCTCCCCGCTGGTCTCCCTCAGCTTCCCGTCCGGCCGAAGCCGGCCGCCGCCGCAGACGCCGGTGGACCGGCGGGCTACGGCGACCGTGGGATAGCGAGTCGATTCTGCGGGTGGGGCGGGACGCGGAGCCCTAGTGCGGTCCCCCGGCCAGACCCCAGACATCGACCCTGGCCGCACTGAGGATCACCTGCTCAGGCACCACCGAGCCACCGGCCACAAACCCGAGGCCACCTGGCCAGGGGTCATCGGGCCGGACTCGCCGGGCCAGGGTCACCGGGCCAGGGTCACCGGGCCGACGGTCACTCCGCCGCGGGTCGCTCCGCCGCGGGGCCGAGGGAGCGGATGCCGTCGAGGGCTACGCGGGTGGCGCTCAGCAGCACCCGCAGCAGCTCCTCCGGTGACGGGTTGCGGGCGAAGGTGGTGAACGCGACGGTGACCATCGAGCCGACCAGGGCGCCGACCGCGGCTGCCGCGTCGCCCTCCGCCAGCTCACCGGGGAAGGCGGTCAGCAGCGCCGCGGTCAACTGCTGCTGCGCGGAGACCATCCGGCGCAGCACCCCGGCCTGCAACGCCGGCGTGGACAGCACCACGTGCACCCGGCGGACGGCCAGGTCACCGGTCAGGTCGCGGGTCGCCGCGCCGGAGGTCACCGCCGTCCGCAGCGCGCGCAGCAGCACGTCGGCCACGGTCTCCCCGGCGCGCCGCTCGGCGACCAGCGCGGCGATCTCGTCGACCCGCGACTGCGAGTCGGCGAACAGGATGTCCTCTTTGCCGGGGAAGTAGGCGAAGAACGTGCGTGGCGCGATGTCCGCCGCGGCGGCGATCTCGGCGATGGTCGTCTCGTCGTACCCCTTGCTGGAGACGAGCTCGATCGCCGCGGTGATCAGCGCCGCACGGGTGCGCTGCTTCTTCCGTTCGCGCAGGCCGGATGGTTGTGTCACGCAACCAACCCTACTCTTCCGGCACTCGCTAAATAAACGCACTCGTTGCATATTTGCACCGAATGCTGTATCCCTGAAAGGCATGGAACGCCCACTGGACCGGCTCGGTCGCCTCTGCGCGCTACACCCCTGGCGGACCCTCGTCCTCTGGCTGTTCGCGGCCGGCGTGCTGCTCGGTGTCGGCCAGACGGCCGGGAGCACGTTCGTCAACGACTTCCGGGTGCCCGGCACCGAATCCCAGCAGGCCACCGACGTGGCCCGGGAACACTTCCCGACGTACGGCGTGGTGAGCGCGACGATCGTCTGGAGCGCCGAGGGCGGCAACCTGCAGGATCCGGCGCGGCAGGCCGCGATCGGGCAGATGATCACCGCGATCCGCGGCCAGCAGGACGTGGCGGCGGTGGACGACCCGTTCCCGAGCCCGGACGGGCGGGCCGCGCTGGTCAACGTCGACTACGGCAAGGAGCTGGGCGAGCTCGACGGCACCCACTACGACCGGCTGCGCGAGGCCGCCAAGCCGGCCGAGGCCGCCGGCCTGCAGGTCGAGTACCGCGGCGCGGTCGTCGACCTGGGCACCGAACCCACCACGTCCGCCGCCGAACTCGTCGGTGTCGGGGCCGCGCTGCTCGTGCTGATCATCGCGTTCGGGTCGCTTGTCGCCGCCGGGCTGCCGCTCCTCGTCGCCGGCGTCGGCATCGTGGTCGGCGCCGCGATCGTCCTGCTCATCGGCCTCTTCGTCGACATCCCCTCGTCCGCGCCGATCATCGCGGTGATGCTGGGTCTCGGCGCCGGCATCGACTACGCCCTGTTCGTGCTCAGCCGGTTCCGGGCGAATCTCGCCCACCACGAGGAACCGGTGCACGCCGCCGGGCACGCCACCGCGGCCGCCGGGCACGCGGTGGTGTTCGCGGGCGGCACGGTCGTGGTGGCCATCCTCGGCCTCAGCTTCGCGGGCATTCCCTTCATCGGCGCGATGGGTGTCGCCGGCGCGGTGACGGTGGCAGTGATGGTCGTTGCCGCGATCACGCTGCTGCCGGCACTGCTCGGCCTGCTGGGGCACCGGGTCAACTCGCTGGCCATCCCGAAGCTGTCGCGCCGGGCCCGGGCGGCGGGCCCCGCCGATCCGGACGACGAGAGCGGTCCGACGTACCGCTGGGGCCGGCACGTGCAACGCTTCCGCGTGCTCTACGCGGTGCTGGCGACCGCCTTCCTGCTGGTGCTGTCCTCGCCGGTGCTGTCCCTGCGGCTGGGCACGCCGGACGACGGCATCCAGCCCACCAAGAACACCCAGCGGCAGGCGTACGACCTGATCGCCGAGCACTACGGGCCGGGCTGGAACGCGCCGCTGGTGCTCACCGTGACCGGCGCGGACGAGACGGGCCTGGCCACGCTGGCCCGCACGCTCGCCGCCGACCCCGACGTCGAGCTGGTGACGCCGCCGGCGCTCAGCCAGGACGGCGGCGGGGTCGCGCTGGTCACGGCCATCCCCCGGTACGCCCCGCAGGACCAGGAGGTGTCCGACCTGGTCCACCGCATCCGGGACACGATCGGGCCCGAGGCGCTGGCCGCGTCCGGTGGTACGGCGCTTGTCGGCGGCGCGACGGCGGTGGTCATCGACATGGCCGACGTGGTCGGTGAGCGGCTGCCCTGGGTGATCCTGGCTGTGGTCGGCGCGGGCATGCTGCTGTTGCTGCTGATGTTCCGGGCACCGGTGGTCGCGCTGAAGGCCGCGGTGATGACGCTGCTGTCGATCGGTGTCTCGTTCGGCGTCATCATCGCGATGTTCCAGTGGGGCTGGGGCCTGGACCTGCTCGGCATCGACAAGACGGTGCCCATCATGTCCGCGGTGCCGATGATCCTGTTCGCCGTCCTGTTCGGACTGTCGATGGACTACGAGGTGTTCCTGCTCTCCGCGGTCCGCGAGTCGTACGACCGGGATGGTGATCCACACCGCGCCGTGGTGGTCGGCATCGGCACCACCGCACGGGTCATCTCCGCGGCCGCGATCATCATGGCCTGCGTCTTCCTGAGCTTCGTCTCGGTTCCGGAGACGTTGATCCAGATGATCGGTATCGGACTGGCCACCGCCGTCATCATGGACGCCACGGTGATTCGGATGGTGCTGGTGCCGGCCGTGATGAGCCTGCTCGGTCACGCGGCCTGGTGGCGCCCCGGGCGCGGCCGGCCGCGCCCCGCCCCGGTGGACGGTGCCGGCGGCGAGCCGGAACCGGCGCCGGAGTCCTCGCCCGGCACGACGGACGAAAGCCAGCGGGTCTGACCAGCCCGCACCGCCGGTCAGGCTCCCCCCACCCCCTCCGGTGGCCGGACCGGCGACCTGTGGCCCGGGTCGCCTCATCGGCGCCCGGGCCACACCTCTTGCCACGCCAGCACGGCAGCAACGGACCGCCGGACGCGATCGCGTCCGGCGGTCCGGTCTCTTGTCGGATTCAGTCTGGGCGCGTGCCGCGGCGGCGAGCGGGGTGCCCGGTCACGGAAGGACCGGTGCGGTGAACGACGTGACGGCGCCGCGGATCGCGGCCGCGACGTCGGGCCAGCGGTTGTTCAGATAGAAGTGGCCCCCGGGGAACGGGCGCAGGTCGAACGCGCCGGTGGTGTGCCCCTGCCAGGCCCGGACGTGGTCGACCGAGGCCCGGTGGTCGTCCTCGCCGACCAGCGCGGTGACCGGGCAGTCGAGTTCGCGGCCCGGCCGGTGCCGGTAGGTCTCGATGGCCCGGTAGTCGGCGCGCAGCGCCGGCAGGATCATCTCCAGCAGCTCCGCGTCGTCGAGCAGGGCGGCGGCGGTACCGCTGAGCTGCCGCACCTCCGCGATGAGCGCCTGGTCGCCGCGGCGGTGCAGACTCTCCTCGACGTGCACCGAGGGAGCCCGCCGGCCGGACACGATGAGGCCGGCCGGCGGGATGCCGTCGCGCTGCAACAGGCGGCCGACCTCATACCCGATCACCGCTCCCATGCTGTGCCCGAACAGCACAAGCGGCCGGTCCGTCCAGGTGGTGAGTTCGGCGTGGATCCGTTCGGCCAACTCGTCGATCGTGACCAGCGGCGGTTCGATGCGCCGCTCCTGGCGGCCGGGGTACTGCACGGCGAACACGTCGACGGTGGCACCGAGGTGGACGCTGAGCGGGTGGTAGAACGAGCCGGACCCGCCCGCGTGCGGCAGGCACAGCAGACGCGGCCGGTCGCCGTGCTGCGTGCCCAGCTTCTGAATCCATCGGCTGGTACGGAGACTGTGCGACATGACGTCCTTCCCGAAGGTGACGGAGCGGTTCACTCGGCAGCGGCGCCGCTGAGGAGCCCGTCCAGTGGGGTACGCAGCCAGTAGCGTTCCCGCTGGAAGGGGTATGTGGGCAGGTCGACCAGCCGGCCGGCGGCGGTGCCGAGCACCCGGGCCCAGTCGACCGGCGCCCCGGCGACGTGCAGAGCGGCGAGCGTGCGCAGTACGCCGTCGTCCGGTACGCCGGCCCGGACGGTGACGCCGTCCTCTGCGACGGTCACGGTGTCCGCGTCCCACGCGTCGGCCAGGTCGTCGGGCCCGGTGGGCGACAGCACCTGCAACACCGGCGTCCGCCAGCCGTCGGCCGGGGCCGGCCGTCCCTCGGCGAGCGCGGTCAGGAGTCGCGCCGCGTCCTGGGGTCCGATGGCCTCGGCGGCGAGGGCCGCGGCGACCGCGCCGGGCCCACGCCCGGTGACCGCGGTGACCGGCACACCCACGTACCGCAGCAGCGTGAACTGCGCGTACTCGACGGCCAGGGAAGCCGCGTGGGCCAGCATCGAACCGGGGGCGGGTGGCTGCTCGCCGGCGTCGAGGAGCACGTCGAGCAACGGCCGGTCGAGGACCGGATCGAGGTGCGCGGCGACGACGTCGACCGCGTCCGCGAAGGGACGGTACGTGGCATGCAGCCGCCGGACCGCTGCCGCGTCGACCGGTTCCCCGGGGAACACGCAGGTCACCGCCGGCTCGTTAGGGGGTGCCTCACCGGACACCGCTGTCGTGTCCGGGTGGCCGGCCGCGACGGCGGCGAGGCCGTCGAGCAGCCCGGCACGCCCGGTGGCGAGCAGCACGGTCCGGTGCGGGTGCACCGAGCGGCCCACGGCCTGGGTCCAGGCGACGTCCGCCACGGCCAGAGCCGGCCGTGCGGCGAGATGGCCGTGCAGCCGGGCGGCCTGGGCGCGCAGCGCGACACCGTCGCGCGCGGACAGCACGACCGGGACCACCTGGGGCGGGTTCGTGACCGTCCGCTCCGGACGGTCGACCTGCTCCGTGCTGTCACCCTGTTCCAGGATGACGTGGACCTTCGTGCCGCTGGCGCCGAACGACGAGACGCCGGCCCGACGTGGGCGGCCGGTCACCGGCCAGGGCACCGTCTTGGTCAGCAGCCGGACGCCGCCGGCGGTCCAGTCGACGTAACCGCTCGGCTCGTCGGAGTGCAGCGATCGCGGCAGGATGCCGTACCGCATGGACTGCACGGTTTTGATCACCCCGACCACGCCGGACGCGGCCTGCGGGTGTCCGAGGTTCGACTTGACGGTGCCGAGCCAGAGCGGCCGGCTGGGGTCACGGCCGGCGCCGTAGACCGCCATCAGGGCCTCGGCCTCGATCGGGTCGCCGAGCGGGGTGCCGGTGCCGTGTCCCTCGACGACGTCGACGTCGGCGGGCGTGAGACCGGCGTTCGTCAGGGCCTGGCGGATGACGCGGCGTTGCGACGGGCCGTTGGGCGCGCCCAGGCCATTGCCGCCGCCGTTGTGGTTGACGGCGGTGCCGCGGATCACCGCGAGGACCGGGTGGCCGGCGCGGCGGGCCACGGAGAGTCGTTCGACGACAAGCACGCCGGCGCCTTCGCCCCATCCGGTGCCGTCGGCGGCCTCGGAGTAGGACTTGCAGCGCCCGTCGCCGGCGGCGCCGACCCCCATGTCGGGTGAGACGGCGGGGTTCGCCAGCACGGACGCGCCACCGGCGAGCGCCAGGTCGCACTCGCCGGCCCGGACCGCCTGCACGGCCAGGTGCAGCGCGACGGCGGAGGACGAGCAGCCGGTGTCGAGGGTCAGCACCGGGCCCTCCAGGCCGAGCGCGTAGGCGATCCGTCCGGCGGCGAGCGCCGGGGAGATGCCGCCGCTGAGGTGCGGCCGGGTCTCCTCGGGCACCTCCTGCATGCCGGTCCAGTAGCCCTGGGAGAAGGTGCCGACGAACACACCGACGGACTCACCGCTCAGGGTGCGGGGTGCGATGCCCGCGCGTTCGATCGCCTCCCAGGACATCTCCAGCAGCAGCCGGTGCTGCGGGTCCATGGCGAGCGCCTCGTGGTCGGGGATGCCGAAGAACCCGGCGTCGAACGACGCGGCGTCGCGCAGGAAGCCGCCCTGCCGGACGAAACGCATGCCTGGCACGTCGACGCCGGCGGCGACGAGCGTCTCGACGTCCCAGCCGCGGTCGGTCGGTAGGCCGCCGACCGCGTCGCGTTCGTCGGCGATGAGCTGCCACAGGTCGTCGGGGGTGTCGGCGCCGCCGGGCAGCCGGCAGCTCATGCCGACGATGACGACCGGGTCGTCGCCGTTCGCGGCCGCCGGGGTCGGTGGTTCCGCGACGCCGGCCGGCTCGTTTCCGCCGGTCGCGATCGCCCGGAGATGGCGGGCCAGCGCGTCGGGCGTCGGGTGGTCGAAGACGACGGTGGCCGGCAGTTTCAGGCCGGTGACGGTGCTCAGCCGGTTCCGCAGCTCGACCGAGGTGAGCGAGTCGAAGCCGAGCTCCCGGAACGGGCGGCCGCCGTGCACCGCGTCCGGCGAGCCGTGACCGAGCACGGCGGCGACCTGGCCGCGTACCAGGTCCAGCACGGCCCGGTCGCGTTCGGCCTCGGGCAGCGCGGCGAGCCGGTCGGCCAGCGGGGTGCCGCCGGCGGCCGGGGTCGGCCCGGTCGCGGCGCCCTCGCCGGCGAGCAGCCGCCGGACGTCGGTCAGCTCGCGCAGGAACGGGCGCGGCCGGCTGGCGAGCTCACGGGCGCCGGCGGCGATCCGCTCCCACTCGATCAGGGCCAGTGCCACCACCGTCTCGTCGTGGTCGAGCACCTCGCCGAGGGCCCGCAGCGCGGTGGGCGGGTCGATCTCGGAACCGCCGCGGCGGCGTAGCTGGGCCTCGGCGGCGCCGGACGCGATGCCGCCGCCGGACCAGTGCCCCCAGGCGATGGAGGTGGCGGGCCGTCCGCCGGCGCGGCGGGCGCGGGCCAGCGCGTCGAGGAAGGCGTTGCCGGGCGCGTAGTTGCCCTGCCCGGCGACGCCGAAGGTGCCGGCGAACGACGAGAACAGCACGAAGGCGGTGAGGTCGAGGTCACGGGTCAGTTCGTCCAGGTGCACGGCGCCGAGAGCCTTGACCCGCAGCACCCGGTCGAGCTGGCCGGGGGTGAGCGCGTCGAGGACGCCGTCGTCCAGCACGGCCGCGGTGTGCACGACGGCGCGCAGCGGGTACTCGGCCGGCACGTCGGCCAGGACGGCGGCGAGCGCGGCGCGGTCGGCGACGTCGCAGGCGCTGATGGTGACCCGTGCGCCCAGCTCGGTGAGTTCGCGGCGCAGGTCGTCGGCGCCCGGCGCGTCCGGGCCGCGGCTGCTGAGCAGCAGCAGGTGCGGGGCGCCGCAGGCGGCCAGCCACCGGGCGACGTGCCCGCCGAGCGCGCCGGTGCCGCCGGTGACCAGCACGGTGCCGTCCGGCCGCCAGTCCCGGCGGGGCCGGCCATCGCCCCAGTCGGCACGGATCAGGCGGTTGGCGTAGACGCCGGACCGGCGGATCGCCACCTGGTCCTCGTCGTCGAGCCCGGCGAGGACGGCGGCCAGCCGGGCACCCGCCCGGCTGTCGGCGACGGCGGGCAGGTCGATGAGGCCGCCCCAGCGGTGCGGGCTCTCCTCGGCGACCACCCGGCCGAGGCCCCAGACCGTGGCCTGCGCGGCGGCGGTGAGCGGGTCGGAGGCGCCGACCGACACGGCGCCACGGGTGGCGCACCAGAACGGCGCGTCGATGTCCACGTCCCCGAGTGCCTGCGCCATGGCGAGCGTGCCGGTGAGCCCGCGCACCGTGGCCGGGTGCTCGGGGTGCGGCCGGTCGTCGAGGGGCAGGAGGGACAGCACGCCTGTCACGTCGGGCGTGGCGGCGAGCGTGGCGCGCAGCACGGCGGTGTAGTAGTCGCGACCGGCGCCGGCGTCGAGGGGCAGGCGAACGACGCGGGCGCCGTGCGCGCGGAGTGCGGTCTCGGCGGCGTCGTGCCAGGGCGCGTCGGTGAGCGACTCCGCCACGGCGAGCAGCCAGGTGCCGGACAGCACCGGCGTGCCGGACTCGGCGACCGGCCGCCAGGCGGTCTTGTAGCGCCAGGAGTCGATCGTGCTGTGCTCGCGGTGGCGGCGGCGCCAGCCGGACAGGGCCGGCAGCACCCGTTCGAGGTCGTCCTGGTCGGTGCGCAGCGAGCCGGCCAGCGACTCCAGGTCCTCCCGTTCCACGGCCTCCCAGAACCGTGCCTCCACCTCGTCGGCGTCGGTGCGGGTCGGGGTCTGCGCCGGGTCGGCGTGCAGCCAGTACCGGCTGCGCTGGAAGGGGTAGGTGGGCAGGTCGACGGCCGGGCCGTCACCGACCAGGCCGGTGAGGACGACGGGCACCCCGGCGACGTACGCCTCAGCCAGGCTGGTCACGAAGCGGCGGGCCCCACCGTCGTCGCGGCGCAACGAGCCGACCGCCTCCGGAATGCCGAGGGTCAACACCGGATGCGAACTGCACTCGATGAACGTGTCGAACCCGTCGGCCCGCAACACCTCCACGGTGGACGCGAACTCGACAGTCTGGCGCAGGTTCCGGTACCAGTACCCGGCATCCATCGTCGCCGTGTCGAGCACACCCCCGGTCACCGTCGAATAGAACGGCACCACCGACGCACGCGCCGTCACCGACTCCAACACCCGCAGAAGCTCCGCACGCAGCACCTCCACCTGCGCAGAATGCGACGCGTAATCCACCGCCACCCGACGCACCCGCACCCCAGCGGCATCCCACGCCGCGACCAGCGCATCGACTTCCCCCGGGTCCCCCGAGATCACCACCGACGACTCCGCGTTCACCGCCGCCACCGCCACCCCACCGGTCAACGCGGCCCGCACCTCACCCACCGGCAGAGCCACCGCCGCCATCGCACCCTTACCGGCCAACCGTGACGCGATCACCTTGCTCCGCAGGCCGACCACCCGGGCACCGTCTTCGAGCGACAACGCACCGGCGACCACGGCCGCGGCGATCTCCCCCTGCGAGTGGCCGACCACCGCCGCCGGTGTGACACCGAACGACTCCCACAACCGGGCCAGGGACACCATCACCGCCCACGACGCCGGCTGCACCACCTCCACCCGCGACAGATCACCCGACAACTCGGCCAGCAGATCCCAACCCACCACCGGCCGCAACGCCTCCGCACACTCCGCCAACGCATCCGCGAACACCGGAAACGCCTCCGCCAACTCCACACCCATCCCCGCCCACTGCGCACCCTGACCCGGGAACACGAACACCGGACGCGACGCCGACGCCGACTCGGCCACGCCGGACACCGCAGGTGTGCCGGCCACCACCGCGTCCAGGCCGGCGAGCAGTTCGGCGCGGTCCGCCCCGACCACCACCGCGCGGTGCTCCAGGGCGGCCCGGCTGCCGGCGAGGGCACCGCCGATCTCACGGATGCCCAGGTGAGGCCGGTTCTCCAGGAACGCGCGGGTCTGCTGGGCGACGCGGATCAGGCTGTCGCCGTCGCGCGCGGTGAGGACCCACGGGACCGGGGCGCCGGTTGGCGGCGGTTCGGTGGGCACCGCCGGGGCTGGCTCCGCCTGCTCGATGATGACGTGCGCGTTGGTGCCGCTGACGCCGAACGACGACACCGCGCCACGGCGGGGCTCGCCGGTCTCCGGCCAGGGCCGGGCCTCGGTGAGCAGGGACACCGCGCCGGACTCCCAGTCGACGTGCGGGGTCGGTTCGTCGACGTGCAGGGTCTTCGGCAGCACACCGTGTTGCAGCGCCATCACGAGCTTGACGACGCCGCCGACACCGGACGCCGCCTGCGCGTGGCCGATGTTCGACTTCAGCGAGCCCAGCCAGAGCGGACGGCCGGTCGCGCGGCCCTGACCGTACGTGGCCAGCAGCGCCTGCGCCTCGATCGGGTCACCCAGCGTCGTGCCGGTGCCGTGCGCCTCCAGCAGGTCGATCTGGTCGGTGGTGAGGCGGGCGTTGTCCAAGGCCTGCCGGATGACGCGTTGCTGCGACGGCCCGTTGGGGGCGGTCAGGCCGTTGGACGCGCCGTCCTGGTTGACCGCGGAGCCGCGTACCACCGCGAGAACCCGGTGCCCGTTGCGGCGGGCGTCCGAGAGACGCTCGATCAGCAGCACACCCACGCCCTCGGCCCAGCCCGTCCCGTCGGCCGCAGCGGCGAACGCCTTGCACCGCCCGTCCGGTGCGAGCCCGCGCTGCCGGCTGAACTCCTGGAACACGCCGGGGCTGGACATGATGGTGACACCGCCGGCCAGTGCCAGGCCGCACTCACCCTGCCGCAGAGACTGCACGGCGAGGTGCAGGGCGACGAGTGAGGAGGAGCAGGCGGTGTCGACGGTGACCGCCGGTCCCTCCAGGCCCAGGGTGTACGCGATGCGGCCGGACACCACGCTGGTGGCCAGGCCGGTCAGGGTGTATCCCTGCACCTCCTGCGGTATCTCCTTCAGATCGGTGGCGTAGCCGGGGCTGCCGGCGCCGATGAACACCCCCGTACGGGTGCCCTTGAGTGAGGCGGCGTCGATGCCGGCGCGTTCGATCGCCTCCCAGGCGGCCTGCAGGACCACCCGCTGCTGCGGGTCCATGGCGAGCGCCTCGCGCGGCGAGATGCGGAAGAACTCGGCGTCGAACTCGGCGGCGCTGTGGACGAAGCCGCCCTCCTGCACGTAACTGCCGGACTCCGGGTCGGACAACGCGTCCAGGTCCCATCCGCGGTCACCCGGGAACGACGACATCGCGTCGACCTCGTCGGTCACCAGGTGCCACAAGTCCTCGGGGGTACGGACGCCGCCGGGGTAGCGGCACGCCATCCCGACGATCGCGACGGGTTCGCTGAGCGCGGCGACCAGTTCCTTGTTCTGCCGCCGCAGGTTCTCCGTCTCCGTCAGCGATGCCCGGAGGGCGTCGACGAGCCGGTCGGCCGATGTGGTCATGTTGCGTGCTCCGCTCTCGGAAACGGTTCAGGAGTCCTTGGTGTTCAGCGCCATGTCGACGAGTGCGGCGACGTCCATCGTGGCGATGGCGGCGACGTCGGCCTCCGCCTCGGCGGTGGAGTCGTCGAACCCGGTCAGCCTGCGCAGGGCGCCGAGCACACCCGCGTCCCGCAACGCGGAGAGGGGAATGTCGGCGAGTGCCCGCCGGAACTCGATCTCGGACTGCTCGATGCCGGCGGGCGCCGCGTCGGCGGGGTCGAGGTGGGTGATCAGGTGATCGGTGAGTTCGGTGGGCGTGGGGTGGTCGAAGACCGCGGTGGCGGGCAGGCGTAGGCCGGTGGCGGTGTTGAGCCGGTTGCGGAGTTCGACGCCGGTCAGCGAGTCGAAACCGACGTCGCGGAACGGCCGGCCGGCCGGGATGGCGGCGGTGTCGGTGAAACCGAGCACCGCGGCGGCCTGTTCGCGGACCAGTTCGAGCACGAGGCGGCGTCGTTCGTCGCCGGAGGCCGCCGCGAGCCGCCGCTGCAACTCCTGCGCGTCCGTCGCGCCCGCGGCCCCGGCGGTCCGCCGGGCGGAGACCCGGATCAGGGACCGGAACAGGCCGGGGACGCTTGTGACGTCCCGGGCGCGGGCCTGCAGCGACGCCAGGTCGAGGTCGACGGGTACGGCGAGCGGTTCACCGAGACGCAGGGCCGCGTCGAACAGCGCCAGGCCCTGGGCGGTGGGCATCGGACGGACACCGGACCGGTCGGCGCGTACCCGGTCACTGCTGCCCAGCCGGGCGGTCATGCCGCTCTCCTCGGCCCAGAGTCCCCAGGCCAGCGACGTGGCCGGCAATCCCTGCTCGTGCCGGTGGGCGGCGAGCGCGTCCAGGTAGGAGTTCGCCGCGGCGTAGTTGCCCTGCCCCGCCCCGCCGAACACTCCGCCGATCGAGGAGTACATGACGAAGTCGGCGAGGTCGTGCCCGGCGGTCAGCTCGTGCAGGTGCCACGCCGCGTCCACCTTGGCCCGCAGCACCCGGTCCACCTGCTCCGGCGTCAACGATCCGAGCACCGCGTCGTCGGTCACTCCCGCCGCGTGCACCACGGCCGTCACCCGGCGACCGGCCAGCAACTGCTTGACCTGGTCGCGGTCGCTCACGTCGCAGGCGGCCACCGTCACCTCGGCGCCGGCGGCCTCCAGCTCGGCCCTGAGGTCCGCGGCACCCGGCGCCCGCAGGCCCCGCCGGCCGGCCAGGAGCAGGTTGCGCATCCCCCGCGTGGTCACCAGGTGCCGGGCCAGCGCGGCGCCCAGGGTCCCGGTGCCGCCGGTGATCAACACCGTGCCGGCCGGGTCCCAGGCCGACGGCACGGTCAGCACCACCTTGCCCACGTGCCGGGCCTGGGAGATGAACCGGAACGCCTCCGGCGCCCGCCGTACGTCCCACGAGGTCACCGGCAGCGGCCGCAACGTGTCCGCGGTCAACTGCTCGACGACCTGCCGCAGAATCTCGCCGATCCGCCGCGGGCCGGCCTCGATGAGGTCGAACGCCCGGTATCGCACCCCCGGGCGGGCCGCCGCGACCGTCTCCGCGTCCCGGATGTCGGACTTGCCCATCTCCACGAACCGGCCCCCACGCGGCAACAGGTCCAGCGACGCGTCCACGAACTCACCCGCCAGCGAGTTCAGCACCACGTCCATCCCACGGCCGCCGGTCGCCACCAGGAACCGGTCCCGGAACTCCACCGACCGCGACGACCCGATGTGCTCCTCGTCCAGGCCCAGACCCCGCAACACCTCCCACTTACCGGGGCTCGCGGTCGCGTACACCTCGGCACCCAGCGAGCGGGCCACCTGCACCGCCGCCATGCCCACACCACCGGCGCCCGCGTGCACCAGCACCCGATCGCCGGGGCCGACGCCGGCGATGTCCACCAGACCCATCCACGCCGTCGCGAACACCACACCCACCGACGCGCCAGTCTCGAACGACCAGCCGGCGGGCAGCGGAGTGACGAAGCTGCGTTCGGTACGGGCGATCGGGCCGATGGAGTCCGGCATGAGGCCGAGAACGCGGTCCCCGGGTACCAGGTCGGTGACGCCGGGGCCGACGGCGGTGACCACACCTGCGGCCTCGTTGCCGAGCGCGGGCGGGGCGTCGCCGGGGTACATGCCGAGCGCGATGAGCACGTCTCGGAAGTTCACCCCGGCCGCGCGGACCGCGACCCGGACCTCGTCGTCCCGCAGGCCGGCGTCCGGAGCCTCCTCGCGGGGTGCGAGCGTCAGGTCGGTGAGGGCTCCGGTGCCGCCGCGGACGGCGAGCCGCCAGTCGGCGGCGTCCGGCACGGGCAGGGTGTCCGGCCCGGCGGCGGGGGTGAGCCGGGGACCGTGGAACTCGTCGCCGCGCAGGCGGATCTCGGATTCACCTGTCGCGGACGCCGCGGCGATCCGGTCCGGGGCGGGCCGGTCCTCGTCGGCGTCGACGAGCAGGAACCGTCCGGGGTTCTCGGTCTGCGCGCTGCGGACCAGGCCGGCGGCGGCGGCGTGGGAGAGCAGCCCGGCACGGGTCACCACGGCGAGGGTGGCGTCGGCGGCACGTTCGTCGGCCAGCCACCGCTGGAGCAGGGCGAGCGTGCGGTGCACCGCGTCCCGGGCCGCGCCGTCCGGGTCCACGTAGCTGACGACCAACTGCGGGATCGGCGTACCCAGTGCGGCCGGATCGTCGCCGTCCAGGACCGCGACGCCGGCCGGCGCCTCGCCAGTGCGGCCGACGGGCGTCCACCGGATCCGGTAGAGGTTGGCGACGGGCGCGGTGGCCGGGTCGGCGATCGGGCGGAGGGTCAGCGTGGCGATGGTCGCCACCGGAGCGCCGGCCGGGTCGGTGGCGGTCACGGTGAGCGTGTCGCCGGCGCCCGCGGTGAGGTGTACCCGCAGGGTCCGGGCGCCGGTGGCGTGCAGGTGCA
The DNA here is from genome assembly GCF_040648675.1 of Micromonospora sp. NPDC049101. Classification (NCBI taxonomy): domain Bacteria; kingdom Bacillati; phylum Actinomycetota; class Actinomycetes; order Micromonosporales; family Micromonosporaceae; genus Micromonospora; species Micromonospora sp. NPDC049101. Next base: position 349,761 of record NZ_JBEZED010000002.1, on the reverse strand, counting down.
CACCCTCGAAGGAGAACGGGACCATCGGCCTCGCGCCAGCGCCCGTGGCGCCGGCCAGGGCGACCGGGTGCAGGGCGGCGTCGAGGACCGCGGGGTGGATGCCGTAGCCGGTGACGTCGAGGTCGGCCGGTGCGGTGACCTCGGCCCACACGTCGTCGCCGGATCGCCAGGCGGCGCGCATGCCCCGGAACGCCGGGCCGTAGGCCGAGCCCGCGGCGTGCAGCCGCTCGTAGAAGCCGGTGAGGTCGACGGGTTCCGCGCCGGCCGGCGGCCAGGCTGCCGCCGCCGTGGGCGCCCCGCCGGCGGCGGTGAGTGCGCCGGCCTCGGTGAGCGTGCCGGTGGCGTGCAGGGTCCACGGCCGGTCGCCGGTGGCGTCCGGGCGCGAGTGGACCCGAACCTGACCGGCCCCGTCCACCACCACCTGCACCTGCAACGCCCCGCCGTCGGGCACCAGCATCGGCTCCCGCAGGGTCAGCTCGTCCAGCTGGTCGTACCCGGCCTCGTCGCCGGCCCGGATCGCCATCTCCACCAACGCGGTGCCCGGCACCAGCACGCGCCCGCCGATCTCGTGCTCGGCCAGCCACGACTGCGCGGACCGGCTCACCCGGCCGGTCAGCACGACACCACCACCGTCGGCCATCGACACCGCCGCGCCCAGCAGCGGGTGCCCGGCCGCGCCCAGGCCGAGCGCGGCCGGATCGGCGGCTGTCGCCTTCGGCAGCCAGTAGCGCTCCCGCTGGAACGCGTAGGTGGGCAGCTCGACCAGCCGGCCGCCCTGGTTCATCGCCGCCCAGTCGACCACGATCCCCACGGTCCAGGCCCGGCCGACGCCCTCCACGACCGACACGTCCTCCGCCCGGTCCTTGCGGCACAACGCGATGGCGTCCACGTCGGACTGCCCGGCCAGGCCGGTCAGGGTCGCGTCCGGGCCGATCTCCAGCACCGTACGCAGCGGCGGCAGCGCCCGGACGGCATCCGCGAACCGGACCGTCTGCCGCACGTGCGACACCCAGTACTCCGGATCCGACCACTCACCGTCCACCACCGCACCGGTCACCGTGGACACGGCCGGAATGCTGGGCGTGCCGAAGCTCAGCCCCGACACGACCTCGCGGAAGTCGTCGAGCATCGGCTCCATCAGCGCCGAGTGGAAGGCGTGCGACACCCGGAGGCGGCGGACGCGTACCCCCTCGCTTGTGAGGGTTTCCTCGACGTCCGCGAGCACGCCCGCGTCGCCGGAGAGCACCACCGACGACGGGCCGTTGACCGCCGCCACCGACACGCCCGCGAAACGGGCGACCTCGGTCTCCGGCACCGCCACCGCCAGCATCACCCCACCCGGCGGCAGGGCCTGCATCAACCGGCCACGTTCCACGATCAGCCGGGCCGCGTCGGCAGTCGACAGCACACCCGAGACACAGGCGGCGGCGACCTCGCCCACCGAGTGGCCGGCCAGCACCGAGGGGCGCACCCGCCACGACTCCAGCAGCCGGAACAACGCCACCTCGAACACGAACAGCGCGGGCTGCGCGAAGCGGGTCTCGGCCAGCAGATCCGCGTCCTCGCCCCACACCACCTCGGTCAACGACCGGCCCAGCACGGTGTCCACCGCGGCGCAGACCTCGTCCCACGCCTGCCGGAACACCGGGAACGACGACGCCAGGTCGCGTCCCATCCCGAGCCGCTGCGCACCCTGGCCCGCGAACAGGAAACCCACCCCGTCCGGGCCGGTCTCCGGCACCACACCGGACACCTCACCGCGATCCGGCGCGATCAGCACCGTGCGATGGGTGAACGCCTGCCGCGTCGCCGCCAGCGACCGGCCCACGTCCACACTCGGCAGCCCGGCCGTCGCCACGAACTCCCGCAACCGGCTCAGCTGGCCGGCGAGCGCCCCGGCGGAGCGCGCCGACACCGGCCACGCCACCACCGGCGGCTCCGGGGACGGCGGGACCGGCTGCTCGGCCGGCGCCGCCTCCAGGACGATGTGGCTGTTGGTGCCGCTGACGCCGAACGACGAGACCGCGCACCGGCGCGGCCGGTCGGTGTCCGGCCACGGCGTCGAGTCGGTGAGCACGGTGACCGCGCCGGCCTCCCAGTCGACCTCGGGAGTGGGGCTGTCCACGTGCAGGGTCTTCGGCAGGACACCGGCGCGCATCGCCATGACCATCTTGATCACCGAGGCCACGCCGGCCGCCGCCTGGGTGTGCCCGATGTTCGACTTCAGCGAGCCCAGCAGCAGCGGGCGGGCCGGGTCGCGATCCTGCCCGTACGTGGCCAGCAGCGCCTGGGCCTCGATCGGGTCGCCGAGCCGGGTGCCGGTCCCGTGCGCCTCGACGGCGTCGACATCCGCCGGGGACAGCCGGGCGCCGGCGAGCGCCTGGCGGATCACCCGCTGCTGCGACGGGCCGTTGGGCGCGGTCAGCCCGTTGGACGCGCCGTCCTGGTTGACCGCGGTGCCGCGGACCAGCCCGAGCACCCGGTGCCCGTGGCGGCGCGCGTCGGACAGCCGCTCGACCACCAGAACGCCGGCACCCTCGGCCCAGCCGGTGCCGTCCGCGGCGGCCGCGAACGCCTTGCACCGGCCGTCCGCGGACAGCCCGCGCTGGCGGCTGAACTCGACGAACACCTCGGCGTTCGGCATCACCGCGACCCCGCCGACAAGCGCGAGCGTGCACTCGCCCTGGCGCAGGGCCTGGCCGGCCAGGTGCAGCGCGACGAGCGACGACGAGCAGGCCGTGTCGACGGTGACGGCCGGGCCCTCGAAGCCGAACGTGTAGGAGATGCGGCCGGAGACGACGCTCGACGCGTTGCCGGTCATCACGTAGCCCTCGGCGCCCTCGGGCAGCTGTTCCAGGCTGTTGACGTAACCGCGGTGCCCGGCGCCGATGAACACGCCGGTGGGCGTGCCGGCAAGCGTTTCCGGGTCGAGGCCGGCCCGCTCGACGGCCTCCCACGACGTCTCCAGCAGCAGCCGTTGCTGCGGGTCCATCGCCAGGGCCTCACGCGGCGAGATGCCGAAGAACGCGGCGTCGAAGTCGGCGGCGTCGTGCAGGAAACCGCCCTCCCGCACGTACGTGGTGCCGGGCACGTCGGGGTCGGGGTGGTAGAGCCGGTCGATGTCCCAGCCGCGGTTGTCCGGGAACGGCGTGATCGCGTCCCGCCCGTTCGCCACCAGGTCCCACAGCTCCTCCGGCGACGTGATGCCGCCGGGCAGCCGGCAGGCCATGCCGACGATGGCGATCGGCTCGGTGTCCGCGGCGGCGGTGGCCAGCGCCGCCGGTACGGGCTCCGCCCTCTCGCCGTTGAACAGTCGCTCGGCGAGGTGCCGGGCCAGCGCCTGCGGGGTCGGGTGGTCGAAGACGAGTGTCGCGGGCAGTTTGAGCCCGGTGGCGACGTTGACGCCGTTGCGCAGGTTGACCGCGATGAGCGAGTCGACGCCCAGGTCCTTGAACGGGCGGCCGGCCGGGATCGTGTCGGCGTTGCGGTGGCCGAGCGCCGCCGCGGACTGTTCCCGGACCAGCGTCAGCAGCTCACGGTCGCGGTCCGCCGGGCTGAGCGCGGCCAGCCGGCGGGTCAGCGCGGAGCCGTCGCCGTCGGTCTCCGGCTGCCCCGCGGTGGCGGCCGAGATGGCGCGCGCGGCCTCCGGGATGCCGGTGAGCAACGGGTAGGGCCGCACCGACGCGGCGTCCGGCGCGACCTTTGCCCAGTCGATGTCGACGACGGCGAGCACGGTCTCGTCGCCGGCCAGCGCGTCGGCGAGCGCGGCGACCGCCGCCTCCGGGTCCATCGGAGGGACACCCGCGGCGCGCAGCCGTTCGCCGATGGCGCCGTCGGCCAGCCCGCCGCCGCCCCACGAACCCCACATCACCGAGGTGGCCGGCAGCCCGGCCCGGCGGCGGTGCTGCGCGAGGGCGTCCAGGTAGGCGTTGGCGGCGGCGTAGTTGGCCTGCCCGATGTTGGGGAAGACGCTGGCGAACGACGAGAACGTGACGAACGCGTCCAGTCCGAGATCGGCGGTCAGCTCGTGCAGGTGCCGGGCGGACAACGACTTGGCGGCCGCGACGGTCTGCGCGCGGTCCGGGGTGAGGGTGTCCAGGATGGCGTCGTCGGTGATGCCGGCCGCGTGGAACACGGCGGTCAGCGGGTGCGCCGCCGGCAGCGACCGCAGCAGCGCGGCCAGCGCGTCCCGGTCGGCGACGTCGCAGGCCGCCAGGGTCACCTCGGCGCCCAGGGCGGTCAGCTCGTCGCGCAGTTCGGTGGCGCCGGGCGCGTCCGCGCCCCGCCGGCTGGTCAGCACCAGGTGCGCGGCGCCGGAGCGGGCCAGCCAGCGCGCCACGTGCGCGCCGAGCGCGCCGGTGCCGCCGGTGACCAGCACGGTGCCGTGCGGCTGCCACACGTCGGCGGGACCGGTCGGGCGGGTGGCGCGGGCGAGCCGGGCGGCGAGCCGGCCGGTGCCGCGGATTGCGATCTGGTCCTCGCCGTCGGTGGCGGCGAGCGTCGCGACGAGCCGGCGCAGAGCGGTGCCGTCGGGTGCTTGCGGGAGGTCGGCGAGCCCGCCCCAACGCTCCGGGTACTCGAGCGCGGCGACCCGGCCCACGCCCCAGGTGTGTGCCTGGTCGGGCTCGTCGAGCGGGTCGGTGGCGGAGACCGCGACCGCACCCCGGGTGATGGTCCACAGGTGGGCCGAGGGCGCGTGTTCGGCGACCCGGCGGACCAGCGCGAGCGTGGCGACGGTACCCACGGTGAGCGCCGGGAAGCCGGGGTGGTCGCGGGTGTCGAGCGGCAGCAGCGACAGCACACCGGCGACACTCGTGTCGCCGGCCGCTTCGCCCAGCGCGGCGGCCAGCGCGTCCGGCGTCGTGGTGGCGGCGTCCACGGTGACCCGGCGAGCCTCGGCGCCGTGCTCGCCCAGCACGGCGTCGATGTCCGCGGCGAGTGCCGTGGCGGCCGGGGTGTCCGGCGTGACGAGCAGCCACGTGCCGGTCAGCGTTGGCCGGTCGGTGTCCGGCAGCGGTTGCCAGGTCAGGTGGTACCGCCAGGAGTCGAGACGGGAGCGTTCCCGCTGCCGGCGCCGCCAGGTGGACAGGGCCGGCAGCACCCGGCGCAGGTCGTCGGCGCCGGTGTCCAGCGACTCCGCGAGCGACGGCAGGTCCTCGTCCTCCACGGCCTGCCAGAACCGGTCCTCGGCCGGATCGGTGGTGCGGGCGGGCGGGTCGCCGGCCGGTGCCTCCAGCCAGTACCTGTCGCGCTGGAAGGCGTACGTGGGCAGGTCGACGGTGGCGGCGTCGCCGGACAGCGGCGCGAACGAGACCGGCAGACCGGCGGTGAATCCCTCGGCGAGCGACGTGACAAACCGGCCGGGGCCCCCGTCGTCGCGGCGCAGGGAGGCGACCACGGCCACCTCGACGCCGGCGTCGTCGGCGGTCTCGGTGATGCCGAAGGACAGCACCGGGTGCGCGCCGCACTCGACGAAAACGCTGTGCCCCGCGCCGGTCGCGGCCCGCACGGCGGCCTCGAAGCGGACCTCCTGCCGCAGGTTGCGCACCCAGTACGCGGGACCGAGGCCCGCCGTGTTGATCGTGGCGCCGTCCACCGCGGAGAAGAACGGGATCCGCGACTCGCCGGGGCTGATCCCGTCGAGGGCGGTCAGCAGTTCGGCTTCCAGGGCGGCCACCTGCGGCGAGTGGGAGGCGTAGTCCACCGGGACCCGCCGGACGCGCACGCCGTCGGCCGCCAGCGCGGCGGTGACCTCGTCGATCGCGGCGGGCTCGCCGGAGAGCACCACCGAGCGGGGGCCGTTGACGGCGGCGACCGCGACCGTCCCGGCGTACCCGGCCAGGCGGTCCCGTGCCTCGTCGGCGGAGAGCGCGACGGAGGCCATGGCACCGGAGCCGGCCAGCCGCTCGCGGATGATCCGACTGCGCAGCGCGACCACCCGGGCCCCGTCGGCGACCGACAGCGCGCCGCACACCACCGCGGCGGCGATCTCGCCCTGGGAGTGCCCGATGACCGCGGCCGGGCTGACGCCGAACGACTCCCACAACCGTGCGAGCGACACCATCACCGCCCACGACGCCGGCTGCACGACGTCGACGTCGGCGAGGTCGCCGGCCAGGGCCTCGGGCAGGTCCCAGTCGGTCACCTCGCGCAGCGCGTCGGCGCATTCGCGCAGCGCGTCGGCGAACACCGGGAACGCGGCCGCGAGGTCCAGGCCCATCCGGGACCACTGCGCGCCCTGACCGGGGAACACGAACACGGCACGGTCGCCGCGTACGCCGGCACCGGACACCGCCTCGGCCGCGGCGGTTGCGCCGGCCACCGCCCGCAGGCCGGACAGCAGCGTGTCCCGGTCGGCGCCGACGGCCACCGCCCGGTGCTCCAGTTTCGCCCGGTGCTCGGCCAGGGACCGGGCGACGCCCGCCGGAGTCCACTTCGGATCGTCGTGCAGACGGTCGAGCAGCCGGGTGGCCTGGGCCTGGACGCCGTCGGCGGTCTTCGCGGACAGCGGCCACGGCACCACTCCCCCACCCACGGCCGGCGCGGGCGGGCCGGCGTCCGGCTCGTCCGCGACGTCGTCGCTGCCGGCCTGTTCGAGGATGACGTGCGCGTTCGTGCCGCTGATGCCGAACGACGACACGCCGGCGCGGCGCGGTTCGCCGGTCTCCGGCCACGGCGCCGACTCGGTGACCAGCGAGACGTCGCCCGCGGTCCAGTCGATGTGCGGCGACGGCTCGTCGGCGTGCAGGGTCCGGGGCAGCACGCCGTGCTGGAGGGCGAGCACGGTCTTGATCACACCCGCGACACCGGCGGCCGCCTGAGCGTGGCCGATGTTCGACTTGAAGGAGGTCAGGTGCAGCGGACGGCCGGCCGGGCGGTCCTGCCCGTACGTGGCCAGCAACGCGTGCGCCTCGATCGGGTCGCCCAGCGTGGTGCCGGTGCCGTGCGCCTCCACCAGGTCGACGTTGCTCGCGGTGAGCCGGGCGTTGGTCAGGGCCTGGCGGATCACCCGCTGCTGGGCCGGCCCGTTCGGCGCGCTCAGCCCGTTGCTGGCGCCGTCCTGGTTGACCGCGGAACCCCGGACCACGGCGAGCACCGGGTGCCCGTTGCGGCGGGCGTCGGAGAGCCGTTCCAGCAGCAGGACACCGATGCCCTCGGCGAGGCCGAGCCCATCGGCGCCCGCGCCGAACGCCTTGCAGCGGCCGTCCTTGGAGAGCCCGCGCTGGCGGCTGAACGCCACGAAACCCTCCGGGCCGGACAGCACCGCGGCACCGCCGGCCAGCGCCATGCCGCAGTCACCGTGCCGCAGCGCCAGGTTCGCCAGGTGCACGGCGACGAGCGACGACGAACACGCGGTGTCCAGCGTGACCGCCGGCCCCTCCAACCCGAAGGTGTACGCGATGCGCCCGGAGACCACGCTGGCGTTGCTGCCGGTGAGCAGGTGCCCCTCCATGCCGTCCGGCACGCGGGCGAGGTTGTTCGCGTAGTCCGGGCGGTTCGCGCCGATGAACGTGCCGATCCGGCGTCCCCGCACCGACTGCGGATCGATGCCGGCCCGCTCGAACACCTCCCAGGAGGTCTCCAGCAGCAGCCGCTGCTGCGGGTCCATGGCGAGGGCCTCGCGCGGCGAGATGCCGAACAGGTCGGGGTCGAACTGCGCGGCGTCGTGCAGGAAACCGCCGTGGCGCACGTACGACTTGCCGGGCGCGTCCGGGTCGGGGTCGTAGAGGCCGTCGACGTCCCAGCCGCGGTCGACCGGGAAGCCGGAGACCGCGTCCTGCCCGTCGAGCACCATCCGCCAGAGATCCTCCGGTGAGGCCACCCCGCCGGGGAAGCGGCAGGCCATGCCGATCACCGCGATCGGCTCGTGGGCCGCGTCCTCGAGGGTCCGGAGCCGTTGCTTGGCCTCGTGCAGGTCGGCGGTGACCCACCGGAGGTAGTCACGGAGGGTGTCTTCGTTGCTTGCCACTGGTGTCTCCCGCGAAGGTCGCCGAGGGTGTCGTCTGAGAGGTCGTACGGGGGCCCGCCGAGTCAGGAACGGCCCAGCTCACGCCGGATGAAATCGAACATCTCGTCATCGGAGGCCGACTCCAGCCGTTGGGCGACGGAGGCGCCGGCCGCCGCTTGGCCGGCACACCGCTCCTGGAGCCCGCGCAGCCGGTCGGCCAGCGGGCCGCGTTCCAGGTCGTCGAGCGTCACGCCGCCGAGCGCGGTCTCCAGCCGGTCGATCTGGGCGTGCAGCGATTCGGCGGTGACCAGGGTCTCCGCCAGCAGTTCCCGCTGGAGCAGGGCGGCGATGGCCGCCGGGGTCGGGTGGTCGAACACCAGGCTGGCCGGCAACCGCAGGCCGGTCGCCCGGCCCAGCCGGTTCCGGAGGTCGACCGAGGTCAGCGAGTCGAACCCGAGGTCCTTGAAGGCCCGCGACGCCGCCACCTCACCGGTGCCGTCGTGGCCGAGCGCGGCGGCGGCGTGGTCCCGGACCAGGTCCACCAGGTGCCGCTGGGCGTCGGCGGGAGGCATGCCGGTGAGCTGCCGGAGCAGCGGTGACGCGTCGGCGGCCTCGTCCGGTTCGGCGGGCTCGTTCTGCCGGCGTAGGGCCTGGACCGCCTCGGGCAGCTCGTCCAGCAGGTGCGTGGGCCGCGCCATGGTGAACAGCGAGACGAAGCGTTCCCACTCGATGTTGGCCAGCGCCACGTACGTGTCGTCGTTGTCCAGCGCCTGCATCAGCGCCGCCACCCCCAGGTCCGGCTCCAGGAACGGCAGGCCCTGGGCCTGGGCCCGCTCACTGATCGCCATCCGCTCGGCGACGTAGCTCTCCTGGATGTCCACCGGTCGCCAGACGCCCCAGGCCACCGAGGTGGCGGTGAGTCCGCGGGCCCGGCGGCGGTGGGCGAGCGCGTCGAGATGGGCGTTGGCGGCCGCGTACGCGCCGTGGTAGCCGCTGCCCCAGAACGCGGCGATCGACGAGTACAGCACGAACGCGTCGAGGGTGTCGGCGGCGAACAGCCGGTCCAGGTTCTCCGCGCCGGCCACCTTCGCGGCGTACGTGTCGGCGTACTGCTCCATCGTCGTCTCCTCGAGCGAGCCGAGGTCGATGTGCGCGGCGGTGTGCACGACGGCGGTGATCGGCGGCCCGTCCGCGGTCACCTGGTGGACCACCGCGGACAGCTCGTCGTAGTCGGTGATGTCGCAGGCAGCGTTCGTGACGCGCACCCCGAGCTCGCCCAGTTCGGCGGCGAGCTCCCGGGCGCCCGGCGCGTCCGGGCCACGGCGACTGGTGAGCACCAGGTGCTCGGCGCCGTTGCCGGCCAGCCAGCGGGCGAGCAGCCGGCCGAGCGCGCCGGTGCCGCCGGTGATCAGGACGGTGCCGCGCGGGCGGTACTCCCGTACCGGCGGGCGGTCGGGGAGCCGGTCGCGGACCATCCGGCGGGCGAGGACACGCTCGCCGCGTACCGCGAGCTGGTCCTCGCCGTCGGTGCGGCGCAACGCTCCGGCGAGCTGTCCGGCGTCCGCCACGGCGGGCAGGTCCACCAGACCGCCCCAGAGGCGGGCGTTCTCCAGCGCGGCGACCCGGCCGATGCCCCAGAGCTGCGCCTGCACGGGGTCGGCCAGCGGGTCGGCGTCGTCCACCGCGACGCCGCCCCGGGTGACGCACCACAGCGGGCCCGGCAGGCCGGAGTCGATGAGCGCCTGCAACAGGCACATCGTCCCGGCGCCGGCGACGGGGACGCCGGGGCGGTCGGGGTGGTCGGCGGTCTCCAGCGCCCAGAGGTTGAGCACACCGCCGAGGCCGGTGCCGTCGCCGAGGGTCTCGGCGAGCCGGACGGCGAGCTTGCCGCGGTCGGCGTCGGCCGGCGCGACGGTGAGCGTGACGACGTCGGCGCCGGCGTCGCGCAGTGCGGCGGCGACCCCGGTGGCGAACTCGCCGTCCGCGGCCGGCTCCGGCACGACCATCAGCCAGGTGCCGGTCAGCGCACCGGGTGCCACGGCGCCGGCCGGCCGCCAGTCGACGCGGTAGCGGAGGTCGTCCAGGGCGGCGCGTCGGCCGCGCTCGCGGTGCCAGCCGGACATCGCGTCCACCACACCGCCGAGGGTCTCGGTGTCACCGACCTTCAGCATGCCGGCGACGGCGGCGACGTCACGGCCGTTGACGGCGGCCCAGAAGCGGTCCACCTCGGCGTCGCCGGTGACGGTGGGCCGGGCGGTGGGGGCGGGCGATTCGAGCCAGTAGTGCTTGTGCTGGAACGCGTACGTGGGCAGCGGCACCCTCCGCCGGCCCGGGAAGGAGGGCGCCCAGTCGACCGCGACGCCGTGCACGTGCGCCTCGGCCAGCGCCGCGAGGAAGCGGGCCCGGCCGCCGTCGCCGCGGTGCAGGGAGCCCACCGTGACCACGTCGGTCCCGGCCGTCTCCTCGATCGCGCCGGTGAGCACCGGGTGCGCGCTGACCTCGATGAACACCGTGTGCCCGGCGTCGTGCAGCAGCCTGGTGACGGCCTCGAACTCGACAGTCTGCCGCAGGTTGCGGACCCAGTAGTCGGCGTCCATCAGGGTGTCGATCGGTCCGGGCTGCACGGTGGACCAGAGCGGGACGGTGGTCGCCCGGGGGCGGATCTCGCCGAGCTCGGCCAGCAGCTCCGGCCGGATCGTGTCGACAGCCGGCGAGTGGGAGGCGTAGTCGACCGGCAGGCGCCGGGTGCGGATGCCGTCGGCAGCCGCCGCGGTGAGGAACTCGTCGAGCGCCGCGGGCTCGCCGGCGACGACTGTGGAACGGCTGCCGTTGACCACCGCGACGCCGAGTCGGCCCGCCCACGGGGCCAGCCGCTGCGCCACCTCCGCCTGGCCGAGCGCGACCGAGCCCATGGCGCCGTGGCCGGCGAGCCGCTCGGCGATGACGCGGCTCCGGCGGGCGACGATCCGGGCGCCGTCCGCGAGCGTCAACGCGCCGGCCACCACGGCAGCGGCGATCTCGCCCTGGGAATGGCCGACGACAGCGGCCGGCTCGACGCCGTGCTCGCGCCACAGCGCGGCCAGCGACACCATCACCGCCCACGAGGCGGGCTGCACCACGTCGACCCGGGTGAGGTCGCCGCCAAGCTCGGTCAGTAGGTCCCAGTCCACGTGCGGGCGCAGCGCGTCCGCGCAGGCACGCAGGGACGCCGCGAACGACGGGTACGCCGCGGCCAGCTCGACCGCCATGCCGGTCCACTGGGCGCCCTGTCCGGGGAAGACCAGGACCGGCCGTCCCGCGCCGGCCACGGCCGCCCCGCTGAGCGTCGTGTCGGCGGCCGGGGCGGACGCCGGGTCGGCGATCGCGGCCAGACCGGCGAGCAGCTCCGCCCGGCCGGTGCCGATCACCGCGGCCCGGTGCTCGAGCGCGGCCCGGGTGGTGGCCAGCGACCAGCCGACATCGGCCGGATCGACGTCGGCCAGGTCGGCGGCGGCCGAGTCAGCGCCGGCGGTAGCCAGCTCGGCGCCGGCCAGCTCGGCGCCGGCGCCGGCGCCGGCGAGGTAGTCGTGCAGGCGGGCGGCCTGGCGGCGGCGGGCTTCCGCGGTACGGCCGGAGACGACCCAGGCGACCGGCTCGCCGAAGGCCGGCGTCACCGGCGGCGCCTCGGGTGCGCTCTCGGCCTGTTCCAGGATGAGGTGGGCGTTGGTGCCGCTCATGCCGAACGCGGAGACGCCGGCGCGGCGCGGTCGGCCCGAGCCGGGCCACGGCACCTCGTCGGTGAGCAGCCGGACCGCACCGCTGCTCCAGTCCACCTCGGGGGTGGGGACCTCGGCGTGCAGGGTGCGGGGCAGCACACCGTGCCGGATCGCCTGGACCATCTTGATCACCCCGCCGGCACCGGCGGCGGCCTGGGCGTGACCGATGTTGGACTTGAGCGACCCGATCCACAGAGGCCGGTCGGCGGGGCGGGTCCGGCCGTACGCGGCGAGCAGGGCCTGCGCCTCGATCGGGTCGCCGAGCCGGGTGCCGGTGCCGTGCGCCTCGACCGCGTCGACCTGGTCCGGGGCGAGTCGGGCGTCGGCCAGCGCGGCCTCGATCACGCGCAGCTGGGCCGGGCCGCTGGGCGCGGTGAGGCCGTTGGAGGCGCCGTCCTGGTTGATCGCGGAACCGCGGACGACGGCGAGCACCGGGTGCCCGTGGCGGCGGGCGTCGGAGAGCCGCTCGACGAGCAGCACGGCCACGCCCTCGCCGAGCCCCATGCCGTCGGCGTCGGCCGAGAAGGCCCGGCAGCGGCCGTCGCGGGACAACCCGCGCTGCCGGCTGAACCCGACGAACTCGGCGGGCGTCGACATCACCGCCACACCGCCGGCGACGGCCAGCGTGCAGTCATCCTGGCGCAGCGCCTGCGTCGCCAGGTGCAGTGCCACGAGCGACGACGAGCACGCCGTGTCGAGGGTGATGGCCGGACCCTCCAGGCCGAACGTGTACGCCACCCGCCCGGAGACCACGCTCGCCGCCGCGCCGGTCATCAGGTGCCCCTCGAAACCGGCCGGCACCTCGGTGACCCCGGAGCGGTAGTCGAGCGGGTTCGCACCGAGGAAGGTGCCGATCCGCTGGCCCCGTACCGACAGTGGGTCGATGCCGGCCCGCTCGAACACCTCCCACGTGGTCTCCAGCACGAGCCGCTGCTGCGGGTCCATGGCGAGGGCCTCGCGCGGGGAGATGCCGAACAGCGCCGGGTCGAACCGGCCGGCGTCGTCCAGGAAACCGCCGCGCTCGACGTACGTGCGGCCCTCCGCGTCCGGGTCGTCGTCGTGCAGGGCGGCCAGGTCCCAGCCCCGGTCGGCGGGGAACGCCGAGACCGCGTCACCGCCGTCGCCGAGCAGTCGCCACAGGTCCTCGGGGTCGCGGACACCACCGGGGAAGCGGCAGGCCATGGCGACGATCGCGACGGGTTCCTGGTCGCGGTCCTCCGCGGCGCGCAGCCGGGCCTGGGCCTGCTGCAGGTCAGTGGTGACCTTGCGCAGATAGCCGAGGAGCTTCTGTTCGTTCGCCGACGTAGGGGTGTCCGACATGGTCTTCTCCAGTTCGGTGCGAGGGCTCGTGCCGGGCGGCGCTCAGGGGGTGGTGAGGCCCCGGTCGATCAGGTCGAACAGTTCGTCGGCGGACGCGGACGACACGTCCACGGCGGTCTCCCGGGCGACCGCGTGGTCGCCGTTCGTGCCGGTGATGCTCCAGACCAGGCTCTGCAGGCGCTTGGCGATCAGTGCGCCGGTCTCCGGGTCGGGCGGTGTGGCGCCCAGTGCCGCCTCCATCGCCGACAGGGAGCCGAGCATCGGATGACAGTCCTGGTCCGGCACCAGCCGGTCGACAAGCTGGGCGGCCAGTTCGGCCGGTGTCGGGTGGTCGAAGACGAGGGTGGCGGGCAGGGTGAGGCCGGTCGCCGTCCGCAGCCGGTTGCGCAGCTCGACGGCGGTCAGCGAGTCGAACCCCATGTCGCGGAAGGCGCGCCCGGTGTCGATCGCCTCGGCGCCGCCACCGTGGCGGAGCACCGCCGCGGCCTGCGCCCGGATCAGGTCGAGCACCAGGTGCTGCTGCTCCACCCGGGGCCGGCCGGACAGTTTCGCGGCGAACTCGCCGGTGCCCTCGGCCGCGTCGCCGCCGGTAGGTTCGTCGGCGGCGATCTGCGCCTCCGGAAGGTCGGCGAGGAGGCGGTTGCCGCGGGCCATGGTGAACAGCGCGGTGAACCGGTCCCATTCGACGTCGGCGACGGCGACGACTGTCTCGTCGTGGCCGGCGATCTGCTGGAGCGCCGTGAACGCCGGGCCGGGGTCGAGCAACGGCAGGCCGTGCCGGCTGGACTTCTCGTTCTTGAGGGTCCGGATGCGGGTGTTCCGCTCGTCCCAGTCGTTGGCGGCGTCCCAGATGCCCCAGGCGATCGAGGCGGCGGCGGAACCGTTCGCGCGGCGGCGTTCGGCGATCGCGTCGAGGTGGGCGTTGGCGGCGGCGTACGCGCCGTGGTCGCCGCTGCCCCAGAACCCGGCGATCGACGAGAACAGCAGGAACGCGTCCAGGTCGGCCCCGGCGAAGATCTCGTCGAGGTGCTGGGCGCCGACGACCTTGGCGCGGCAGATCTCGGCGAGCGTGGCCGCGTCGAGGTCGGCGAGCGAGCCGAGGCCGATGTGCGCGGCGGCGTGCACCACGGCGGTGATCTTCTCTCCGGCGTCGCGCAGGCCGCCGACCAGGCCGTCGAGCGCGTCCCGGTCGGTGATGTCGCAGGCGGCGACAGTCACCCGGGCGCCCAGCTCGGTGATCGCGGCGGCCAACTGGGGCGCGCCGATCGCGTCGGTGCCACGGCGGCTGATCAGCACCAGGTGCTCGGCGCCGTTGCGGGCGAGCCACCGGGCGAGGTGGCTGCCGATCCCGCCGACGCCGCCGGTCACCAGGACGGTCCCGCGCGGCTGCCAGGGCCGCGTCGGGGTACGCCCGGCCAGCGGCGCCCGGGCGAGCCGGCGGACGAACGTGCCGCCCGGCCGGACGGCCAGTTGGTCCTCGCCGTCCGGCGCGGTGAGCGCCCGCGCGACCTGACGCAGCGCCCGGTCGTCGAGGTGCTCCGGTAGGTCGATGAGGCCGCCCCAGAGGCGGGGGTGCTCCAGCGCGGCGACCCGGCCCCAGCCCCACACCTGCGCCTGGCCGGGCGCGGTGACCGGCTCGCCGCCGCCGGTGCTGACCGCGCCCCGGGTGAGGAGCCACAGCGGCGCCTCGATTCCCAGGTCGTGCAGGGCCTGCAGCAGGTGGAGGCTGCCGACGGCGCCGACGCTGAGGCAGGGGTGCTCCGGGTGGGCAGTCTCGTCCAGCGCCCACAGACCGACCACCCGGCCGATCGTGGTCCCGGCGGCGGCCAGCTCGCCGATCCGGGCGGTGAGCACGGCACGGTCCAGGTCCCCGGCGGTGACGTCGAGGCGGTGCACGTCGGCACCGCCGGCCGCCAGGTGCGCGGCGAGCGCGTCGCCGGCCGGCTCCGCCCGGTGCGCGACGACCAGGACGGCGCCGGTGAGCGGCGGCGTGACGGCGCCGGGCAGCGGCCGCCAGTCGATGCGGTAGCGCCAGGAGTCGATGGTGCTGTGCTCGCGGTGCCGGCGACGCCAGCCGGACAGGGCCGGCAGCACCCGTTCGAGGTCGTCCGGACCGGCACTCAGCGAGTCGGCCAGGGACTCCAGGTCCTCGCGTTCGACCGCCTCCCAGAACTTCGCCTCGACGTCGTCCCGGGCGCTCGCCGGGGTTTCGGCCGGTTCGGCCCGCAGCCAGTAGCTCTCCCGCTGGAACGGGTACGTGGGCAGGTCGGCCAGTGGCCCCTCCCCCACCAACGACCGGAAGTCCACCGGCACCCCGGCGACGTACGCCTCAGCCAGGCTGGTCACGAAGCGACGGGCCCCGCCGTCGTCGCGGCGCAACGAGCCGACCGCCTCCGGAATACCGAGGGTCAGCACCGGGTGTGAGCTGCACTCGATGAACGTGTCGAACCCGTCGGCCCGCAACACCTCCACCGTCGCGGCGAACTCCACAGTCTGGCGCAGATTCCGATACCAGTACCCCGCATCCATCGTCGCCGTGTCGAGCACACCCCCGGTCACCGTCGAATAGAACGGCACCCGCGACCCCCGCGGCTCAATCCCACCCAACGCCTCGAACAGATCCGCACGCAGCACCTCCACCTGCGCAGAATGCGACGCGTAATCCACCGCCACCCGACGCACCCGCACCCCAGCGGCATCCCACGCCGCGACCAACGCATCGACCTCCCCCGGGTCCCCCGAGATCACCACCGACGACTCCGCGTTCACCGCCGCCACCGCCACCCCACCAGTCAACGCGGCCCGCACCTCACCCACCGGCAACGCCACCGCCGCCATCGCACCCCGACCAGCCAACCGTGACGCGATCACCCTGCTCCGCAGGCCGACCACCCGCGCACCATCGGCGAGCGACAACGCACCCGCGACCACCGCCGCCGCGATCTCCCCCTGCGAATGACCGACCACCGCCGCCGGTGTCACCCCGAACGACTCCCACAACCGAGCAAGCGACACCATCACCGCCCACGACGCCGGCTGCACCACCTCCACCCGCGACAGATCACCCGACAACTCGGCCAGCAGATCCCAACCCACCACCGGACGCAACGCATCCGCACACTCCGCCAACGCATCCGCGAACACCGGAAACGCCTCCGCCAACTCCACACCCATCCCGGCCCACTGCGCACCCTGACCCGGGAACACGAACACCGGACGGTCGGGCGAGGCCGCGCTCGCCGTACCGACGATGTCGGCGACTCCGGCGGCGACCCGGTCCAGGCCGGCGACGAGCTCGGGCAGGTCCGCGCCCACCACGACGGTGCGGTGGCTCAGCTGCGCCCGGGTGCGGACCAGTGACCGCGCGACGGCGGCCGGGTCCGCGTCCGCCAGGTGCTCACGGAGCTGGGTCGCCTGGGCCTGCAAGGCCCGGCCGCCGCGCGCGGAGAGCACCCACGGCACGACAGCGGCCGCCGGATGCTCGGCCGGAGTCGTCGCGGGCTCTGGCTGCTCGAACAGGATGTGGGCGTTCGTGCCGCTGATGCCGAATGACGAGACGCCGAAGCGGCGCGGCGCACCGGTCTGCGGCCAGGGCCGGGCCTCGTCGAGCACTGTCACCCCGCCGGCGGACCAGTCGATGTGCGAGGAGGGCGCGTCGACGTGCAGCGACTTCGGCAGGGTGCCGTGCCGCATGGCCTGGACCATCTTGATCACGCCGGCCACACCGGCGGCGGCCTGGGTGTGCCCGATGTTCGACTTCAGCGAGCCGATCCAGAGCGACCGGTCCGGGTCGCGGTCCTGCCCGTACGTGGCCAGCAGCGCCTGCGCCTCGATCGGGTCACCAAGCGTGGTACCCGTGCCGTGCGCCTCCACCGCGTCCACCTCGGCAGCGGACAGACCCGCATCGGCCAACGCCTCCCGGATCACCCGCTGCTGCGACGGACCATTCGGCGCGGTCAACCCGTTCGACGCACCATCCTGGTTCACCGCCGAACCCCGCACCACCGCCAACACCCGATGCCCGTTACGCCGCGCGTCAGAAAGCCGCTCGACCAGCAGCAGCCCGATCCCCTCGGCGAGCCCGAACCCGTCGGCGGACTCGGCGAACGGCTTGCAGCGCCCGTCGGGGGCCAGGCCGCGCTGACGGCTGAACTCGGTGAACGCGGCCGGGGAGGACATCACGGTGACACCGCCGGCGATCGCCATCGCGCACTCGCCGCGGCGCAGCGCCTGGGCCGCGAGGTGCAGGGCGACGAGCGACGACGAGCACGCGGTGTCCACCGTGACGGCCGGGCCCTCGAAGCCGAACGTGTACGCGATGCGGCCGGACGCGACACTCGCGGTGCTGCCGGTCATCCGGTAACCCTCGAGCCCCGCCGGCACCGGCACGCCGGGGTCGGTGATGCCGTAGTTGTGGTGGGTGAGCCCGGCGAACACGCCGGTCCGGCTGCCCCGCAGGGTCTCCGGGTCGATGCCGGCGTTCTCGAACAGCTCCCAGCCGACCTCGAGCAGGAGCCGCTGCTGCGGGTCCATGGCGAGCGCCTCGCGCGGGGAGATGCCGAAGAAGTCGCTGTCGAAGCGGTCCGCGTCGTGCAGGAAACCTCCGACCCGGACGTACGTGCGGCCGGGCGCGTCGGGGTCCGGGTCGTACAGGCCGTCGACGTCCCAGCCGCGGCCGGCGGGCATCGGGGTGATCGCGTCGCCCGCGGAATCGACGAGCCGCCACAGGTCGTCCGGCGAGGCGACCCCGCCGGGCAGGCGGCAGGCCATCCCGACGATGACGATCGGGTCCTCCGCGCCGGTGTGCACGGCGGCGGGCGACTCCGGCGTGTGGTCGCCGCCGGTCAGGGCGGTCCGCAGGTGCTCGGCGAGCACCCGGGGCGTCGGGTAGTCGAACACCAGGGTGGCGGGCAGTTGGAGCCCGGTCAGGCCGTTGAGCCGGTTGCGCAGCTCGACGGCGGTCAGCGAGTCGAAGCCGATCTGCCGGAACGCGTGCCGGGGGTCGATCGTGGCGGGCCCGTCGTGGCCGAGCACCAGCGCGGCGTTGACCCGGACCAGCTCGGTCAGCTCGCGGGTCTGCGCCTCCGGCGACAGGGTCCGCAGCCGCCGGGTCAGCGTCCCGGTCTCTTCTGCCTCCGGCACCTCGACGGTGGTGAACGCCGCCCGGGCCTCCGGGATCTCGTCGAGCAGCCGGCTGGGCCGTTCCGAGGTGAAGACCACGGCGAACCGGTCCCACCGCAGGTCGATCACGATCGGACAGGTCTCGTCGTGGTCGAGGGACTGCTGCAGAGCCCGGGTGGCGGCGTCGGCGGACATCTCGAAGATGCCGTGCCGCCGTGCCCGGTCACCGACGGCACCCTCGGCCATCCCGGCGCCGGCCCAGGTGCCCCAGGCGACGGCGGTGGCGGGCAGGCCGTCCGCGCGGCGCTGCGCGGCGAGGGTTTCGAGGAAGACGTTGCCGGGCGCGTAGTTGCCGAGGCCCGGCGTGCCGAAGGTGGCGGAGAACGACGAGAAGAGTACGAAGGCGGAGAGATCGAGGTGCCGGGTCAGCTCGTGCAGGTGTACGGCGCCCAGGGCCTTGACCCGCAGCACCCGGTCGGCGCGGGCGGGGCTCAGCGCGTCGACCATGCCGTCGTCGAGCACCGCGGCGGTGTGCACGACGGCGGTCAGCGGGCGGTCGGCCGGGATGGCGTCGAGCTGCGCGGCGAGCTGGTGGCGGTCGGTGATGTCGCAGGCCGCGAGGGTGACCTCGGTGCCGAGCGCGGTGAGTTCGCGGCGCAGTTCCGCGGCGCCGGGCGCGTCGGCTCCCCGGCGGCTGAGGAGCAGCAGGTGCGGTACGCCGGCCCGGGCCAGCCACCGGGCGACATGGGCGCCGAGCGCGCCGGTCCCACCGGTGACCAGGACGGTCCCGTCGGGACGCCAGGTGCGGCCCGGCGTCGCGCCGTGCAGCGGCGCACGGACCATCCGGCGGGCCAGGACGCCGGTGGGCCGCAGCGCCACCTGGTCCTCGTCGCCGAGGCCGGCGAGGACCGCGGTGAGCCGGTCGCGGGCGTCCGCGTCGGGTGTGGCGGTCAGGTCGATCAGGCCACCCCAGAGGTCGGAGTGTTCCAGGGCGACGGCCCTGCCAAGCCCCCACAGCGCGGACTGCGACGCGCTGGCGGGTCGTTCGCCGGGGGTCGCGGCGACGGCGCCCCGGGTGGCGCACCACAGGCGGGCCCCGGTGCCGGCGTCGGCCATCGCCTGGGCGAGCGCGAGGTTCGCGGCGTACCCGGCGGTGACGGCCGGGTGGTCCGGCAGCGGGTGCTCGTCGAGGGCGAGGAGGGACAGGACGCCGGTCAGGCCGTCCCGTCCGGCGAGGTCGCCGCCGAGGGCGGCGCGGTCGGCGGTGGCGGCGTCGAGCACCAGCTCGGTGACGTCGGCGTCGGCGTCGCGGAGGGCGCGTACGGCCTCCGCGGCCCACGGTTGGGTGGGGCCCGCCGGGATGACGACAAGCCAGGCGCCGGTGAGGGTGCCGGGGCCGGTGACGGTGACCGGACGCCAGTCGATGCGGTAGCGCCAGGAGTCGAGCGTGGCCTGCTCCTGCCGGCGGCGGCGCCATCCGGTCAGGGCGGGCAGCACCCGCCGCAGGTCGTCCTCGGCGGTCGCCAGCGAGCCGGCCAGGGCGGCCACGTCCCCGTTCTCGACGGCCGTCCAGAAGCCGTCGTCGTCGCCGCCGCTCGTCGCCGCCTCGGCCGGGACGAGCCAGTAGTGCCGGCGCTGGAAGGCGTACGTGGGCAGCTCGGCCAGTGGCCCCTCCCCCACCAACGACCGGAGGTCCACCGGCACCCCGACGACGTACGCCTCACCCAGACTCGTCACGAACCGACGAGCACCACCGTCGTCGCGGCGCAACGAGCCGACCGCCTCCGGAACACCCACCGTCAACACCGGGTGTGAGCTGCACTCGATGAACGTGTCGAACCCGTCGGCCCGCAACACCTCAACCGTGGACGCGAACTCGACAGTCTGGCGCAGGTTCCGGTACCAGTACCCGGCATCCATCGTCGCCGTGTCGAGCACACCCCCGGTCACCGTCGAATAGAACGGCACCCGCGACCGCCGGGGCTCGATCCCGGCGAGCGCCTCGACCAGATCCGCACGCAGCACCTCGACATGCGACGAGTGCGACGCGTAATCCACCGCGACCCGCCGCACCCGCACCCCAGCGGCGTCCCAACCGGCGACCAGAGCGTCGACACCCGCCGGGTCACCGGACACCACCACCGACTCCGCCGCGTTCACCGCCGCGACCGCTACACCATCGGGCAGCACCGCCCGCACCTCATCCACCGGCAGAGCCACCGATGCCATCGCACCCTTACCGGCCAACCGTGACGCGATCACCTTGCTCCGCAGGCCGACCACCCGGGCACCGTCTTCGAGCGACAACGCACCGGCGACCACGGCCGCGGCGATCTCCCCCTGCGAGTGGCCGATCACCGCCGCCGGTGTGACACCGAACGACTCCCACAACCGGGCCAGGGACACCATCACCGCCCACGACGCCGGCTGCACCACATCCACCCGCGACAGATCACCTGCGAGCTCGCTGCGCAGATCCCAACCCACTACCGGCCGCAACGCCTCCGCACACTCCGCCAACGCATCCGCGAACACCGGAAACGCCTCCGCCAACTCCACACCCATCCCGGCCCACTGCGCACCCTGACCCGGGAACACGAACACCGGACGCGACGCCGCCTCCGCGATGCCACCCCCGGGAACGACAGTGTCCAGGCCGGACAGCAGCTCTTCCCGGGTCGATCCGACGACCACCGCGCGCCGGCCGAGCACCGCGCGGCCCCGCGCCAGGGTGCGGGCCACGGCGTCCGGCGCGGCCGTCGCCGCGGCCGCACGCAGTCGTTGCGCCTGGGCGAGCACCGCCTCGGGATCGTGGGCGGACAGCACCCAGGGCAGCATCCCGCCGCCGACCCGCGCCGGCGCGACTGCTGCCTCCTCGTCGGGGGCCTCCTCCACGATCACGTGGGCGTTGGTGCCGCTCACGCCGAACGACGAGACCGCGGCACGCCGGGTGCGGTCACCGGCCGGCCAGGGACGGGCCTCGGTCAACAGGGACACCGCGCCGGACGCCCAGTCGACGCGGGGCGTCGGCTCGTCGACGTGCAGGGTGCGGGGCAGCAAGCCGTGGCGGAGCGCCAGCACCATCTTGATCACGCCGCCGACGCCCGCCGCCGCCTGGGCGTGCCCGATGTTCGACTTGAGCGAGCCGAGCCAGAGCGGCCGGTCCGGCTCGCGGCCCTGCCCGTACGTCGCGAGCAACGCCTGCGCCTCGATCGGGTCGCCAAGCGTCGTGCCGGTGCCGTGCGCCTCCACCGCGTCCACCTGGTTGGAGGCGAGCCCGGCGCTGGCGAGCGCCTGCCGGATCACCCGCTGCTGCGACGGACCGTTCGGCGCGGTCAACCCGTTCGACGCACCATCCTGGTTCACCGCCGAACCCCGCACCACCGCCAACACCCGATGCCCGTTACGCCGCGCGTCGGACAGCCGCTCCACCAGCAGCACACCGACACCCTCGGCCCAGCCGGTGCCGTCCGCGGCACCCGCGAACGGCTTGCAGCGCCCATCGGGGGCCAGTCCGCGCTGCCGGCTGAACTCGGCGAACAGTTCCGGCGAGGGCATCACGGTGACCCCACCGGCCAGCGCCAGCGAGCACTCGCCCTGGCGCAGCGCGCGGACCGCGAGGTGCAGGGCGACAAGCGAGGACGAGCACGCGGTGTCCACCGTGACCGCCGGACCCTCCAGCCCGAACGTGTAGCTGATCCGCCCGGTGATGACGCTGGCCGCCTTGCCGGTCATCGAGTAGCCCTCGAGTTCCTGCGGCGTGCTGCCGAACTTGGCGCCGTACCCCGGGTGGCCGGCGCCGATGAACACGCCGGTGTCGCTGCCGCGCAACGTGCCGGGGTCGATCCCGGCGCGTTCCAGCGCCTCCCAGGAGCTCTCCAGCAGGATCCGCTGCTGCGGGTCCATCGCCAGTGCCTCGCGGGGGGAGATGCCGAACAGGCCGGCGTCGAACTCGCCCGCGTCGTGCAGGAAGCCACCCTCGCGGACGTACGAGGTGCCCGGTGTCCGCAGGTCCGGGTCGTAGAGCGCGTCGAGGTCCCAGCCGCGGTTCACCGGGAAGCCGCTGATCGCGTCCCGGCCACCGGCGACCAGGTCCCACAGGTCCTCGGGGGACGCGATGCCGCCCGGGTAGCGGCAGGCCATGCCGACGATCGCGACCGGTTCCTGGTCGCGTTCCTCCAGATCGGCGAGGCGCTGGCGCGCGTCCCGCAGGTCGGCGGTGGCCCGCTTGAGGTACGAACGGAGCTTCTCTTCGTTGCTCATGGTCACCTGTCCCGGGCCGCGTCAGGAGTGCGAAGTTCGTCGTCGAGCAAGCTGAACAGTTCGTCGTCGGTGGCGGTCGCCACGTCACCGACCGCGTCGGCGGGCCGGTCCGGGGTGTCGTCCCAGCGGGCGAGGATGGTGCGCAGCCGCAGGCTGATCTCGAGGCGTGCGGCGTCCCCGGCGACGAGGCCGGCGAGTTCCGCCTCCAGCCGTCCGAGGTCGTTGAGGATCCGGGGCACCGCCCGGCTCTCGTCGGCCGGATCGAGGTGGGTGATCACGTGCGCCGACAACTCACCCGGCGTCGGATGGTCGAACACCGCCGTCGCCGCCAGCCGCAGACCGGTCACCGCGTTCAACCGGTTTCGCAGTTCGACGCCGGTCAGCGAGTCGAAACCCACCTCCCGGAACGGCCGGTCCACCGGAACCCCGGTCACGTCACCGAATCCGAGCACCGCCACGGCCTGCTCCCGGACCAGCTCCACCACCAGCCGGAGCCGTTCCTCCCCGGACACCGACTCCACCCGCCGCAACCACTCCCGCCCGTCCGGCGCCGCCGTGGAGCCGGCGGTCGCGCGGCGGGTGGCGGGCCGGACGAGCGCGCGGAACAGCGCGGGCACGGGTTTGCCGGCGGCGGCGGTCGCGCGCAGGGCGCCGAGGTCGAGGCCGATCGGCACGGCCAGCGGCTCGTCGAGGCGCAGCGCCGCGTCGAACAGCGACAGTCCCTCGGCCGTGGTGAGGGGACGCGCGCCGGAGCGCTGCACGCGGGCCCGGTCGACGTCGCCGAGCTTGCCGGTGATCGTGCTTTCCGCGTCCCACAGCCCCCAGGCCAGCGAGACGGCGGGGAGGCCGCGGGCACGGCGGTGGGCGGCGAGCGCGTCGAGGTACGCGTTGGCCGCGGCGTAGTTGCCCTGCCCGGGTGTGCCGACGATGCCGGACGCGGACGAGTACAGCACGAACGCGGCGAGATCCTGGCCCGCGGTCAGCTCGTGCAGGTGCCACGCGGCGTCCGCCTTGGCCCGCAGCACCCGGTCGACGTGCTCCGGTGTCAGCGACCCGAGCACCGCGTCGTCGGTCACCCCGGCGACGTGGATCACCGCGGTCAGCCGCCGTCCGGCCAGCAGCGCCGCGGCCTGATCACGATCAGCGACGTCGCAGGCGACGATCGTCACCTCGGCGCCGGCCGCCTCCAGCTCGGCCCGCAGCTCCGGTGCGCCCGGCGCCTGCGGCCCCCGCCGCCCGGCCAGCACCAGCCGGCGGACCCCGCGCGCGGACACCAGGTGCCGGGCCAGAGCCGCGCCCAGGGTGCCGGTGCCGCCGGTGACCAGGACCGTGCCGTCCGGGTCCCAGGCGGGCGGTACCCGCAGCACCACCTTGCCGACGTGGCGGGCCTGGGCGACGAACCGGAACGCCTCCGGCGCCTGCCGCACGTCCCACGACGCCACCGGCAGGACCTGCAGCGCACCGGCGGTCACCAGCTCGACCACCTGGCGGAGCATGGTTCCGATCGCGGCCGGGCCGGCCTCGACGAGGTCGAACGCCCGGTACGTCACGCCCGGCCGGTCGGCGGCGATCACGGCCGGGTCCCGGATGTCGGTGCGGCCCATCTCCACGAATCGGCCGCCGCCGGGCAGCAGGTCCAGCGACGCGTCCACGTACTCGCCGGCCAGCGCGTTGAGCACCACGTCCACGCCCCGGCCGCCGGTCGCGGCCAGAAACCGGTCCCGGAACTCCAGCGACCGGGACGACCCGATGTGCGTGTCGTCCAACCCGAGTCCGCGCAGCACGTCCCACTTGCCGGGGCTCGCCGTCGCGAAGACCTCCGCGCCCAGGTGCCGGGCCAGTTGCACCGCCGCCATGCCCACCCCACCGGCGCCCGCGTGCACCAGCACCACATCACCCGGACGCACCGCGGCGATCTCCACCAGGCTCATCCACGCGGTGGCGAAGACGATGCCCACCGATGCCCCGGTCTCGAACGACCATCCGGCCGGCAGCGGCACGATCATGCGGGCGTCGGCGACCGCGTGGGTGCCGAACGCGCGCGGGATCAGGCCCAGCACCCGGTCACCGGCGGCGAGACCGGTGACGTCCGGGGCGACCTCGGTGACCACGCCGGCGCCCTCGTCACCGAGCCAGGGCGCGGCCTCGCCCGGGTACATGCCCAGGGCGATCAACGCGTCCCGGAAGTTGACCCCGGCGGCGCGGACCTCGACGCGGATGTGGCCCGGGGCGAGCGGGCCGGTGACGTCCGCGCCGGCGGGCGCTAGGTGCAGCGCGTCGAGGGTGCCGGCGCCGGTGCTCTCCAGCCGCCACGGCCGCTCGGCCGGCGGTTCGAGGGTGTCGCCCTGCCCGGCCGGCGTCAGCCGCGGCGCGCGCACCTCGGCCTCGCCGATGCGGACGTGCTCCTCGCCGCGCCCGACCGCCTCGGCGATGTCCTCGGCGGTGAGCTTGGCCCGGTCGTTCTCCACAAGCGCGAAGCGGCCCGGGTGCTCGGCCTGCGCGGAGCGGACGAGACCGCCCGCGGCGGCGTGTGCCAGGTCCCCGGAGCGGATGACGAAGGCGAGGCGGGCGTCGGCGAAGCGGGCGTCGGCGAGCCAGGCGCGGGCCAGGCCGGCCACGTCGTTGACCGCGGCGCGCGGGTCGATCGCCTGTTCGACGTACGCGATGACGAGGTCCGGCACCGGGTCGGCGGCCAGCGCGGACAGGTCCGTGGCGCCGACCGGCAGCGCGGCGACGACCGGGGCGTTTCCGCCGGTCGCCGCGAGCGGCGTCCACTGCACCCGGTAGAGGTTGGCGACCGGCGCGGCCGCGGGGTCGGCGATCGGCCGCAAGGTCAACGCGTCGACGGCGACGACCGGCGTGCCGGCCGGGTCGGTCGCGGTGAGGCTGAGCGTGTCCGCGCCCGTGGCCGTCAGGTGCACCCGCAGACTCCGCGCGCCGGTGGCGTGCAGGCGCACACCGTCGAACGCGAACGGCACCATCGGACGGCCGGCGCCGACGCCGGTCAGCGCGACCGGGTGCAACGCGGCATCCAGCACGGCCGGGTGGATACCGAACCCGGCGAGGTCCAGGTCGGCGGGCGCGACGACCTCGGCCCACACCTCGTTGCCCGACCGCCACGCCGTCCGCACGTTTCGGAAGGTCGGGCCGTAGACCGAACCGGCCGCGTCCAGCCGCTCGTAGAACCCGTCCAGGTCCACCGGCTCCGCACCCGGCGGCGGCCATGCCTGCCCGGTGGCGGCCGGCGACGGCCCGGTGTCCTCGGCGAGCGTCCCGGCGGCATGCAGCGTCCAGGGCTGCTCGTCATCCGGCCGGGAGTGAATCCGGACGTGGCCGTCGGCGTCCACGCCGACCTGCACCTGCAGCCCACCCGAGTCGGGCAGCACCATCGGCGCCTGCACGGTCAACTCGTCGACCCGGCCCACGCCGGCCTCGTCGCCGGCCCGGATCGCCATCTCGACGAGCGCCGTGCCCGGCACCAGCAGTCGGCCCGCGATCCGGTGGTCGGCCAGCCACGACTGCCCGGAGCGGCTGACCCGCCCGGTGAGCACCACCTGGCCACCGTCGGCCACCGCCACCGCCGCACCCAGCAACGGATGCCCGGCGGCGGCCAGCCCCAGATCCGCCGGATCGGCGGCGCCGGTCCGGTTCAGCAGCCAGTACCGCTCCCGGTGGAACGCGTACGTCGGCAGATCCACCACCCGGCCACCGGCGTTCACCGCCGCCCAGTTGACGGCGACGCCGACCGTCCACGCCCGGGCCACACCTTCGACGACCGCGACGTCCTCGTCCCGGTCCTTGACGCACAACGCGATCGCGGCCACATCCGACTGCCCGGCCAGCCCGGTCAACGTGGCGTCGGGGCCGATCTCGAGACAGGTCCGCAGCGGCGGCAAGGCCGCCACGGCATCGGCGAACCGCACCGTCTGCCGGACGTGACCGACCCAGTACCCGGGATCCGACCAGTCACCGGCCGCCGTGGACACGAACGGGATCCGCGCCGGGCCGAACGTCAGCCGCGACACCACCGCCCGGAAGTCGTCGAGCATCGGGTCCATCAACGACGAGTGGAACGCGTGCGACACCCGCAGCCGGCGTACCCGCACACCCTCGTCCCGCAGCACCGCCTCGATGGCGGCGAGCCGGTCACCGGCACCGGACAGCACCACCGACGACGGACCGTTGACCGCGGCCACCGACACATCGTCGAAGCGGGCCACCTCCGCCTCCGGCAACGCCACCGACAGCATCACCCCGCCGGCGGGCAGCGCCTGCATCAACGCACCCCGCGACACCACCAGCCGGGCCGCGTCCGGCAACGACAGCACGCCCGCCACGTGCGCGGCGGCGATCTCCCCCACCGAGTGACCGACGAGCACCGAGGGCCGCACGCCCCACGACTCCAGCAGGCGGAACAACGCGACCTCGAACACGAACAGCGCCGGCTGCGCGAACTCCGTACGCGCCAGCAGCTCGGCGTCGTCGCCCCACACCACCGCGGCCAACGAACGCCCCAGGACCGCGTCCACCTCCGCGCACGCCTGCTCCCACGCCGCCCGGAACGCCGGGAACGACCCGGCCAGCGCCCGGGCCATCCCCAGCCGCTGCGAACCCTGACCCGCGAACAGGAAACCCACGTCACCGGTGCCGGTAGAGGGCAGGACACCGGAGATCTCCCGGCCGCCCGGCCCGAGGAGCACGCTGCGGTGCGCGAACGCCTGGCGGGTCGTGGCGAGGGAGAAGCCGACGTCCACACCGGAGACGTCCGCGGCGGCGATGTGGTCGCGCAGCCGGTCCACCTGGCCGCGCAGCGCCGGCGCCGAGCGGGCCGACACCGGCCACGCCACCACGGCCGGCTCCGGGCCGGACGGCGGGACGTCCGCGGCGTCGGGCGCGGCCTCCAGGATCACGTGGGCGTTCGTGCCGCTGGCGCTGAACGACGAGATCGCGCAGCGGCGGGCACGCCCGGTCTCCGGCCACGCGATGGCGTCGGTGAGCAGCTCGACCCGGCCGGCGTCCCAGTCCACGGCGGGCGTCGGCTGGTCGATGTGCAGGGTGCGGGGCAGCCGGCCGTGGCGCATGGCCAGCACCATCTTGATCACCCCGGCGGCGCCGGCCGCGGCCTGGGCGTGGCCGATGTTCGACTTCAGCGACCCGAGATAGAGCGGCCGGTCGCCGTCGCGTTCCTGCCCGTAGGTGGCCAGGATCGCCTGCGCCTCGATCGGATCGCCCAGCCGGGTGCCGGTGCCGTGCGCCTCCACCGCGTCCACGTCCGCCGCCGACAGCCGAGCGGCCGCCAGCGCCTGCCGGATCACCCGCTGCTGCGACGGCCCGTTCGGCGCGGTCAGGCCACTGGAGGCGCCGTCCTGGTTCACCGCGGTGCCGCGTACCACACCCAGCACCCGGTGCCCGTTGCGCTGGGCGTCGGAGAGTCGCTCGACCAGGAGCACGGCGGCGCCCTCCGCCCAGCCGGTGCCGTCGGCCGCCGCGGCGAACGCCTTGCACCGCCCGTCCGGGGCAAGCCCGCGCTGGCGGCTGAAGCCGATGAACACGTCCGGGGTGGCCAGCACGGTGACGCCGGCGGCCAGGGCGAGCGAGCACTCGCCCTGGCGCAGGGCCTGCGCCGCCAGGTGCAGCGCGACGAGCGACGACGAACACGCAGTGTCGACGGTGACCGCCGGGCCCTCGAAACCGAACGTGTACGCGATCCGGCCGGAGAACACGCTGCCCGCGTTGCCGGTGCCGATGAACGCCTCGACGTCCGGCGGCACCTGATCCATCGGGGCGCCGTAGTCGTGGTACATGATTCCGGCGTAGACGCCGGTCCGGCTGCCGCGCAGGGTGCCCGGGTCAATGCCGGCGCGTTCCATCGCCTCCCACGACGTCTCCAGCAGCAGCCGCTGCTGCGGGTCCATGGCGAGCGCCTCCCGTGGGGACACTCCGAAGAACGCGGGGTCGAAGTCACCGGCGTCGTACAGGAAGCCGCCCTGCCGGACGTATGAGGTCCCCGGCAGGTCCGGGTCGTCGCTGAACAGCCGGTCCAGTGGCCAGCCCCGGTCGGTGGGGAAATCGCCGGCCGTGTCCCGCCCGGCGTCCACGAGGTCCCACAGCTGCTCCGGTGAGGTGACGCCGCCGGGCAGCCGGCAGGCCATGCCGACGATCGCGATGGGCTCCGCGGTCAGCTCCTCGTTGCGGCGGCGGAGCCGGTCGCTCTCCTTCAGGGCGTTGCGCAGCGCGGTGACGACCCGGTCGGGTGCGGCGGGCGTCGGGCTGGTTCCGTTCGGCACGGTGCTCTTCCTTCCGGGCGCTCAGCGCTCGAGGTCGTCGGCGAACTGCACGAGGGCGTCGAGGTCCATGTCGTCGATGCTGATGTCGTCGACCCGGTCGCGGGCGGCGAGCGTGATCGCGGGTTCCGTGGTGGTGACGGCCCGGCCGGCCAGGTGCAGCAGGGTGTCCAGCACCCCGGCGTCGCGGAGGCGGCCGATCGGGATGTCCGCGAGCGCCCGCCGGATCTCGTCGTCGCCGTTCGTGGCCGGCGCCGGCGCCAACTCGGCGAGCAGGTGCCGGGCGAGCGCGTCGGGGGTCGGGAAGTCGAAGATCAGGGTGGCGGGCAGCCGCAGCCCGGCGTCGGCGGCGATGCGGTTGCGCAGTTCGACAGCCATCAGCGAGTCGAAGCCCTGCTCCATGAAACCGATCTGCGGATCCACCCGGTGCGCGGCGTCGTGGCCGAGGACACCTGCCGCGTACGTGCGGACGGTGCCGACCATCCAGTCCGGCCGGCGGTCGAACGGGATCGCGGCGAGCTGCCGGGGCAGGGCCGGCTCGGATCCGGCCGCGGCGGCCGTGGCCCGGCGGGTGGCCGTCGGCACCAGGCCGCGCAGCACGGCCGGCACGGTCTGCTCGCGCAGCGCCGCCAGGTCGAGCCGCACCGGGACGACGTGCGCCCGGTCCCCGCGCACCGCCGCGTCGAACAGCGCCAGCGCGTTCGGCACGGGCAGCGGCCGGATGCCGGAGCGGGCCCCGCGGGCGAGGTCGGCCGCGCCCAGGGCGCCGGTGATGCCGCTGGCCGGTTCCCACAGCCCCCAGGACAGCGAGACGGCGGGCAGCCCGGCGGCCCGCCGGTGCGCCGCCAGCCCGTCCAGCAGGGTGTTGGCCGCGGCGTAGTTGGCCTGCCCGGCGTTGCCGAGAATCCCGGACAGCGACGAGAACAGCGCGAACGTCGCCGGGCGCAGTGGCCGGGTCAG
Source organism: Micromonospora sp. NPDC049101 (assembly GCF_040648675.1). Taxonomy (NCBI): domain Bacteria; kingdom Bacillati; phylum Actinomycetota; class Actinomycetes; order Micromonosporales; family Micromonosporaceae; genus Micromonospora; species Micromonospora sp. NPDC049101. The sequence continues at coordinate 320,110 of NZ_JBEZED010000002.1, read as the reverse complement.
CTCGTGCAGGTGGATCGCCGCGTCGGCCTTGGCGTGCAGCACCCGGTCGAGCCGGTCCGGGGTGAGCGCCTCCACGACGCCGTCGTCGACCACACCGGCGGCGTGCACCACACCGGTCAACGGGTTGTCCGGCGAGAACCGGGTCAGCACCGCGGCGAGGGCCGTGCGGTCGCCGGCGTCGCAGGCCACCACGTCGGCGTGCGTGGCTCCGGCGTCGCGGAGTTCGGCGGCGAGGTCGCCGCTCGGGTCGCCGGTGCGGCTCAGGAGCAGCAGGCGGCGTACGCCGTGGGCGGTGACCAGGTGGCGGGCGAGGAGCCGGCCGAGGGTGCCGGTGCCGCCGGTGACCAGGACGGTGCCCGCCGGGTCGAACGGCACGACGCCGGCCGGCTCGGCGGCCGGGGTCACCCGGTGCAGCGCCGGGGTGAACAGCGCGCCGCCGCGCAGGACGGCCTGCGGGTGACCGGCGGTGAGCGCGGCGGCCAGGGTGGCCCGGGAGGCGGTGTCCCCGTCGGTGTCCAGCAGCGCGAACCGGCCAGGGTGCTCGGTCTGCGCGGAGCGCACGAGCCCCCAGGCGGCGGCACCGGCCAGGTCGGTGACGTCCTCGCCGGCGGTGGAGATCGCGCCGCGGGTGACGACGACGAGGGTGGCGCCGTCGTAGCTGGGCTCGGCGAGCCACTGCCGGACGTCGGCGAGCAACTGCCGGGTGACCCGGTGGACGGCGTCGTCGGCCCCGGCGTCGTCCGGCCCGTGCCCGGGCACGGTGCGGATGACTGTCGCCGGCACCGCCCCGCCGGTCGCCACCTGCCGGGCCAGGGACTCGATGTGGGCGTACTCCTGGACCCCCGGGAGCGAGCTGAGGTCGTGCAGGAGGCCGAGGCCACCCGGGTCGAGAACCGCCCACTCGTCGCCGGGCCGGGCCCCGCCGGGCCGGTCGACGCCGGCCACGCGTTCCCAGCCGAGCTCGTAGAGCGGCTCCGACGCGGCGTCACCGGACAGCGGCCGGGAGGTGAGGGCGTCCACGGTGAGCACCGGCATGCCGGCCGGGTCGGTCAGGGTCAGGGTCACGGTGTCCGGCTGGGGCCGGGTCATGCGTACCCGAACGGTCGTGGCGCCGGACGCGTGCAGCGAGACACCGCTGTACGCGAAGGGCAACTGCACCCGGCCGTCCGCCGGGTCGCCGAGCAGGGCGGGGTGCAGGGCCACGTCGAGCAGGGCCGGGTGCACGCCGAAGCCGGCCGCGTCGGTGGTCTCGGCCAGGACCGCCTCGGCGAGGAGCTCGTCGCCGTGCCGCCACGCCGCGGTCAGACCCCGGAACGCGGGCCCGTACGCGTATCCCCGCTCGGCCAGCGCCGGGTAGAAGGTGGCCAGGTCGACGGGTTCGGCACCGGCCGGTGGCCAGGCCTGGTCCGGCGCGGCGACCGGGGCGTCGGTGTCGGTGGTCATCCGGCCGGTGGCGTGCAGCGTCCACGGCTCGTCACCGGCGTCGGCGCGCGAATGGATGCGGACGTTCCGCTCGCCGTCGACGGTCACCTGCACCTGCAGCCCGCCCACGTCCGGCAGCACCATCGGCGTCTGCAACATCAGCTCGTCGATCCGCCCGGCGGCCACCTGGTCACCGGCCCGGATCGCCATCTCCACCATCGCCGTACCCGGCACCAGCACCCGGCCGGAGACCTCGTGGTCGGCCAGCCACGGCTGCTCGGACCGGCTCACCCGCCCGGTCAGCAGCGCACCGCCACCGTCGGCCATGGTCACCGCGGCACCCAGCAGCGGATGTCCCGCCGCGTCCAGCCCGAGCGCCGCGGCGCCGTCCGTTCCGACGGCCGACCCGGGCAGCCCGGACAGCCAGTACCGCTGGCGCTGGAACGCATAGGTCGGCAGGTCCACGACCCGGCCGGTGCCGCCGTTCACGGCGACCCAGTCCACCGGCACACCCTGGGTCCACGCCTGGCCGACCGCCTCCAGGGTGGACACGCTCTCGTCGCGGTCCGCGGCGCACAACGCGATCACCGCCAGATCCGGCGGGGCGGTGGTCCCGCCACCGCCCGCGATCCCCAGGTAGGCGCGCATCGCGGGCAGGGCCGGGGCCGCATCGGTGAGCCACTGACGGCCGGTCCAGTACGCCGGATCCGACCACTCGCCGGCCGCCGCGCGGACAACCGGAAGCGCCGTACGGTGGAAGGTCAGCTCCGCGGCCGCCGCGCCCTGGGACGCGACCAACCGGGCGGCGTCGGCAAGCGAGAGCACCCCGCTCACGTGCGCCGCCGCGACCTCGCCCACACCGTGCCCGGCCAGCACCGAAGGCCGCACACCCCAGGACTCCAGCAGCCGGAACAGCGCCACCTCGAAGACGAACAACGCCTGCTGCGCGACGTCCGTGCGGGACAGGGCTTCGGCGTCGTCGCCCCACGCGTCCTCGGCCGTCGACCGGCCCGTCACCGCGTCCATCGCCGCGCACGCCTCGTCCCAGGCCGCCCGGAAGGCCGGGAACGTCGCCGCCAGCGACCGGCCCATCCCGAGACGCTCCGAACCCTGACCGGCGAACAGGAAACCCACCCCGTCCGGGCCGGCCGTCGGCACGGCGCCGGAGACCTCACCACGATCGGGACCGACCAGGACCGAGCGGTACGCGAACTCCTGCCGGGTCGTCGCCAGCGAGAACCCGACGTCGGTGGCGGACAGCCCGGTGACCTCGCGCAGACGGTCCACCTGGCCGCGCAGCGCCTCCGGTGAGCGGGCCGACACCGGCCAGGCCACCAACGGCGGCTCGGGCGTCGCGGCGTCCAACTCCTCGGCCTGCTCCTCGATCGGCGCCGCTTCCAGCACCACGTGCGCGTTCGTGCCACTGATGCCGAACGCGGAGACCGCCGCGCGCCGGGGGCGGCCGGTGCGCGGCCACGGCCGGGGCGCGGTCAGCAGCTCGATCCGGCCGGACTCCCAGTCCACCTCCGGCGACGGCTCGTCGACGTGCAGCGTCTGCGGCAGCCACCCGTGCTGGAGGCAGAGCACGGTCTTGATGACTCCGGCGATGCCCGCCGCGGCCTGGGGGTGGCCGATGTTCGACTTGAGCGACCCGAGGTACAGCGGGTCGGCGGCGCGATCCTGCCCGTACGTGGCCAGCAGCGCCTGCGCCTCGATCGGGTCGCCCAGCGTGGTGCCGGTGCCGTGTGCCTCGACCGCGTCCACGTCCGCCGAGGTGAGCCCGGCGTTGGCCAGGGCCTGCCGGATCACCCGCTGCTGCGACAGCCCGTTGGGGGCGCTGAGGCCGTTGGACGCGCCGTCCTGGTTGGTGGCGGAGGCGCGGATGACGGCGAGCACCCGGTGGGAGTTGCGGCGGGCGTCGGAGAGCCGTTCGAGCATCACCACGCCGACGCCCTCGGCCATGCCGATGCCGCCCGCGTCGGACGAGAAGGTGCGGCAGCGGCCGTCGCGGGAGAGCCCGCTCTGGCGGCTGAGCCCGATGATGCCCTGGGGGGTGGACATCACGGCGACCCCGCCGGCCAGGGCGAGCGAACACTCGCCGTGCCGCAGCGCCTGTGCGGCCAGGTGCAGCGCGACGAGCGACGACGAGCAGGCGGTGTCCACGGTGATCGCCGGGCCCTCGAGGCCGAACGTGTAGGCGATCCGACCGGAGACGACGCTGGTGTGCCCGCCGGTGAGCAGGTGTCCCTCGTACCCGTCCGGGACACGGCCGACCGAGGAGCGGTAGTCGGAGGGGTTCGAGCCGATGAACGTGCCGGTGGCGCTGCCCTTCAGCGTGGCCGGGGCGATGCCGGCCCGCTCCATCGCCTCCCACGACACCTCCAGCACAAGCCGCTGCTGCGGGTCCATGGCGGTGGCCTCGCGCGGCGCGACACCGAAGAATCCGGCGTCGAAGCCGGCGGCGTCGGCCAGGAAGCCGCCGTCGCGGGAGTACGTCTTGCCGGTGGCGGCCGGGTCGGGGTCGAAGAGGCCGTCCACGTCCCAGCCGCGGTCGCGGGGGAACGGGGTGATCGCGTCCCGACCCTCGGTGAGCAGCTGCCACAGCTCCTCCGGGGAGCTGACGTCACCGGGCAGCCGGCAGGCCATGCCGATGATGGCGATCGGTTCTGCGCTGTCCACGGTGACCGGCGCCACGGCGACCTGATCGGCCCCGTCGGCGCCGAAGCAGCGCTCGTGCAGGTGGGCGGCGAGCGCGGCCGGCGTCGGGTAGTCGAAGGTGAGGGTGGCGGGCAGCCGCAGCCCGGTCGCGGCGCCGAGACGGTTGCGCAGGTCGACGGAGGTGAGCGAATCGAACCCGAGGTCGCGGAAGACGCGCTCGGGCGGCACGTCGGTGTCGGCGCCGTGACCGAGCACGGCCGCGGCCTGGGCGCGGACCAGGTCGGTGAGCTCGCGGTCGCGGTCGGCCGGCGACATGCCCCGCAGGCGGGCGAGCAGCGCGGAGGTGTCGCGGTCGTTGCCTTCCGGTGGCTCGGCCTCGGTCAGCGCCTCCGGGATCTCGGCCAGCAGCGGGCTGGGCCGCGACGCGGTGAACAGCGTGGTGAACGTGGGCCAGTCCACGTCGGCGACGGCGACGCTGGTCTCGTCGCGGTCGAGGATCTGCCGCAGCGCGACGCAGGCCGCGTCCGGGTCGAGCAGCGGCAGGCCCTGCGCCCGGGCCCGGTCGGTGATGGTCTTGCGGTCGGCGGCGCTGAGGCTGTCCCAGTCGTTGTACGCGTCCCAGATGCCCCACGCGATCGAGGTGGCCGGGAAGCCGTCCGCCCGGCGGCGCTCGGCGAGGGCGTCGAGGTGGGCGTTGGCGGCGGCGTACGCGGCGTGGTTGCCGCTGCCCCAGAGCGCCGCGATCGACGAGAAGAGCACGAACGCGTCGACGCCGTCGTGCCGCAGCAGCGCGTCGAGGTGGTCGGCGCCGGTCGCCTTGGCGGCGAGCACGGCGGCCAGGTGCTCGGGGGTGGCGTCCGCGACGGCGGCGAGTTCGGCGTGCACGGCGGCGTGCATGACGGTCCGGACCGGGTCGCCGTCGGCGTCGAGCCGGGCGAGCAGCGCGGCGACGGACTCGCGGTCGGCGACGTCGCAGGCGGCGACGGTGACCCGGACACCCAGCGCGGTGAGTTCGCGTTGGAGGTCGTCGGCGCCGGGGGCGGCACCGCCGCGGCGGCTGGTGAGCACCAGGTGCCGGGCGCCCTCGTGGGCGAGCCAGCGGGCGATGCGGGCGCCGAGCGCGCCGAGGCCGCCGGTGATCAGGACGGTGCCCTCGGGGTCCCAGCGAGCTGGGGCGGACGCGCCGGAGAGCGGGTCACGCACCATCCGGCGGGCGAGGACGCCGGTGTCCCGGACGGCGACCTGGTCCTCGCCGCCGTCGGCGAGGATGCCGCAGATCCGCCGGGTGACGCGGCCGTCCACGGTGGCGGGCACATCGATGAGCCCGCCCCAGAGTGCGGTGTCCTCCAGGGCGGCCACCCGTCCGAGCCCCCAGGTCTGCGCCTGTACCGGGCTGGTCGGATGGTCGTCGCCGCCGGTTCCGGCCGCACCCCGGGTGAGGGCCCAGACGGGTGCGGCGGCGCCGATCGAGCGCAGTGCCCGAAGGAGGGCGAGGGCACCGGCCAGGCCGGTGGGCACGGCCGGGTGGCCGGGCAGCGGGCGCTCGTCGAGGGCCCAGAGGGAGAGCACGCCGTGTGGCTGGGGCGCGTCGGTCAGGGCGTCGCGCAGGCGTCCGGCGAGGGTGTCGGGGTCGGTGTCGGCCGCCTCGACGACGAGCCGGACGGTACGCGCGCCACGGGCCTCGATCGCGCCGGTGACCGTGTCGGCGAGGTCGTCGGTGAGGTTGCCGGGGACCAGCACCAGCCAGGTGCCGGACAGCACCGGCACCGCGCTGACCGGGACCGGCCGCCACTCGACGCGGTAGCGCCACGAGTCGATCGTGGTGTCCGTACGGCGGCGGCGACGCCACCCGGACAGCGCCGGCAGCACCCGTTCGAGGTCGTCGCGCCCGGCGCGTAGGGAATCGGCGAGCGATTCGAGATCCTCGCGGTCGACGGCCTCCCAGAACCGCGCCTCCACCTCGTCGGTGCCGGTCACCGCGGCGCCGGCCGCGTCCGCCTGGAGCCAGTAACGGCTGCGCTGGAAGGCGTAGGTGGGCAACTCCACCTGCGGTGCGCCGCCGAACAACGCGTCGAACCGGACCGGGATGCCGTAGGCGTGCGCCTCGCCGAGACTGGTGACGAACCGCCGCGCTCCGCCGTCACCACGCCGCAACGATCCGACCGCCTCCGGAATGCCGATGGTCAGCACCGGATGCGAGCTGCACTCCACGAACGTGTCGAACCCGTCCGCCCGCAACACCTCGACCGTCCCCGCGAACTCCACGGTCTGCCGCAGGTTCTGGAACCAGTACTCCCCGTCCATGGTCGACGTGTCGACCACCGACGCGGAGACTGTCGAGTACAACGGGATCCGCGACCGCTGCGGCTCGATCCCGGCGAGCGCGTCGATCAGCTCGGCACGCAGCACCTCGACGTGCGGCGAGTGCGACGCGTAGTCCACCTTGACCGGCCAGACCCGCACCCCGGCCTGTTCCCAACCGGCGACCAGCGCGTCGACCCCGGCCGGATCGCCGGAGACCACGACGGATTCCGCCGCGTTCACGGCCGCGATCGCGACACCCTCCGGCAGCACCGCCCGCACTCGCTCGGGTGGCAACGCCACCGCCGCCATCGCGCCCTTGCCGGCCAACCGGGAAGCGATCACCTGGCTGCGCAGGCCGACCACCCGGGCACCATCGGCGAGCGACAACGCACCCGCGACCACCGCCGCGGCGATCTCCCCCTGCGAGTGGCCGATCACCGCTGCCGGGCTGACACCGAACGACTCCCACAACCGGGCGAGGGACACCATCACCGCCCACGACGCCGGCTGCACCACCTCCACCCGCGACAGATCACCCGACAACTCGGTGAGCAGATCCCAACCCACCACCGGACGCAACGCCTCCGCACACTCCGCCAACGCATCCGCGAACACCGGGAACACCCCGGCCAGTTCCACGCCCATCCCGGCCCACTGCGCGCCCTGACCGGGGAACACGAACACCGGACGGCCCGGCGAGGCCGCGTGCACCACCCCCGACACGCTCGGGGTGCCGGCCTCGATCGCCGCCAGGCCGGCGAGCAGCTCGGTCGGGGTGGCGCCGACCACCACCGCGCGGTGTTCCAGCGCGGCCCGGGTACGGACGAGCGACGCGCCGACGGCGGCCGGGTCGAGCTCGGTGGCGTGCGCCCGCAGCCGGGCGGCCTGGGCGCGCAGGGCCTGTGGGTCGCGGGCGGACAGCACCCACGGCAGCACGCCGTCGCCGATCGCCGGCGGACCGGCGGGCGCCGGACGGGCGGCCTCGGGGCCCGGGAACTCCAGCACCACGTGGGCGTTTGTGCCGCTGGCGCCGAAGCCGGAGACGGCAGCACGGCGGGGCGCGCCGGTCTCCGGCCACGGCAGTGCCTCGGTGAGCAGGGTGACGTCCCCGGCGTCCCAGTCGATCCGGGACGAGGGCGCGTCCACGTGCAGCGTCCGCGGCAGCTGGCCGTGCCGCATCGCCATGACCATCTTGATCACGCCACCGACGCCGGCCGCCGCCTGGGCGTGACCGATGTTCGACTTGAGCGAGCCGAGGTACAGCGGGCGGTCTCCGGTGCGCTCCTGCCCGTACGTGGCCAGCAGCGCCTGCGCCTCGATCGGGTCACCAAGCGTGGTACCCGTGCCGTGCGCCTCCACCGCGTCCACCTCGGCAGCGGACAGACCCGCATCGGCCAACGCCTCCCGGATCACCCGCTGCTGCGACGGACCATTCGGCGCGGTCAACCCGTTCGACGCACCATCCTGGTTCACCGCCGAACCCCGCACCACCGCCAACACCCGATGCCCGTTACGCCGCGCGTCGGACAGCCGCTCCACCAGCAGCACACCGACACCCTCGGCCCAGCCGGTGCCGTCCGCCGCGTCGGCGAACGGCTTGCAGCGCCCGTCCGTGGCGAGCCCCTGTTGGCGGCTGAACTCGGCGAACACGGTCGGGCTGGACATCACCGTGACCCCGCCGGCCAGGGCCATGTCGCATTCGCCCTGCCGCAGCGACCGGACGGCCAGGTGCAGCGCGACGAGCGAGGACGAGCACGCGGTGTCCACCGTGACCGCCGGGCCCTCCAGGCCCAGGGTGTACGCGACCCGGCCGGACGCGACGCTGGCCGAGGTGCCGGTCGCCAGGTAGCCCTCGACGCCCGCGGGCAGCCGGGTCACCCGGCTCGCGTAGTCGTGGTACATCACGCCGGCGAACACGCCGGTACGGGTGCCGTGCAGCGTCGCCGGGTCGAGGCCGGCCCCCTCGACGGCTTCCCACGACGTCTCCAGCAGCAACCGCTGCTGCGGGTCCATGGCCAGCGCCTCCCGTGGGGAGATGCCGAAGAACCCGGCGTCGAAGTCGGCCGCGTCGTGCAGGAAGCCACCCTCCCGGACGTACGAGGTGCTGACGCCCCCGTTCGCGGCGAACAGCGCGTCGAGGTCCCACCCACGGTTTGCCGGGAACGCGCCGACCACGTCGGCGCCGTCCGCGACGACCTGCCACAGGTCGTCCGGCGAGCCCACCCCGCCGGGGAACCGGCAGGCCATGCCGACGATCGCGATCGGCTCGTCGGTGGCCGCCGCCGGGACCGCGCGGGCGCCGGCCGGCGGGGCGGAACCCTCGCCGAGCACGTTGACCAGGTGGGCGGCCAGCCGGGCCGGGGTGGGGTGGTCGAAGACGGTGGTGGCGGCCAGCCGGATCCCGGCGGCGGCGTTGAGCCGGTTGCGCAGCTCGACCGCGGCGAGCGAGTCGAAGCCCAGGTCCCGGAACGACCGGTCGGGCGGCACCGCCCCGACGGAGTCGTTGCCGATGACGGTGCTCGCGTGCCGGCGCACCAGGTCGAGCGCGGCGAGGTCACGCTGGTCGGCCGGGAGGGCGTGGAAGCGGCGGCCGAACTCGGAGTCGGCGGCGGCGCGGCGGCCCCCGGCGGCGCGGCGGCGAGCGGCCGGCACCAGGTCGGCCAGCAGCGGAGACACGGCGTCGCCCGCCTCGCGCATCGCCGCCAGGTCGAGGCGGGCGGCGAGAACCGCCGCCGGTCCGGCGGTCAGCGCCGCGTCGAGCAGCGCCAGGCCGTCCGCCGTGGACATCGGGGCGATGCCGGTACGCGCCAACCGGCGCCGGTCGCCCTCCGCGAGGTGGCTGGTCAGGCCACTGGCCTCGGCCCAGTAACCCCAGGCGATCGATACCGCGGGCAGCCCCTGGTCGCGGCGGTGGGCGGCGAGGGCGTCGAGGTAGGCGTTCGCCGCGGCGTAGTTCGCCTGCCCGGCGGTGCCGAGCGTCCCGGCCGCCGACGAGAACAGCACGAACGCGGCAAGTGGCGCGTCGGCGGTCAGCTCGTGCAGGTGCGCGGCCGCGTCCGCCTTGGGGCGCAGCACACCGGTGATCCGGTCGGTGGTCAGGGCGGGCAGGACGCCGTCGTCGAGCGCGCCGGCCGTGTGCACGACGGCGGTGAGCGGATGCCCCGGGTCGACCAGGCGCAGCGCGGCGGCGAGCGCGTCCCGGTCGGCGACGTCGCAGGCCACGATGTCGACGTGCGCACCCCGGGCGGACAGGTCTTCGACGAGGCCGGCGGCACCCGGCGCGTCCGGGCCGGTGCGGCTGAGCAGCAGCAGGCGCCGGATGCCGTGCGCGTCGACGAGGTGGCGGGCGACGAGCGCGCCGAGGGTGCCGGTGCCCCCGGTGACGAGCACGGTGCCGGACACGTCGAGCGGGTCACCGCTTCCCGGTGGCACCGGCGACAGGCGCGGGGCGTGCGGTACGCCGTCGCGCACGGACAGTTGCGGTTCGGCGCAGGCGAGGGCGGCCCCGATACCGGGCAGGCTCGGATCGGCGGGTCCGGCGTCGAGTTCCAGCAGCGCGAACCGGCCGGGCTGTTCGGTCTGCGCGGACCGGATCAGCCCCCACACGGCGGCGTGGCCGAGGTCGCCGCGGCGGGTGACGAACGTCAACCGGCTGCGCGCGTGGCGCTCGTCGGCGAGCCAGTTCTGGGCGAGCGTCAGCGCGTGGGCGGCGGCCCGGTGCGGGCCGGCGTCGGCGGGCATCTCGGCGAGGACCACGTCGGCGGCGGGCCCCTCGTCGGCGGGCCCGGTCGCGCCGGCCGGCAGGACCGCGACGCTGGGCGCGTCGACGCCGGTGAGCGCGGGGACCGGCACCCATTCGGTGTGCAGGAGTGTGCCGGCGGACGCCTGCGGGGCGGCGCCCGGTGCGCGCAGCGCGAGCGACTCCACGGTGGCCACCGGCTCGCCGTCCGCGTCGGCCAGCCGTACCGTGACGGTGCCGTCGCCGGTCGGGGTGACGTGCACGCGTACCGTCTCGGCGCCGGTGGCGTGCAGGGTGACACCACTCCAGGCGAACGGCAGCCGCAGCCCGTCCGAGTCGCCGGACGGGAGCAGCACGGTGTGCAGGGCGGCGTCCAGCAGCGCGGGGTGCAGGCCGAAGCCGTCCGGCCGGTTGCCGTCGGGCAGCGTGGCCTCGGCGTAGACGGTGTCGCCGTCGGTCCAGGCGGCGGTGAGCCCCTGGAAGGCCGGGCCGTACCGGTAGCCACGGTCGAGCAGGCCGGGGTAGAAGTCGTCGAGCGGGACGGGCTGGGCCCCGGCCGGCGGCCAGGCGCGCAGGTCGAACCCGGGCGCGACGGTGGACGGGATGAGGGTGCCACTGGCGTAGCAGATCCAGGCCGCTGTCTCGTCGGCGGCGCGGCGGCCGTGCACGGTGACGGCACGCCGGCCGCCGGATTCGGCCGCGCCCACCGCGATCTGCACGTCGACACCCGCGCGGGCGGGGATCTCGAGGGGCGTGTGCAGGGTGAGGTCCTCGACGACCGGGCTGCCGATCTCGTCGCCGGCCCGGGTGGCCAGTTCCACGAAGGCGGCGCCGGGAAACAGCACGCGCCCGTCGACGGCGTGGTCGGCGAGCCACGGGTGGGTGGCCAGCGAGACCCGGCCGGTGAGCAGCGCGCCGTCGGCTCCGGCGAGGCGGACGGCGGCGGTGAGCAGCGGGTGGCCGGCACCGCCCGGTCCGCCGGGGGTGGGACGCAGCCAGTAGCGCTCCCCGCCGAAGGGGTAGGTGGGCAGGTCGATGATCGGGCCGTCGCCGATCAGCCGGGCGAAGTCGACAGGCACCCCGGCGACGAAGGCGTCCCCCAGGCTGGTCAGGAACCGGTGGGCGCCACCGTCGTCGCGGCGCAGGGAGCCGATGCCGGTGGTCAGCACCGGGTGCGAGCTGCACTCGATGAGCGTGTCGAACCCGCCCGCCCGCAACACCTCGACCGTGGACGCGAACTCCACGGTCTGCCGCAGATTCCGGTACCAGTACGCCGCATCCATCGTCTCGGTGTCGAGCACACCCCCGGTCACCGTCGAGTAGAAGGGCACCGCCGACGCGCGCGGAGTGATCGTCCGCAGCGCGTCCAGAAGCTCGTCGCGGAGCACCTCCACCTGCGGTGAGTGCGAGGCATAGTCCACCGCGACGCGGCGCACCCACACCTGCGCGGCCTCCCAGCGCGTCACCAGGGCGTCGATCTCGCCCGGGTCGCCGGAGATCACCACCGAGGTGGGGCCGTTGACGGCGGCGACCGCGACACCGCCGGTCAGCGCGGCCCGCACCTCGTCCACCGGCAGGCCGATCGCGGCCATCGCGCCCCGGCCGGCGAGCCGCGCCGCGATCACCTGGCTGCGCAGGCCGACGATCCGGGCGCCGTCGGCGAGCGACAGTGCGCCGGCGACCACGGCGGCGGCGATCTCACCCTGCGAGTGGCCGACGACCGCGGCGGGGGTCACCCCGAAGGACTCCCACAGCCGGGCCAGGGACACCATGACCGCCCAGGACGCCGGCTGCACCACCTCCACCCGCGACAGGTCCCCGGCCAGCTCGGTGTGCAGATCCCAGCCCACCACGGGTCGCAGAGCCTCGGCACACCCGGCCAGCGACTCCGCGAACACCGGGAAGGAGGACGCCAGCTCCAGACCCATGCCGGCCCACTGCGCGCCCTGGCCGGGGAACACGAACACCGGACGCGCGGCCGACTCGGCCACCCCGTCGCCGGGCACGATCGAGCCCAGGCCGGCGACCAGGTCCTCGCCGGTCGACGCCACCACGACCGCGCGGTGACCCAGCAGGGCCCGGGTACGGAGCAGGGACCGGGCCACCGTGGCCGGGTCGGCGTCCGCCGTCGAATCGCGCAGCCGCCGGGCCACCGCGAGCAGCGCCTCCGGGCTGTCGGCGCTGAGCACGAACGGCAGTGGCGTGCGGGCCGGGGTGGAAGGGGCCTCCGCGTCGGCGGGCTCGTCGGCCTGCTCCAGGACGATGTGGGCGTTGGTGCCGCTGATGCCGAACGACGAGACCCCGGATCGCCGGGGCTCGCCGGTCTCCGGCCACGACCGCGCCTCGGTCAGCAGCGACACGCCGCCGGACTCCCAGTCCACATGGGAGGACGGAGGGTCGGCGTGCAGCGTGCGCGGGAGCGTGCCGTGCCGCATCGCCATGACCATCTTGATCACACCGGCCACACCGGCGGCCGCCTGGGTGTGCCCGATGTTCGACTTGACCGACCCGAGCCACAGCGGGCGGCCCGGCTCGCGGCCCTGCCCGTACGTGGCCAGCAGCGCCTGCGCCTCGATCGGGTCGCCGAGCCGGGTGCCGGTGCCGTGCGCCTCCACCGCGTCGACCTGCGCCGGGGTGAGTCCCGCGTCGGCCAGCGCGCGGCGGATGACGTCCTCCTGGGCCTCGTCGTTCGGCGCGGTCAGGCCGTTCGACGCGCCGTCCTGGTTGACCGCCGAGCCGCGGATCACGGCCAGGACCTGGTTGCCCTGCCGGCGCGCCTCGGAGAGCCGTTGCAGCAGCAGCATGCCGACGCCCTCAGCCGGTCCGAAACCGTCCGCGGCGTCGCCGAAGGCCCGGCATCGGCCGTCGGCGGACAGTCCCTGCTGGCGGCTCAGGCTGACGATCCAGTTCGGTGCGGCCATCACCGTGACACCGCCGGCCAGCGCCATCTCGCACTCGCCGTGCCGCAGCGCCCGGACCGCGAGGTGCAACGCGACAAGCGACGACGAGCAGGCCGTGTCCACGGTCACGGCCGGGCCGCGCAGCCCGAAGGTGTACGCGATCCGGCCGGACAGCACGCTTGTGGTGTTGCCGACCGCGAGGTATCCCTCGAGGTCCTCGGCGGCCGGGTCGCCGTGCCGCGGCGCGTACTCCTGGGGGGCCGCGCCGACGAACACGCCGACGTTCCCGCCGTGCAGCGCGGTGGGGGCCACCCCGGCGCGCTCCAGCGTCTCCCACGACGTCTCCAGCAGCAGCCGCTGCTGCGGGTCCATCGCCAGTGCCTCGCGCGGCGAGATGCGGAACAGCCCGGCGTCGAACCTGGCGGCGTCGTCCAGGAAGCCGCCGCCGCGCAGGTAACTCTTGCCACCGGCCAGCGGATCCGGGTCGTACAGCCCGTCGAGATCCCAGCCCCGGTCGCCGGGCAGCGCCGAGATGCCCTCCGCGCCGTCCGCCAGCAGCTGCCAGAGCTGCTCGGGCGAGCCGACGCCGCCGGGGTACCGGCAGCCCATGCCGACGATCGCGATCGGCTCCCGCCGGCGCTCCTCGGACGCGGTCAGCCGCTGCCGGGTCTGGCGCAGGTCGGCGGTGACGCGCTTGAGGTAATCGCGGAGCTTGTCTTCGTCGGCACTCGTGGCAGGCATGAACGCAACTCCCGGACGATGGGTGTGGGTGACTCGCGGGTAGCGCCGAGCCGGCGTGGAGTCGGTGTGCATTGATCCTGGGCTGGGGCGGCGGTCACCACCTCGGGGACGGCCCCCGGCCGCCACCCCAGCCTTCGTCGCCCCGGGTTTGCTCAGCCGGCGACCGGGGTCACGTCGGTGGCGCCCCAGTAGGCGTGCATGGCCTCGATGGTGCCGTCCCGCCCCACCTCGAACGTGGACACGACGTTGACCGAGAGCCGGGAACCGGCCGGGCCCTGCGGGTTGTTGATGGTGGCGGTCAGCGGGATCGCGACGCTGCGCTCGTCCTGGGCGCCGGTGGGCACGCCGGGCACGTCCTTGGTGCCGAAGTCGTGCACCAGTCGGTGGAAGTAGGCGCGCAGCCCTTCCTCGCCGCTGACCAGCGGGATGCCCACCGGGTCGGCGATCACCGCGTCCGGCGAGAAGAGCTTCATCAGTCCGTCGATGTCGCCGGCGTTGACTCGCTCGAAGTATTCGAGCACCACCGCCTTGCGCTGAGCATCATCCGGCACGGTGTCCTCCTGGATCTGGTCGGTGAGATGTCCGTGCCAGTCTGGGAGGGCCCGGTGTTCGGGCGGCTCGGGTCGGGCCCCAGCCAGGGCCCCAGGGTTTGCCCCCGGGGCCCCGGGCCCGGTCGGGTCAGGTACGCGCCAGCGCGTCGCGCAGTTCCTCGCGCGACGTGATGCCGAGTTTGCGGTACGCCTGGCTGAGGTGCCACTCGACGGTCTTGACGGTGACGAACAGGATCCGGGCGATCTCCCGGTTGCGTTTGCCCTCGGCGGCGAGCAGCGCCACCCGGTGCTCGCGCGGGCTCAGGCCGGCGAGCCCGGTACGGGCCGACTCGCGGACCCGGACACCCATCGTGGCGAGCTGCTGGCGGGCCTTCTTGGCAAGCACCCGGGCGCCGGTCGCCTCGGCGATGTCGTTCGCCGTCCGCAGCCGGACCCGGGCCCGCTGCGACTCCCCCGCCCCACGCAGCGCGATGCCGAGCTGGATCAGCACCGTGCACTCGTCGATCAGCGCGCCGGTGCCCTCCAGCAGGGTCGCCGCCTCTTCGAGCAGGTCGAGTTGCCGGCCGTCGGTGACGGTCCGGGCGTACGCGCCGAGGGCGGCGCCGATGACCCGGTCCTCACCGAACGCGCGCGCCGCGGTCAGGTGGCGGTGTGCGAGGCGGCGGGCCTCGTCGCGGCGGCCCAGGTCGGCCAGCGCCTCGACGGCGGGCACCGACGGGCTGAACGCCGGGCAGCGGGCGCCCCAGTCCTCCAGCAGCTCGTGGGTGCGGAGCAGGTCGAGGGCGCCGGCCTCGGCCAGGTTCTGCGCGATGTGGAACCGGCCGCGGGCCAACATCAGCGGCAGGAACAGCACCTGGTGCGGGATCTCGGCGCTCATCCCGTACCGCTTGAACGCGTCCACCGCGCCGCTTGTCTGGTTGCGCAGCAACAGCAGTTCGGTGAGCGCGAGCACGGCGAACGGGCGGCCCAGCGCCGGCAGGTCGTCGGGCGTCGCGCCGGCCAGCACGCCGGTGGCGTCACCGTCGGCCTCGGCGAGCATGCCGCGGTTGAGGTGCACGTACGCGCGAAGCGATCGCAGGTCGTCGGACGCCAGGCCCAGGCGCAGTCCCTCGGCCCGCTGGATGGCGTCGTCGAGCACCGCGCCCGCCTCCGACAGCCGGCCGCAGCAGTACAGGCACAACGCGATCAACCAGGCGGCCTGGGCGCCGCCGTCGGGTTCGCGGACAAGCGGGCCCTGCAGCAACGCGTCCTCGCAGAGCGGGATGACGTTGGTGGCCGGTTCGCCGTTGAACAGCGCTTCGAACGCCTGCTGTGCGCGCAGCAGCGCCAGCGCGCCCACCGCCGCGTCCGGGCCCGCGTCGCCGAACTCGGCGAGCGCGCTCTCCGCGACCGGTCGGGTCGCCGAGGTCAGCTGGGCGATCTTGATGATCTCGGCGTGCAGTCGGTTGGCCAGCTCGGGGTGCTGGTCCTGAGCCTCCAGCCGGACGCCCTGGAGAACGTCCAGGGCCTCCTTGTAGCGGACCGCGGCGGTGAGCGCGCCGCTGAGGTTCAGGGCGATGGACGCGCGGGCGGCGGTCTCGACCGTCAGGTCCAGGGCCTGGGTCAGGTGCTCGACCGCGCCGGCGTCCCGGGCGCGGTGTTCGGCCTCGCCGAGGTGGGCGAGCAGCCGGGGCAGCATCTCGGCCGACACGGCCTCCTGCTCGGCCCGGCGGAACAACGCCACCGCGAGGGTGAAGTCGCCGAGCCGCAGCGCGCGTTGCCCGGCCGCGATGAGCACCTCGGCGACCCGGCTGTCGTTGGACGGCGGAGCGTGCAGCAGGTGCTCGGCGACCTGCTCGGGCGGCGCGCCGCTGCTGGCCAGCGTGCGCGCCGCGCTGGTATGTGCTCGGTAGCGGGTGGTGCGGGGCATGTGCTCGTAGACCGCGTTGCGCACGATCGGGTGCACGTAGCGTAGGTGGGTGTCGGACTCCACCACGCCGATGTCGATCAGCACGCTGGCCGCCTCGGCGACCTCGTGGCGGGACAGGCCGGTCACGCCGGCGAGCTGGTCGAAGTCCCCGGAGTTGCCGAGCACCGCCAGGCCACGGGCGAGGGTGGTGGCGTTGTCCACGTGCTCCTGGGAAGCGCGCTGCACCCAGCGGTGCACGACCCGGGCCACGTTGCGTGGGCCGGCCCGGGCCACCAGGGCGGGACTCAGCGGCCGCTCGGCGCCGCTCTCCGCCCGGATCTCGCTGATCAGCTCGTGCAGGAAGAACGGGTTGCCGCCGGTGGCCTGGTGGCAGACCCGGACCAGGGCGTCGTCGGGCAGGAAACCCAGGGCCGAGGCGAGCACCTCGCGGACGCCCTCCTCGCTGAGCACGCCGACCGGCAGCAGGTGCACGGCGGGTGACGTCACGAACGCGTGCGTGACGTCGACGTTGTAGCCGCGGTCGACCGATGCCGTGGTCGCCACGCACAGGATCGACTGCTGCTCGAGCCGACCCTCGATGTAGTGCAGGAAGCGCAGCGACGGGCCGTCGGCCCAGTGGATGTCGTCGAGAAGGAGCAGCAGCGGCTGGCGGTCGGCGAGGTTGACGAGCATCCGGTAGAGCCCCCGCAGCACCGACTGTTCACGCGCCGGGTCGTCGCTGTGCGGCTCGCCGCTGTGCGGGCCGGGCGTCGTCTGGTGGTGGAACAGTGGCGCGGCGAGCGCGGCCGCGCCGGTGAACACCGCGGCGCGTTCTTCCTCGGTCATCGACGAGAGGTGGTACTCCAGGAGCTGCCGGACGACGCCGTACGGAAATCCGGTCTCGAACTCGCTGCCGCGCGCCTGGAGGATCGCGAAGCCCTCGACCCCGCCACGGTCCTTGACCGCCTTGAGAAGGGCGGTCTTGCCGGTGCCGAAGTATCCCTCGACCAGGACGAGCGCACCGGCGTTGCGGTGGCAGGCCTGGAAGGCGTCGTCCACGACCCGGAGCTGGTGTTGTCGCTCCACCACTAGTGTACTGTCGGTTCGCAACTTGATTCTCGTTTGCGTCACTGAGGACCCCCCGTTCCCGTTAGCAACACTCACAGACGGGCCGTCGGGCGAAGCGGCGCTCGTTGCTCTCCCAGAGGACCACCGGCTGCGTCTGCGGCATCCCCCCGGATGAAAGCTCGACCACGCCCTTCGCCGTCGACTCCATGATGCGCAAGACCCTCGTCGATGGACACCCCTATAGGGGTGTGGTGAATAGGGGTGCCGGAGCACACGTTTTGACCCGGGATCACGGATCACCGGGCCTGGCTAGGGGGTCACTTCATGAAGCCCGCAGGCTCGTTACCAATCGTTTACACAATGGACGGTGCGGCGACAGAAGCGGCCGCCTGACGGTGGTTCCCGGTTCCGGTGAACTGCCGGCGCGGCTCCGCGCGGGGACGGGCGCGTGGGTCGGCCGGCCCGGTCACCGGAGGTCGAGTTCGTCCGCGGCGAACAGCCCGAACATCTCGCGGTCCGGTTCGTCGCGACCGGCTCGCCGGGACCGCGGCAGCAGGGTGCGCAGGTGGTCGGCCAGCTCGGCTGGGGTCGGGTGGTCGAAGACCGCGGCCGGTGGGAGCCGGATGCCGGTCGCGGCGACGAGGTGGTTGCGCAGTTCCACCGCGGCGAGCGAATCGAACCCGGCCTCCCGGAACGACCGACCGGCCAGGATGTCGCCGGCCGACCCGTGTCCGAGGACCGTGGACGCACTCCCCCGCACCACCTCCAGCAGGACGCGCCGGCGTTCACTCTCGGACAGCGCCGTCAGGCGTTGCGCCAGCGCGGGTCCACCGGCCGCACCGGCGGCGCGACGCATCGGAGCGCGGACCAGGGACCGCAGCAGCGAGGGCGCGCCGCCCTCGGCCGCCCGGAGGGCCGCCAGGTCCAGCCGTACCGGCACCACCGTGCTCGCGTCCATCCCCAGTGCCGCGTCGAACAGCGCCAAGGCGTCCTCGGTGGACAGGTCCCGCATTCCCGCGCGGCCGAGCCGGGCCCAGTCGCCCGCGTCCAGCCCGCCGGTCATGCCACTGGTCTCGGCCCACAGGCCCCACGCCAGCGACAGGGCGGGCCGGCCGCGCTCCCGGCGGCGGGCCGCCAGGCCGTCGAGGAAGGCGTTGGCCGCGGCGTAGGCGCCCTGACCGGCGGTGGGCAGGACGCCCGCGACGGACGAGAACAGCACGAACGCCGACAGGTCCAGCCCGGCGGTCAGTTCGTCCAACGCGACCGCCGCGTCGGCCTTCGGCGCCAGTACCCGCTCCAACTGCTCGTCGGTGATCATGGTGACGGTCGCGTCGTCGACCACACCGGCGAGGTGGACCACGGCGCGTAACGGCGCGTCTGCGGGGACGGCGGCGAGCAGCGCGGCCAGCGCGCCCCGGTCGGTGACGTCGCAGGTCACCACGTCCACCCTCGCCCCGAGGTCGGCGAGTTCCGCGGCCCACCCGGCGGTGTCACCGGCGGTCGGGTCGCGCCGACCGGTGACCAGCAGCCGCCGCACCCCGTGGCGGGTCACCAGGTGGCGGACCAGCCGCCGGCCCAGCGTGCCGGTGCCCCCGGTGACCAGGACCGTGCCCGTCGCGGACCCGAGGAGAGTGGCGGCGCGCGTCGGGTGTGCCCGGACCAGGCGCGGTACGAGTGCCTCGCCGTCGCGGAGCACGAGGTGGTCCTCACCGGCGGCGGCCGCGAGCGCGACGGCGTCCAGGATCGGAGTCTCCCGGCCGAGTCGGTCACCGGTCACCAGCAGGAACCGGCCCGGATGCTCGGCCTGCGCGGAACGCACCAGCCCCTCGGCCGCGGCGTGGGCGGGCAGACCCGCACGCGTGACGACCGCGAGCCGCATACCGGCGTGGTGTTCCTCCTCCAGCAGCCAGCTGCGGATCAGCGCCAGAGCCTGCCGTACCGCGCCCCGCGCGTCCGCTCGCGGATCGAGCGCGGCGACGGCCACCCGCGGCGGTCCGGCGGGATCCGCCGCGGCCGGCGGAGAGACCAGGGCGCGCGGGCCGAGCGGGGGCAGCGGTACGGCGCGCCGGACGTCGGCCGGCCGGCCGGACACGGGCACCTCCGCCACGACGAACAACGCGTCGCGCCCGGGCCACGCCTCGCTCGCGTCCCCAGCGGGTGGCGGCCGCAGCGTCAGCCCCTCGATGGCCGCGACCGGGTCGCCGGACTCGTCGGCAACGGTTACCGACACCGTCCCGGCGACCGCCGGGGCGAGCCGCACCCGCAGCACGGTCGCGCCTGTCGCGTACACCTCGGCGCCTTCGAAGGCGAAGGGCAGCACGCCTGCGCCGCCGGTGGGCACCAGGCCGGTCAGGACGATCGGGTGCAGCGCGGCATCCAGCAGGGCGGGCTGCACCAGCCAGCCGGTCGCGTCGACGCCGTCCGGCAGGGCCACCTCGGCGAACACCTCGTCGCCGCGCCGCCAGGCGGCCCGCAGGCCCCGGAAGGCCGGCCCGTACCGCAGGCCGGCGCCCGCGAGGCGGGCATAGCAGCCGGTCAGGTCGAGCGGATCGGCATCCGGTGGCGGCCAGATCGGGAGCCCGGGACCGGGCACGTCGGCCGGGGCGAGCACGCCGGACGCGTGGCGGGTCCAGGGTCCGCCCGCGGCCGGGCCGGGCCGGGCGTACACCTCCACCCGGCGCCGCCCGGCGTCGTCCGCCTCGCGCACGACGACCTGGACGTCCATCCCGTCGCCGTCGACCAGCACCAGCGGGGTGTGCAGGAGAAGTTCGTCGAGCCGGTCGCAACCGGCCTCGTGGCCCGCCCGCAGGGCCATGTCCAGCAGGGCCGTGCCCGGCAGCACCACCCGCTCACCCACCCGGTGGTCGGCCAGCCACGGCCAGGTGGCCACCGACAGCCGTCCGGTGCGGACCGTGCCCCGGCCGTCGGCGAGCTCCACCGCTGGGCCGGACAGCGGGTGGCCGGGATCCGGGGCCGGGCCACGCGCGGACGGCCGGAGCCAGAACCGCTCGCGCCGAAAGGGGTAGGTCGGCAGGTCCACCCGCTGACCGCCCGGGCAGAGCGCCGCCCAGTCCACCTCGATCCCGGAGGTCCAGGCCCGGGCCAGACCCTCCACGACGACTACCGGCTCCGGGCGTCCCGGGCGGCCGAGCGGGCAGAGCACCACCTCGTCCGGGCTTGTCAGGGTGTCGGCGGCCAGCCCGGACAGCACGCCGTCCGGGCCGACCTCCATCAGGTGGCGGATGCCGGCACCCTCCAGCGCCCGGACGGCGTCGGCGAAACGCACCCCCTCGCGGGCGTGCCGCAGCCAGTAGCCGACCGAGGTGAGGTCACCGGGCCCGGCGCGACGGCCGGTCACCGTGGACACCACCGCCGACCGTGGCTCCCGGAACGTGAGTCCGGACAGCACGGCGCGGAAGCCGGCAAGCATCGGCTCGACCAGCGGCGAGTGGAAGGCGTGGCTGACCCGCAACCGGCGGGTCCGTACCCCGTGGCCGGCGAAGTGCCCGGCGAGGTCGGTCACCGCCCGCTCGGTGCCGGAGACCACGACCGCCGCCGGGCCGTTGACCGCGGCGATGCCGGCGTCGCCCGCGCGGCCGGCCAGCGCCGCCAGCACCTCGGCCTCCCCGGCGGCGACGGCCAGCATGGCGCCGGCCTCCGGGAGCTCCTGCATCAGCCGTCCCCGGGCCGCCACCAGCGCGCAGGCGTCCGGCAGGTCGAGGACGCCGGCGACGTGCGCCACCGCGATCTCCCCCACCGAATGGCCCACCATCAGGTCCGGGCGGGTCCCGCAGGACGCGAGCAGACGGAAGAGCGCCACCTGGTAGGCGAACAGCACCGGCTGGGCCCACTCGGTCCGGCGGAGCGCCCGCTCGTCCGCACCGAAGGCGACCTCGTCCAGCCGGCCGGGAAGCATGCCGTCCAGCACGTCACGCGTCTCGGCCCAGGCCGCCGCGAACTCCGGGAAGGCCGCGTACAGCTCAGCGCCCATGCCGGGTCGTTGCGCGCCCTGGCCGGCGAAGAGCAGACCCAGGCTGGTCCCGACGCCGCGGGTCACGGAGCGGACCACCCCGGCCCGCGGGGCGCCGGAGACGACAGCTTCGAGCCCGGCGCTCAACTCCGCCCGTGAGTGCCCGGCCACGACGGCCCGGTGCTCCAGTGGCGTCCGGGTGCGGGCCAGCGACCAGGCGACGTCCACCGGCCGCGCGGCGGCGCAGGGTTCCCCGGCGGACCCCAGCAGGGCCGCGGCCCGGTCGCGCAGCGCGTCCGCGTCACGCGCCGACAACACCCAGGGTACGACGACGGGCTCGGCCGGCTCCGGTCCGTGGTCCGCCCGGGGAACGCCGGCGACGTCCTCGATGATGACGTGGGCGTTGGTGCCGCTGATGCCGAACGACGAGACGCCCGCCCGCCGTCTCCGGTCGGTGCCCGGCCAGGGCTGGTCCTCGGCGAGCAGCCGCAGCCCGCCGGTCCAGTCGATGTGCGGCGAGGGGGTGTCCGCGTGCAGGGTCCGGGGCAGTAGGCCGTGCCGCATGGCCATGACCAGCTTGATGACCCCGGCCACACCCGCGGCGGCCTGGGTGTGGCCGATGTTGGGCTTCACCGTGCCGATCAGCAACGGCCGGTCCACGGGACGGTCCCGGCCGTAGGTGGCGGTCAGCGCCTGTGCCTCGATGACGTCGCCCAGCCTGGTGCCGGTGCCGTGGGCCTCCACCACGTCCACGTCGGCGGCGGCCACCCCGGCGTCGGCCAGCGCCTGCCGGATGACCTGTTCCTGCGCCTCGTCGTTGGGGGCGGTCAGGCCGTTGGACGCGCCGTCCTGATTGACCGCCGAGCCCTTCACCACGGCGAGCACCGGATGCCCGTGCCGCCGCGCGTCGGTCAGCCGTTCCAGCAGCAGCAGCCCCGCGCCCTCGGCCGGGCCGAAGCCGTCGGCCGTCGCGGCGAACGCCTTGCACCTGCCGTCCGCCGCCACCGCCTGCTGCCGGCTGAGGCCGACGAGCCAGTTCGGGGTGGACATGACGGTGACCCCGCCGGCCAGCGCCATCGTGCACTCGCCGCGCCGCAGCGCCTGCACGGCGAGATGCAGCGCCACCAGGGACGAGGAACAGGCCGTGTCCACGGTGATCGCCGGGCCGCGCAGCCCGAACGTGTAGGCGATCCGGCCGGACAGCACGCTCGTGGTGTTCCCGACGGCCAGGTAGCCGTCCAGGTCCCGGCCGGCCGGATCACCGAACCGCGGCGCGTACTCCTGGGGGGCGGCGCCGACGAAGACGCCGGCCGTCTCGCCGCGCAGGTCTCCAGCGGGCAGACCGGCGCGTTCGAACGCCTCCCACGCCACCTCCAGCAGCAACCGCTGCTGCGGGTCCATGGCGAGCGCCTCGCGTGGCGAGATGCCGAACAGCCCGGCGTCGAACCCGGCGACGTCGCGGAGGAATCCGCCGGCGCGCAGATAGCTCGTCCCGGGTCGCAACGGGTCGGCGTCGTACAACGCGTCGAGGTCCCAGCCGCGGTCGGCGGGCAGCGGCGAGATCGCCTCCCGGCCGCCGGCGACCAGGTTCCAGAGCTCCTCGGGTGAGCTGACTCCGCCGGGGAACCGGCAGGCCATCGCGACGACGGCGACCGGCTCCCGCAGGCGCTGCCTGGTCTGACGCAGATCAGCGGTGGCCAGCCGGAGGTACTGGCGCAACTGTTGTTCGCTGGCGGACACGGCGGGGACTCCCCAGGGGCGAGGCGGGGTGGGGGCGGGGCGGACGGGGCGGCTACTCGATGGTGATCACCTGGGCCGGGCAGCCCAGCACCGCCTCCTCCACCGCCTCGTGCTGGTCGGCCGGTGGTTCCGCCTGCAGCACCCGGACCACGCCGTCCTCGTCGCCCTGGTCGAACACCTCAGGTGCGGTGAACGCGCACACGCCCGATGCCACGCACCGGTCGGCGTCCACCCTGATCCTCATGCCGACGCCCCAGCCGTCGCGGGCCGGATGGCGGTCCAGTCCACCGGCACCTCGGCCGGCCCGAACACCGGCGTTCCGGTCTTGAACGGCACGTCCGCCAGCGGCGTCGCCAGGCGCAGCGACGGCACGCGGCGCAGCAGCGTCTCCAGGACCACGGTGAGTTCGAGTCGCGCGGTCTGCTGCCCGAAGCACTGGTGGGTGCCGTAGCCGAAGCCCATGTGCGGGTTGGGCCGCCGGCCGACGTCCAGCCGATCGGGGTCGGCGAACGCCTCGGGATCGCGGTCGGCCACCTGGATGGCGGCGACGACGTAGTCCCCCGCGGCGACCGGATGGCCGCCGATCTCGGTGTCGCGGGTCGCCTGGCGCACGATCCCCGGCGCGCCGCCGAAGAAGCGCACCAACTCCTCCACCGCGCCGGGCACCAGGGTGGGATCGGCCCGCAGCCGCTCGAACTCCGCCGGGTGCGCCAGCAGGGCGAGCACGCCGTGGGACATGACGGTGGCGGTGGTGTCGAACCCGACGGCCAGCATGGTGGCGGCGATCGCCACCAGTTCCGGGTCGCTGAAGGGTCGGTCGCCGGCGGCGCTGCGCGTGATCATGCGGCTGAGGGCGTCGTCGCCGGGGTGCGCGCGCCGCTGCACGATCATCTTGTAGAGGTACGCGTGCAGGGGCTGGACCGCGGCGGCGAGGTCCTCCTTGCTGGTGCCGGTGAACACCGCCGTGGCGGCGTTCTGGAAGAGCTCGCGATCGCCGGGCGGCACCCCGACGAGGTCGCCGATGGTGGCCGCGGTGACGGGCAGGGCGAAACCGGTGTAGAAGTCGGCCGGCGGGCCGGCGGCGGCCATGGCGTCGAGTCGGTCGTCGACGATCTGCTGCACGATCGGACGCAACGCCGCCATCCGCTTGGGCGTGGCGAGTTCGGGGGCCATGTGCTGGCGGAAGCGTTGGTACTCCGGGCCGTCCAGCCGGGTGAACTCGCCCACCCCGATCGGCCGGTCCGGGTCGGCGTGCGCCATCAGGTGGATGGCCTGGCCGGCCCGGCTGCTGAAGCGGTCCGCGTCGCCGAGGACGTCGCGGACGTCCGCGTACCGGGTGACCAGCCAGGCGGTCAGCCCGGTCGGGCATCTCACCCGGGTCACCGGCGCCTCGGCGCGCAGCCGCGCCGTCTCCGGCGCCGGGCCGAACGGACACTCCTGCAACCGGGGTGTCGGCAGGGGCGCAAGGTCCATGGGGTTCTCCGTCTCCGGTGCGTCTGGTCAGGAAAGGTCACGCAGCTGGCGGCGCAGGACCTTGCCACTGGCGTTGCGGGGCAGGGCGGCGACGAAGGCGTACTCGGTGGGAGCCTTGTAGTCGGCCAGCCGGTCCTTCAGGAAGGTCCGCAGCTCGCGGGGGGACGGCTGGTGGTCCGGCCGGGGCACCACGAACGCCTTGACCGCCTCGCCGCGGACCTGATCGGGCACCCCCACCACGGCGACCTCGGCCACCGCCGGATGCCGGCCGAGGGCCTTCTCCACCTCGGCCGGGTACACGTTCTCCCCGGCCACCAGGACGACGTCCTTGATCCGGTCCCGGATGTAGAGGTAGCCGTCCTCGTCGAGGTAACCCGCGTCGCCGGTGTGCAACCATCCGCCGGCGAGGGCGCTCTCGGTGTCGCGGGGACGCCGCCAGTAGCCGTCCATGACGGCGGGGGTGTCGAGGTAGACCTCACCGACCTGCCCGGCGGGCAGCGGGTGGCCCGCGCGGTCCACGATCTGCACGGCCACCCCGGGGTACGGGCGGCCGGCCGCGGTGAGGCGGGAACTGCCCGGCACGTGGTCGGACGGCGGCAGGCAGACCGCCGACGCGCAGGTTTCGGTGAGCCCGTAGATCTGGGCGAACTGGCAGCCCATCACGTCCAGGCAGCGCCGCAGCAACTCCTCGGGGATGGGGCTGCCGCCGTAGACGACCTTGCGCAGGCCGACGAAGGCGTCCCGTCCGGCACCCGGCTCGTCCAGCAGGATCCGCAGCATGGACGGCACCATCATGGTGTTGGTGATGCCGCCGTCGCGGATCAGGGCGAGGGTCCGCGCGCCCTCGAAGCCCTGCCCGATCACGCTTGTGGCGCCGGCCCGGAAACCCTGCAGGAACCACCACGGCGGGCCGATGTGGTGGCCCGGCAGGACGTGCAGGATGCGGTCGTCCGCGCGCAGTTCCAGCCAGTCGAGCCGGTGCCGGGCGAGCAGGTCGTTGACCGCCCAGAAGCTGCCCTCGCCGAGCACCACACCCTTGGGCGCGCCGGTGGTTCCGCTCGTGTACATCTGCATCAGCGGGCGGCCGGGACCGGCGGTGGCCGCGGGGATCGAGGCGCCGGGCCGGCTGCGGGCCGGGAGACCCAGATCGAGCACGGTACGCAGGCCCGGCAGTGCCGCCCGCAGCCGTTCCACCCCGGGCCGCCGTTCGGGTTCGGTGACCAGGAGCGCGACCTCGGCGTCGCGCAGCACGTGCTCCACCTCCACCGGGGTGAGCCGCGGGTCGACCGGCACCAGCACCGCGCCGATCTTGGCGCAGGCCAGGAGAAGTTCGTGGTAGTGCTCGGTGTCCCTGGCGAGGTACCCGACCCGGGCTCCGGGGGTGATGCCGTCGGCGAGCAGCGTCTGCGCGGTGTCGTCGCTGCGCTCGTGCAGTTCGCGGAAGGTCAGCTGCCGCCCGCCGCACTCGACGGCGATCCGGTCCGGCCGGACCTCGGCGTGGTGCGCCGCGGTGGCGGCGATGGTGGCGAACCGCGGGGTGGAACCGGCGGACGGCCCGGCGTGGCTCATCGGGTCTCCCCGTCCGTGCCCGCGTGGACGGTGGCGAGCTGCCCGTCGATGAACTCGGCGAGCTGGGCGACCGACGGATGGTCGAAGACACTCGCGGTGGACAGCGGCATCCGGAAGCACGTCTCCAATGCGTTCTTCAACTCGACGGCGGCCAGCGAGTCCAGGCCGATCTCGAAGAAGCGGGCGTCCGGCGGCACGTCGTCGGGGCCGTCGTAGTGCAGCTGGGTGGCGATCAGACCGCGTACCGTCCCGGAGACCGCCTCGCGCCGGTCACCGTCCGGGAGCGCCAGCAGCGCCCGCAGGTCGACGGTGGCGGTCGGCGCGGACGGGCCCCGGCCGACCTCGTGGTAGAGGCTGTTGGGCTGCGGGCGGGTCGACGCGCACCGGTCCCAGTCGACCTCGGCGATCGTCACCTGAGCGGGTGGCCGGCTCAGCAGGCGCAACAGCGCACGCACCCCCACGGCCGGCCGGAAGAAGCCGAACCCCTGGCGCTCGATGTTCGTGACGTACTGCCGGTCCATGCCCGCCGCCAGGCCGATCTCGCCCCAGGCTCCCCAGTTGACCGAGGTGCCGGGCAGCCCGGCGGCGTGCCGCCGGCGCATGAGATCGTCCAGGAACGCGTTGCCCGCGGCGTAGTTCGCCTGGCCGGCGGTGCCGAGGATCGAGGTCGCCGACGAGTAGCCGATGAAGAACCGCAGCTCGGGATGGTCGAGGGCGGCCCGGTGCAGCAGCAGGCTGCCGTACACCTTGGCGTGGAAGACGGTGTCGATGCTCTGCCAGGTCTGCGCGGCCACCGGCGCGTCGGCCAGCACGCCCGCCGCGTGCACGATGCCGCCCAGCGGCTGCGGTCGCGACGCCAGCTCGGCGAAGACGCGCCGGACGTCCGCGGCGGTGCCGACGTCGCCGGCGCAGGTGATCAGCTCGGTGTCCGGGCCCAGCCTGGCCCGCAGGGCGGCCAGGTCGTCGGCGGGCGGGATGCTCCGGCCCAGCAGGGCGATGTGGCGGGCGCCGTGCGCGACGAGGCGTTCCGCGACAAGCCGACCCAGCGCACCGAACCCGCCGGTGACCAGGTACGTACGGTCCGGGCCGATCTCGACCGGTCGCCCGGCCGGCGACGGCTCGTCGTCGAAGCCGATGACCAGTTTGCCGATGTTGGCGCCCCGGCTGAGCACCCCGAACGCCTCCTCGACCTCGTCGAGGCTGTAGACGGTGGTGGGCAGGGCGCCGAGGTCCCCGGCGGACACCAGCTCCATGACCGGGCCGAGCACCGTCCGGGCGAGTTCCTGGTTGTCCGCCGTGCCGGCCGCGCCGAAGTCGAAGGTGCGGTAGGTGACGTCGGGCCGGGCGTGGCTGATCTCGGCGGGCGTCCACGCGCCGATCTTGCCGAGTTCGACGAACCGGCCGTCGCGCCCCAGGGACCGCAGGCTCGCCTCGACGTAGTCGCCGCCGAGGCTGTGCAGGACGACGTCGACGCCCTCGCCGTTGGTGGCGGCCAGGATCTCGTCGGCGAAGGCGCGCGTGCGGGAGTTCATCAGGTGCCGCACTCCCTGGGCGCGCAGGACCGGCCACTTGTGCGGGCTGGCGGTGGCGAAGACCTCCGCCCCGGCCCGTTGGGCGATGCGGACCGCGGCCTGGCCGACACCGCCGGCCGCGGCGTGCACCAGGACCCGGTCACCGGGCCGGATCCCCGCCAGCCGGTGCAGCGCGTGCTGGGCGGTGAGGTAGGCCACCGGCAGGGCCGCGGCCTCGGCGAAACTCAGCCGGGCGGGCTTGCGGGCGGCCAGCACCGATTCGGTCGTCACCATCCGCCGCAGAGCCCCGATGTGGGCGCCGACCACGGCGTCACCCACCCGGAACGGGGCGAGGGGGCCGGCCGCGGTCACCACGCCCGCGTATTCCAGTCCCAGCGGCAGCTCCGGCGGTGCGAGCCCGGCCTCCTCGGCGACCTGTCGGTGCAGGCCCAGCACGTTGAGGACGTCCTTGACGTTCAGGCCGGCCGCGTGGACCCGTACCTGGATCTCACTGCCCCGGGGGGCCGGCGGCTCGGCGAGCGGCACCGCGGCGATGCCACTGAACTGGCCGTACTCCCTGACGACCAGTTCGCGGTCGGTGCGGGGGCCGCCGGTGCCGGCGTACACCCGGCGCACGTGGCGCAGTCCGCCGCGGTAGGCCACCTGATACTCGGCGGAGTCCCTGGCGGCCCACTCGTCCAGCAGCGCGGCGGCGTTGCGGCCGGCGTCGTCCGAGGTGGACGGTGGCAGGTCGACGAGGGTGACCCGGTAGGCGGGGTACTCGGTCCACATGGTGTGGCCGAAGCCCCACAGCGTGGCGGCGGCAGCCGGCTCCGCCGCGACCGCGCGCTCGGCGCCCGGCACCCACTGGCCGTTCTCGGTGACCAGCCACAGCCGCTGGTCCGGACCGAAGCCGGCACCGGCCAGCGCGTCGCGCAGGGCGAGCAGGTCGCGGTAGTTGCGCTCGCACTCGGCGGGCAACTCCTCGCCGGGCTCCGGCGGCCGCCAGAACCAGCAGACGTGGGTGGGTCGCTCCGGCAGCAACCTCGCCGCGTCGGCCGCCGAGTCCGCGACGAGGAGTGTCACGTCGCGCTCCCGCGCCGGATCGGCCAGCGCCGCGAGGCTGGCCGGCGACGGCCCAACGAGCAGCACCCGGCACGGCTCCGCACCGGTGACCCGCAGCGAGCGCTTGATCCACCGCACCTCGGAGAGCATCCGGTCTCGGTCCGGGGCGGCGTTGGCCACCCGCCGCAGCGTCAGGCCGGCCAGCACGAAGACGGCCCGGTCGCCGTCCAGCACGAGCAGGTCCGCGGTGGGCGGCTCCGGCTGCTCCCACCGGTCCGTGCCGTCGGCGGGCGCGTTGATCCGCAGTACGCTGCGCAGCGTCTCACCGCGCGGCTTGCGCAGCAGCCGCCAGCCGTCGAAACCGACCGGCATGGCGACCGTGTCGCTGTCGTCGGCGAACATCGCGATGGTCTGGAAGGCACAGTCCAGGACGGCCGGCGGCAGGTGCTCGCCCAGGGCCGGTTCCGCCCCGCGTAGCGCACCGACGGCGAGACCGGCGCCGTGCCGGGAGGCCCCGGTCAATCCCTGGAACGCACCGCCGTACGTCACGCCGAGCTCGGTGAAGTCGGCGTAGAGGTCGTCGGCCGACCGCCGGGCGGTGGGCTCGCCCGCCGCGTCCGCCAGGCCCCGCAACTCGCGTTCCGTGCCGGCGAGCCGGGCCGTGGCTTCGTCCGCACCGGAGGCCCGGACGGTGGCGGTGACGTGGCGGCGCTCGATCGGCTCGCCCGCCGGATCGTCGTCCCGCGCCACGCTGGTGATCTCCACCTCCGCGACGCCGTCCGGGCCGTGCCGCAGCCGGGTCCGGAGCTCGACGGCGCCCTCCTCGGGAACGAGGAGCGCCTCGTGGATCGTCAGGCCGGTGACCGGTAGCCCGGTCTCACCGAACACCGCGTCCTGCAGCGCCAGCAGCATCTCCACGTAGCCGGCGCCGGGGAAGACGATCCGGCCCATCACCTGGTGGCCGGCCAGGTAGGCAGGTCGGCGGGCGTCTATTCGCGCGGCGTACGCCCGTACCCCGGTAGCGCGCTGCTCCTCGGTGGTGACGTCCCGGCCGAGCAGTGGGTGTGTGCCGGACCCGCCACGCGCCGGGCTGGCGTCGATCGCCGCCGGTAGCCAGTGCCGTCGCCGGTCGAAGGCGTACGTGGGCAGGGTGACCCGGCGCCCGGGACGGCCACTGTGGTAGCCGGACCAGGAGACCGGGACACCGGCCACGTACAGCTGGGCGAGGGCCTGGCGGGCCACCGTGCCGTCGGTGTCCTCCGGGTGCAGGGTGTTCAGCCACTGGTGCTCGCCGGGCAGTTCGAGGCACTGCTTGCCCAGGCCGATGAGCTCGGTGGCCGGACCGACCTCCAGGAAGACGTGGCTGCCACGGGCGGCGACGGCCCGTACCCCGTCGGCGAAGCGCACCGGCTCCCGCAGGTGGCGTCCCCAGTAGCCCGGGGTGGACAGCTCGGCGGGGTCGGCGACCTCGCCGGTGAGATTGGAGATGAGGGTGAACTCCGGGCGGTGGAACGTGAGGCCCGCGACGATGTCGGTGAGCTCCTCGGCGGCTGCCGCCATCAGCGGTGAGTGGGAGGCGCAGGACACCGCGATCCGCCGGTGCTTGATCTCGCGTTCGGCCAGCCGCTCCTCGACGGCAGCCAGGGACTCCCGGCCGCCGGAGAGGACGAGCTGCCGGGCGCCGTTGACCGCGGCCACCGACACGTCGTCTTGACTGGCCAACAGGGGGGTGACGTCCGGCAGCGGCGCCTCGACCGCGGTCATCGCCCCCGGCGGCGACTCGTCCATGAGCCGGGCCCGGTGCGCCATCAGGGTGACGGCGTCATCGAGGGTGAACAGCCCGGCGGTGGTGGCCGCGACGATCTCGCCGATGCTGTGGCCGGCCAGCACGGAGGGACGTACCCCCCACGACAGCCACAACTGCGCCACCGCGTACTCCAGCATGAACAGGGCGGGCTGCATGTAGCGGATGCGGTGGATCAGCTCGGCGTCGTCGGCACGGCCGAGCAGCATGTCCCGGACCGATCGCCCGAGGTGCGGGGTGAACAGCCGGTCGCAGGCGTCGAGGTGTTCGCGGAACGTGTCGTGGCGCTCGTAGAGGGGCCGGCCCATGCCGACGTACTGGGAGCCGCCGCCGGAGAACAGGAACGCCACCTTCGGCGGGCCGCTCGTCCGCTCCGGTCGCCCGGACCGGGTCACGGCACGGTCGAGCAGCCGGGCCACGTCGTCGTGGTCCCGGACCACCCCGGCGGTCCGCAGGTCGAAGTGGGCCCGGCCGGTGGTGGCCGTGTGACACAGGTCCGCGACGTCGAGGTCCGGCCGGTCCCGCAGCATCCGCTGGTAGCGCCGGATCTGTCCGCGCAGCGCGGGCTCGCTCTTCGCGGAGAGGGCGAAGATGTGCTCCTCCCCGGGCCGGGGCTCCGGCCCCGGACCGGCACCGGGCGCCTCTTCCAGGACGACGGAGGCGATGATGCCGGTCAGGCCGAAGGAACTGACGAGCGCCCGCCGGGGCTCGGCCGTCCAGGGGCTGCCCTTGGTGGGCACGGTTACCGGAATGGTGTCCCAGGGAATGCGGGTGGACGGCGTCTCCAGGTTCAGGTGCGGATAGATCTCGCCGTCGCGCATCTGCAGGACCGTCTTGATGAGACCACCGACGCCCGCGGCCGACTCCATGTGCCCGATGTTCGTCTTGACCGAACCCACCACCAGCGGATCTTGTCCGGTGTGGCCGGCTCCGAAGACGGCGTTGAGCGCGCCCATCTCGATCGGGTCGCCCAGCGGGGTGCCCGTGCCGTGCGCCTCGACGTAGGAGACGTCGCCCGGCTGAAGGTCGGCCACCGCGAGCGCGGCGCGGATCAGCCGTTCCTGGGCGGTGCCGTTCGGGACCATGAACGAACTGCTCTCGCCGTCCTGCCCGACGGCTGAGCCCCGGACCACGGCGTACACCCGGTCGCCGGCACGCCGGGCGTCGGAGAGCCGTTTGAGCACGACGACGCCACAGCCCTCACTGCGGCAGTAGCCGTCGGCCGCGTCGTCGAAGGTCTTGCACCGGCCGTCGGGGGCCAGCATGTTGCCGTGGCTGGCGAGGATGTGGGCGCGCGGGCTGTGGATGGTGTTCACGCCGCCGCACAGCGCCAGGTCGGTCTCGCCGGCCCGCAGCGCCTGCGCGGCCAGGTGCACCGTCACCAGGGACGCGGAACAGGCGGTGTCGACGGTCATGCAGGGCCCGCGCAGGCCGAGGAAGTACGACAGCCGGCCGGACAGCGCGCTGAAGGTCGCCCCGGTGGCCATGTAGGTGTTCAGTTCCGCGTACGAGTAGGCGGCCATCTCACCGGCGTAGTCCGGGTTGCTGACGGCCAGGTAGACGGCACTGTTGCCGTGGCGCAGGCGGGACGGGTCGATGGCGGCGTCCTCGAGCGCCTCCCAGGCCACCTCCAGGGCGAGCCGCTGCTGCGGGTCGACGAAGTCCGCCTCCTTGGGCGAGACGTTGAAGAACTTGGCGTCGAAGTGGTCGACGTCGTCGAGAAATCCGCCCTGCGCGCAGCGGATGGTGCCCTTGGCGTCCGGGTCGTCGGAGGTCAGCCCCTCCGGGTCCCACCGGTCGGTGGGCAGGGGCCGGATGCCCGACCGTCCAGCCCGCAGGAACGCGGCGAATTCGTCGGGAGTGGTGTTACCGCCCGGAAATCGCAGGCCGATACCGACGATGGCGATCGGCTCGCCGTACGGTGTGGACATCACTCCCCCTCGGTGGTGAAGGCTTGCCGGATCGACTGCTAGGCCTTCAGCGCGAGGAGCACCTTGCCGTGGCAGGCGGCCCGCTCGGTCTCGCCGAAGCGGCACACGGTCTGCAGGAAGAGCAGGGGACCGTTGCCCCAGTCCCGCTGAAAGACGTCGACGACGTCGAGTTCGCCCCAGAAGCCGCTCCCCCGTCCGCGCATGTGCTCGCGGAAGGAGCTGTGGAAGTCGACGATGAACATGTCGGGCAGTTGCCGCTCCCAGAAGTCGTCGACGGTCCAGTGGGCGAAGGCACGGATCACCCGCTCCTTGATGGACTTCGCGAGGACGAAATAGATCATCTGGTTGAAGCAGATGTTGAACTCGACAGCGTTGAAGTGCCCGGTGTCGTCGATGTAGCAGGACTCCGGGATGTGCAACCGGCCGTGCACGCTGGCCTGCCCGCCCTCGTCGGCGGGGTCGCCCTTGACCGTCACCGTGGCGGAGGTCAGATAGCGGCAGTGCGGCTTGTAGACCCGAAGCACCCGTTCCAGCAGGACATCGTCGCCACCCAGTTCCATCGTCATCTCCCTCGCGACCCGGTTACTGCCCGATGCCGGGATAGAAGTCGTACTCGTCGTGCACCGTCACCCGGAACGAGACGGTCGGCTCCGGCTGTGGGGTGTGCAGGGCACGGTGCACCAGGCTGCGGTTGTCCCAGATGAGCAGGTCGCCCGGGTCGAACGTCTGCAGGTGGATGCCGGGATGCGTGAACGTGGTGTCGGCCTGCCCGACGGCCGCGAACAGCTCGGGGAGCAGGTTGTCGCGCAGCGGCTGACCGCCGGCGTCCCGCATCTGGTGGCTGACCGCCTCGCTGATGTAGAGGACGTCGTTGCCGGTGACCGGGTGCGGGAACACGGTGGGATGGGTGACCGCCGGGGTCTTCTCCTCGATCTCCGCGAGCACCTCGGAGATCGGCCGGTAGACGTCGGACGGCCGGACCTTGAAGTACCGCCGCACGCTGTTCACCACGCGCGTGCCCGCGATCTCGGCGCGCAGCCCGGCGGGCAGTCGCGCGTACGCCTTCTCCATGTCGATGAAGAGGGTGCCGCGCCGGCCCTGCGGAATGACCTGCGGGTAGATCAGGGTGAGGCCGAACGGGCGGGGCATGAACGAATAGTCGTGGTGCCAGAAGTTGCCGGTCTTGGGGACGCCGACCTGCTTGCCCTCCGCCTTGACGTTGGAGGAGACGAAGATCTCGGGGTATTCGGGGTGGTGGTACATCGGCTCGTAGTAGGTTTCCACCGCCCCGAGCCGCCGGCCGAACGCGATGAAGTCGGCGGGCGAGAGCTCCTGGTTCCGCAGGACCACTATTTTGTGGGTGTAAACCGATTGTTTAAGATCCGCGATGACGTCGTCCGGCGCGTCGAGGACGCGCAGGTCCGGGACGGCGACGCCGATATTCGTGTTTCCGGCGGAAAGCGTGGTCACCAGCTCCTCCTCGACGGCGAGAGTCAGGCCTCAGGTCAGGGTAGGAACGCGCGATCGGGGCGGACAGAGCCCGCCGCCGAGGCCGGGGGTGAACCTGGGGTCGGCGGCGCTTCTCTGGGGCTGATGCTGGGGTCGACGGAGCCAACCGGGGTCTCCCCTTCTCGACTCGGTTTGGCAAATTCGCGGTGTCCCAGCGGCCCGAACACCCCGGTTTCACCAAAACCGAGTCGATCATCACCGCCTTCCCAGCCTCGTCGCGGCGCGCTGTCGGGGGTTGGTCGTAGGTTCTGCAGTCGTGAGCGCCCTCCAGACGTACCGCTACCTTCGACCGTCCACACTGCACCGGGGTGACCTGGCGCTGCAGACCAGTGGCGGGCCTGCGACCAACCCGCGGTTCTTCTTCGGCTTTCTGACGACTCCGCAGGCGGCGGCCGCCGGGTTGCTGGCGGTCGCCGAGGTCGCCCGGACCCGTTATCACCAGCCGGTCAGCCCGGCGAGCCTCGATCCCGTGGTCACCGGCAGCCGGGACCGGCTGCGCTTCGAGTCGTTCTCCGGCTGCTGCGGCGTGTACGCCCGGCTGGACGTCGTGCCGGCCGGGTTCGACGGCGACGTCGTCGAGCACGGCACCACGAACGTCGACGTGAACGCGCCGCTGCGAGAGGCGCTGGCCCGCGTGGGTGGCATCGACCCGCTGCACCTGTCGGTGGGGCCGGACGACCTGACCGTGTCCACCCTCGATGGTCCGGTGGTGGAGAAGAAGGTGCCGCTGCCCGGGCGTTGGCTACGGGGGTTCGCCGAGGTCCACCTGATCGCCGCGGCCATGGCACCGCGGGCGGAGATCCCGGCGGCGGAGGCGGTCGCCTTCCTGCGCCGGCTGCCGGCGGGCAACGACCGTTCGGTGCTCTGGGTGGTGCCGGCTGGGCGCTCGCTGCGGCTGACCTCGCGCCCGGTGCCCGGCGCGGTGTGCCTGGCCGGCGCGGGACGGCTCGCCACGCTGCGTGGGCTCCTCCGGTTTGCGAAGACCCTGCGGGTGTACGGGCCACCGACGTCGGCCGGGTCGCCGCCGCTGCCGAGCGTGTGGGAGCTCGACTGCGGCGCGCTGCGGCTGTCGCTGACCCTGTCACCGGAGCCCTACCGGGGCTTCTCCGGTGAGGGTGGCGCGCTGAGCGCGCTCGCCACGGACGACGTCGCCGACGACGCCGCGCTGGTCGCCGCGCTGCTGTCCTGGGACCCGACGATCGACGTCCACGCGTTGGCCGCCTCGGCGGGGATCTCGGCGGACCGGGTCCGGGCCGCGCTGGCCCAGCTGGGCACCGCCGGCCGGGTCGGCTTCGACGTGGCCGAGGCGGGCTACTTCCACCGGGTGCTGCCGTATGATGCCGGCCGGGCCGAGCGGGACAATCCCCGACTGGTCGGGGCGCGGGCGCTTGTCGAGGCGGGCGCGGTCACGCTCGACGGCGAGGCGGCGACCGTACGCCACGGCGACGAGGTCTACCGGGTCCGCCGCCGGACGGACGGGTCGTACACCTGCTCCTGTCCCTGGTGGGCGCGGCACCGCGGCCAGCGCGGGCCCTGCAAGCACGCGCTCGCCACGACGATGGTGGGCGCCGCGGTGGAGGTCGGGGCGTGACCGATCAGTTCGACTTCCTGGTCCGGGGTGACGTCGGCGCGGCCGTCGACGCGGTCACCGGCCTCGACGAGCAGGGGCGGCGGTCGTTCGCCGACGCTCTGGTGGCCCACGTGCGCCGCCGGCGCGACAACTGGTGGTGGAACAAGGAGGCGACGGCCCTGGCGGTGGCCGCGATCGGGTCCCTGCCCACCGCCGCCGCGGCGGCCGAGCTGCTCGGCCGGCGCAACGTGTCGCTGCGGCGCGCCGACGCCGAGCTGGTGGTCCAGGTCGCGCGGACGCGTGGGGTGCCCTGGCTGGGCGAGCTGGCCCACCGGCTGGCCGACCGGCTCCGCCGGGACGACCCGACGGACGGCTGGGAATTCGTCGCCGAGCTGGTCACCGCCGAGAAGGCGGCGACACCCACCGGTGACCAGTTCGTGAACGGGTGGCTCGCCCAACTGGCGTGGCCGCCGGAGTCGCAGCGACCGATCCCGCTGGTGGACCGGCTCCGGGCGGACGTGTTCCTCGCCGCCCTGGTGCCGCGCCTGTTCGAGGTGGACGGCGTCGGCACGCGGATGTCCTTCGACGAGTTCATGACCGACGAGACGTTCGCGCTGCCGCGTGCGCTGACGCGGCTGGCCGGCGAGGGCCGCCTGGACCGTGGGACGCTGCTCGACGGTTGCCTGAGCCGGTTGTTGCGCGGCGACCGGCCGGCCGCGTTGCGGGCGTTCGTCACCCTGCACGTCCTGCTGGAGCCCACCGCCAGTGAGGTCGACAGGCGTCGCGGAGACTACCTGCGCCTGCTCGCCGACGCTCCCGGGTCCGTGGCGTCGATGGCGCAAAGGACGCTGCGGGCTCTCGACGCCCCGGAGGTCGAGGGGCTGCTCGACGCTTCGCGGGCTGTGCTCATCCGCACGGACAAGGCGCTGGTCCGCGCGCAGCTCGGCTGGCTGGACCAGCTCGCCCGCCGGCACACCGACCGGGCGGCGGAGGTCGCCGAGGTCATCGCGACAGCCGTCGACCACCCGGCGGCGGACATCCGCGACCGGGCCGGCACGCTGGCCGCCCGACATGGGTACGTGGTCTCCCCGCGGGTCGTCGTCGCCACGGTGGGCGACGACCTGCCGCCACCGGCCGGCCCGCTGCCCGCGCCCCCGGCCATCACCGACCCGGACGAGCTGGCGGAGGAGGTCGCTGCCCTGCTCGGCGGCCCCACGAGGGCGTCTGCTCTGGAACGGGTTCTCGACGCGGTGGTCCGGCTCGCCGGTGGCGACCGCGCCCGACTGAAGGACGCCCTGGTGCCGGTGCTGCGGCGGCACCGCGCCAACGCGGAGGAACACCCGTGGGATCCGTGCTGCCTGTGCGGTCTCCTCGGCGGGGTGCTGCACGCGGCAGCCGACCCGGCAGAGGGCAGCGTCCGGCGGGGACGGTGGGCCGCGATGCGGGCGGCGCTGCGACGCCGCACGTCGGGCGGCCCGTCCCTCGATCCACGGGTCCCCCCGCCGCACCGGCTGCTGCGGGCGCGGCTGGCCGAGATCGGTGACCGCGTCGGCCCGCCCCAGCACCCCGGTCTGCTCGCGGCTCCGACCCTGGCGAACGGTGCCGTCGACCCGGAGACGCTGTACGACCGCCTGACCCGGCTCGGCGAGCACGGCGCGTGGGAGATGGACCTGACGCAGGCCCTGCTACGGCTGCCCGCGCGGGTCGACGAGCCCCTCGCGGCCAAGGCGGCGGCGCTCGGCACGCCTGCCGGTGACCGGCTGGCCGGCTGGCTGCGCGCCGGCGGCCTGCCGACCCCGGACCAGCAGGTGGTCACGCTGCGCCGCCGGGAGCGCCGACAGGGCCACGACTGGGGGTACGACGAGCTGCCGCAGCAGCGGACGCACGTGCGGATCAGCCCGCCGGAGGGCGTGGACGACCCGTTCGGTCTGCTCACCGTGCGGGACCGATCCGTGGACAGCTACGTCGGCGACGCGACCCTGCTCTGGCCGGCCGTGCTGCCCGGCTACCGGGGGCTCGTCGCGGCGTACGCGCTGCCGGACATCGCCAGTGGCGCCGACCAGGACGTGTCCGGGGGCGCCGCGATCCTGCCGCTGCTCGCCGAGTGCGGTGGCGACGGCGGTCCCGCCGTCGACCTCGCGCTCGCGTACGGCCTGGGTGCCCGGCACGAGTCCGACCGGGTCGCCGCCGTGGACGCCCTGCTGATTTTGGCCGCCACCGGCGACCTGGACGCTCCCCAGGTCGGGGCCCACCTCGGCGCCCTCGCCGCCGTCGGTGACGTCACGCTGACCCGTACCCTGCAGCCGCTGCGCGACGCGGCCGCCGCCGGTGCCCCGCTCAGCACCTGGCGGCTGCTCGCCGCCGCGGTGCCCGCGCTGCTCGCGGCGCCGAAGGTCCCGCGCGGCACCCCGGACCTGTTGACCCTCGCGGCGGAGACGGCGGGCGCGACCGGCGCCCGGACCGACGTGCCGGGGCTGGCCGACGTCGCCGCGCGCGGAGGGTCGAGCCGGCTCGTCACCGAGGCGCGGCGCCTGTCCGACGCGCTCGGCAGGTGATGCCCTCTTCGCGGGCTGCCCGGCCGATCACACGTATCACCACCTCGTTACGCCGACAGTCCGCACCGAACCGCCACCGAGTCGCCCACCCGTCGGCCCGGCATGCGACGCTCAAGGTCCGCGACCAACGGGCCACGCCTCGTGACCCCCGGCCACTACCGTCAGAGCCGCACAATTCCCGGCAGGACAGCATCCCCCACCCCTTGTGCCCCCGGAGGAACGCAGACCATGGACCACGCATCTCAGCTCATCCAGGAGCGGAGTGCCCCGCCGGCCACGCTGGTGATCTTCGGTGCCTCTGGCGACCTGACCCGGCGTAAGCTGCTGCCCGCAGTCGAGAGCCTGGCTCGGCACGAACGGCTCCCCGACCAGTTCGCGCTTGTCGGCGTCGCGCGCACGCCGATGACCGACGAGCAGTTCACCGAGAGCGCCCTCGGCGAACGCACGCTCGCCAGCAAGCGTCAGGTCCAGGGCGGCGTGCGGTACGTCGCCGGCGGCTACGACGACCCGGAGACCTACGAGCGGCTCGTGAAGACCCTCGACGAGTTGGACGCACAGCGGGGCACGTCCGGCAACCGGCTGTTCTACCTGTCCACCCCGGCCGGGGCCTTCGAGCCGGTGATCAAGGGACTGGCCGGCGTCGGGCTCAACCAGCCACGCGAAGGCTCCTTCGCCCGCCTGGTCATCGAGAAGCCGTACGGGCGCGACCTGGTCACGGCCCGCGGTCTCGACGGCGTCGTGCACAGCGCGTTCGACGAGCACCAGGTCTTTCGTATCGATCACTATCTGGGCAAGGACACCGTCCAGAACGTGCTGGCGCTGCGCTTCGCGAACTCGATCTTCCAGCCCATCTGGGACCGCTCCTGGGTCGACCACGTGCAGATCACCGTCGCCGAGACCCTCGGCGTCGGCAGCCGCGGCGGCTTCTACGAGGACGCCGGCGCGATGCGGGACATCGTGCAGAACCACGTGCTCCAGGTCCTCGCGCTGGCACTGATGGAGCCACCGGCCTCATTCGAGGCTGAGGGCCTGCGCAACGAGAAGGTGAAGCTGCTACAGGCGATCCGGCTCCCCACCGACCGGGACATCGCCGAGGCCGCGGTCCGGGGCCAGTACACCCGGGGTGGCACCCGCGAGGAGTTGATGGCCGGCTACCGCGAGGAGACCGGCGTCGACCCCCTTTCCCGGACCGAGACCTACGCCGCCATGCGGCTCAACGTGGACAACTGGCGCTGGGCCGGTGTGCCGTTCTATGTCCGCACCGGCAAGCGCCTGCCGGCCCGGCTCACCGAGGTGGCGCTGCAGTTCCAACGGCCGCCGCACCTGCCGATCCCGACCGACCAGCTCACCGGCCTCGATGCTGACGCGCTGATCCTGCGGATCCAGCCGAACGAGGGCATCTCGCTGCGCTTCGGTGCCAAGGTGCCGGGCCACTCCTTCCGGGTCCGCACCGCCACGATGGAGTTCTCCTACGACCAGACGTTCGTCGAGGAGTCCCCGGAGGCGTACGAGCGTCTACTCCTGGACGCGCTGATCGGTGACGCGTCGCTGTTCATCCGCAGCGACGAGGTGCAGCAGGCCTGGCGGATTGTCGACCCGATCATCGACAACTGGGCGAAGGACAACTCGCCGATCCCCACCTACGAGGCCGCCTCCTGGGGCCCGACCGACGCCGACCGGCTCATCGGCCGGAACGGCCGAAAGTGGCGCAACTCCGCATGACCCTGCCGCTGCGAGTGCGACCGCGCTGCTGGGCCCGACCGCTTGGTCTCACCATCGGCGCGCAGCGCGGTCGTCTCAGCGAGCCGGTCATCGAATCGATGGCCGGCGGCCGGCCCGAGCAGGCTGGCTAAGGAGCCTGCACCGAGCAGTTGATCCGTGCGCAAGCCGCGGGGCATCGGGAGCGACCGCCGGGCGGCGCGGCTGCTAGCGTTCGCCGCCATGTGGACCGAGGAATTCGTGGCCGGGCGCCCGGCCTGGCGGCATGTCCCGTCGGGGGTTGTGTTCCGGGAGGTTCCGGGCGGCACGTTCCGGATGGGACTGTCCGAGGCGGAACTGGACGCGGTACGCGCCATCGAGCGCAGCGGCGGTGTCGAGGACACCATCGCGCCGTTCCTCGCCAGCGCCGGGGACGCCCAACCGGTACGCGACGTGCGGGTCGAGCCGTTCCTGCTCGCCCGGCACCCGCTGACGGTGGCGCAGGTCCAGCACTGGCTGCCGGAGTACGAAGACGACTACGCCGAGGCGGCCACCGGCACGGCTAGGCTCGAAGGCGACCTGCACGACCTGCTCAAGCTGTTGCCGTTCCAGCTACCCAGCGAGGCGCAGTGGGAATACGCGGCGCGAGCCGGCACCACCACGCTGACCTCCCGCGGCGACGGGAAACCCGACGAGGACCAACTGCTCGACGACTTCGGCGATGCGACGCGGACCGCCGCCAGCGAGAACGCGTTCGGCTTGGCGGCCATGGGGTCGGCGAACGAAATCTGCGCCGACGTATGGATCCCCGGGTTCGACGGCGCACCGTCAGATGCGCGACCACGGACCGGCGACGGTCCCCGGACCGTGCGCGGCGGCGCCGCCGACCTGTTCCCGTGGCAGGGCTGTGACGAGTGGCTGCTGCTGCTCTCCGCCACCCGGTACGGGCACGCCGACTTCACGGCGGTACGCCCAGCCGCACCGCTGCCACCCAACTGAGGACGGCGGCCGGACGGCCGACCCTTGAGATCCATGCTCGTCCGCCGCCGCGACGATGTTCCTGGCATTGGCAGCCTCCGCGGCAGTAGGTGTGGCGCGGGTGCCGCACGCCCCGCCGCAACCCCCGATGGGACCAGTGATCAACCATAAAGGTTGATGATCATCGACTTAACTTGGGGTTATCTGAGCGCTACTCACTTTTCAGGAGGACGTAGTGGCGTCAGGTAGACGGTTGTGGGGTGCTCCCTCACGAATTCCTCGCATGTCGCGTGGCCGATGGGGGCGCGCGGTTGCGGTGGGGATGTCGGTGGTGCTGGCCGCCACGATGGCGGATTGGGTGACGCTGGAGCGGGCTGCTGCGGCGGCGCCGCAGGCGCCCGTTCAGCAGTCGGCGCCGAGCCCTCAGATACTGGAGCGGCCCGATGAGGCAGCCGCGTTGGTGACAGCGCGGGTCACGGGCAAGAAGGTGAAGATCACCAGCCGGACGTCGGAGACGGCGGAGCACTGGGCGCTGCCCAGCGGTGAGATCGAGGCGTCGATGGACTCCGCCCCGGTGCGGTTCCGGGAGTCGGACGGCTCCTGGCGACCGATCGACACGAAGCTCGTCGCGCGAGGCGATGGCCGTTTGCAGATGGCGGCGAGCCGGTTGCAGGTGTCCCTTGCCGGGCCGGCGGTGTCGAGCCGGGGTCGGTCGCAGCCGTTGGCGTCCGTGACCGTGCGTCCTGGTCGCACGTTCGGTTACAGCCTCGACGGCGCGGCGAGCGTCGCCCCGGTGCTGGACGGCTCGACAGCCCTGTACCGGGACGTGTTGCCGCACACGGACGTGGAACTTGTCGCGTCCGGCGCGGAACTGAAAGAGACGGTGATCCTTCAGTCACCACAGGCGGGCAACTCGTGGCTGTTCCCCCTCCAGCTCGATGGGCTCACGCCACGGATGGAGAAGGACGGTTCCGTCGCGCTGCTCGACTCCGCCGGCAAGGCGGTGGCATGGATCCCGCACGGCTCGATGCAGGACTCCCGGGTGAAGTTGCCGACCGGTGAGCCGGTGTCGTCGGCCGCGGTGGACTACAAGCTGGTGAAAACCGGGAAGGGTACGGCGTTGCGGGTGACAGCGGACGCCGCATGGCTGCGAGATCCGGCGCGGGTGTGGCCGGTGCGGGTGGACCCGACGATCACGACCCTGACGACCGGCGACGTGACCGCGGACAGCGACTCGGGAACGGACGCGGCCGAACAGAACGGTCACTCGCTGGCGGCCGGGACGGACAACGACGGCGACGCGCGGTCGTTCATCCACTTCGACAATTTCAACAGCGACGGCCTCCTGGGCAAGCAGATCACGGCGTCGAAGTTGAAGTTGTTCCACACCTGGTCGTGGGACTGCACCACCCACCTGCCGTTCAACGTGCACAAGGTGACTCAGGCGTGGACGGTGGCGAACCTGTCCAGCGGGGTGTGGCCAGGTCCGACGCTCAGTTCGGCGATTGCGTCGTACACGATCGCCGACAACTATCCGGCGTGTACGAACACGTCGGCGAACCGGAGCACCGGCAAGTGGCACACGGTGACTCTCCCCACGACGACGTTCAACGAGTGGGCCGCCGGAGGTCTGAACGAGGGTCTGGCGTTGACCGCGTCCGAAACCGACGCGAAGGCGTGGAAGCGGTTCACCTCGGCCAACTACAACGCCGGCTCGCACATGCCGAAGCTGGAGTTGACCTATCAGTCGTACGCGACGGTCACGGCACGAACAACCGTCCCGTCGACGCCCTGCGCCACCGGCTCCGGCGCCCCGTACATCAACTCGAAGACGCCCCAGTTGCGGGCGCAGGTCAACGACGCGGAGGGCTCGCAGGTACGGGCTGAGTTCGAGTGGCTGACCGCCAGCGGCACGCGGATCGGTGGGACGACCGTCGGCCCCGGTTCCTCGGGTTCCTGGCTCGCCACCACCGTGCCGACCGGCACCTTCACCGAGGGCAGCACCTACTCGTGGCGGGTCCGCGGCAACGACGGCATCGCGAACGGGCCCTGGACGGGCCTGTGCTCGATGATCATCGACACTACCGCGCCGTCGGCGGTGCCAGCGGTCTCCTCCACGGCATACCCCGCGGGCCAGTGGGCCGGAGCAGCCGGCACCGCCGGCACCTTCACCTTCGGCCCATCGGGTGTGAGTGACGTAGCCGCGTACGAGTACGGCCTCAACGTCAACCCGCCCAACCAGACCGTCAACGCGGCCAGTCTCGGCGGCAGTGCCACCGCCTCGATCACTCCGACCGCTGACGGGCCGCAGACGCTGTACGTGCGCTCGCGTGACCGGGCCGGCAACCAGTCGGCGATCCAGGCGTACACCTTCAACGTCGGCTCCGGCGCGGTGACCTCGCCCAAGGAGGGTGACATCACCGCGGCGAAGGTGGCCATCACCGGCGTGGGCCAGGCGGCCGCCGCCGGTGTGACGTACCAGTGGCGACGCGGCGACGCCGACGGGTGGGTAAGCATCCCGGCCGGTCACGTGAGCGTGGCCGCGGGCGGCGCGGCGGTCACCTGGCCGCTGGCCAGCAGCG
The DNA here is from genome assembly GCF_040648675.1 of Micromonospora sp. NPDC049101. Taxonomy (NCBI): domain Bacteria; kingdom Bacillati; phylum Actinomycetota; class Actinomycetes; order Micromonosporales; family Micromonosporaceae; genus Micromonospora; species Micromonospora sp. NPDC049101. The sequence continues at coordinate 276,884 of NZ_JBEZED010000002.1, read as the reverse complement.
GCGGCGGGGCCTTCCCGAAGTTGAACTGGGACGTGGAGGCGACGCTCACCGCCGCGGACGCCGAGTCGATCCCTCGCGACGGCCCGCTACAACTACGCGGCATCTTCACCGGCGGCACGGGCGGCACGTCCAGCACGGTGAAGATCACCTTCGATCGGGCCCAGGCGTCCGCCGCGTCCGAGGACGTGGGACCTGGCTCCGTCAATTTGATCACGGGCAACTACAGCCTGTCCGACAGCGACGTGTCCGTGGACTCGTTCGGCAGTGATCTGACGGTCACCCGCTCCTACAACACCCGCCGGGCGAACGACACCGACGCGGCGAACATGTTCGGCCCCGGCTGGGTCTCCGGCACGGTGATCGAGGAGGCCGACGCGCCCTACACGGCGTTGACCGTCTACGGCTCACTCATCCAGGTCGGGCTGCCCGAGGGCGAGACGATCGGGTTCACCAGACGCACCGCCGCCGCCTTCGATCCGGAGGTCGGGATGGAGTCGCTGAAGCTGGCCTACGACGGGACCGGCGACAAGTACACCCTCACCGACGACGAGGGCAACACGGTGCTGTTCACCCGGGTGACCGGCACCGCGGTCGGGAAGTACTTCCCGACCTCGGTCACCGCGCCGGGCAGCAACCAGACCAGCACTCTGGGCTGGGAGAAGGTGACGATCAACAGCAAGGAGGTCGTTCGACCCACCCGGATGCTGGCACCGGTGCCAGACGGGGTCAACTGCGCCACCCTGACCCGCGGCTGCCGCGCCCTCACCTTCACCTACGCGACCGCCACCACCGCGACCGGCACGGTCGAGGCGTCCTGGGGCGATCACGTGGGCCGAGTGAAGGAAATCTCCTTCACCGCCTGGGACCCGGACCTGGCCACCCCCGCGATGCGCACCGTGCCGATGGCCCGGTACGCGTACGACAACGCCGGGAAGCTCCGGGCCAGCTGGGACCCGCGCCTGGACTGGAACGACGCCGGCACCACCCGCCACCTCTGGGACACCTACGACTACACGGCGCAGGGAATCCTCAGCGTCGTCAAGCCGAACGCCCAAGAGCCGTGGCAGCTCAGCTACACCACCATCCCGGGTGACCCCGGGCTGGGCCGGCTGCACAAGGTGACCCGCTCGGCGCTCACCGCCGGAACCGCCACACAGACGGTGGTCTACAAGGTTCCGGTCTCCGGCACCGGGGCGCCCTACGACCTCTCACCAGGACAGACCACCCGGTGGGCCCAGGCCGAAGCGCCAACCGACGCCACCGCGGTCTTCCCGGCCAACCAGGTGCCGAACGGCAACCCGGCGGCGGGCACCCTGCCGTCGTCGTACGAACGGGCGACGGTGACCTACCTCGACGCCAACGCCCGGGAGGTCAACACGGCCACACCGGGAGGGCACGTCGGTGCCATCTGGTACGACCAGTGGGGCAACACCGTCCGCACACTGAGCGCCGGCAACCGGGCACGCGCCCTCAACACCGGTTCGTCAGACGACGCGGCAGCGGAAAGCATGCTCGCCCGCCGCTACTCCACCCTCAACCTCTACTCCTCCGACGGCCAGCGGCTGACCAGCACGCAGGAGCCCGAGCACGACGTGATGCTGCCAAACGGCACCACCGTGCGTGGGCGCAAGCACACCATGAACACCTACGACCAGGGCGCACCGACCACCGGTGGCCCGTACAGCCTGGTCACCACCCAGGTCGTCGCCGCCCGGATCTGGAACGCCAACGGCGTGGAGAGCGACACCGACCAGAGGACCACCACCACCGCGTACGACTGGGCCCTGCGCCAGCCGACCGTGGTGACTGTCGACCCGGCCGGGCTGGCCCAGACCACGCGCACGACGTACGACCCGATCACCGCCCTGACCACCTCGACCACGACTCCGGCGGGCGGCGCCACCACCAACACGCCCTCCACCCAGACAACCGTCTACTACCGGGCGACCTCCGGCTCCGGCTACACCGAGTGTGACCTGAAGCCGGAGTGGTCCAACCTGCCCTGCCGGGTGCAGTCCGGCGGCCAGGCCGCCAGTGGGCCCGAACTGCCGGCCAAGGCCACCACCTACGACATGCTCAACCAACCGCGGATGGTCACCGAGAAGACCAGCGCCGGCACGCTGCGGACCACCACCACGACCTACGACAGCGCGGGTCGCGCGTACGAGACCAGCGTGGCCGCGTCAGGGCTCGGCACGGCGGTGCCCATCAGCCGGAACGTCTACGACCCCGCGACGGGCCGCCTGCTGCGCAGTCAGCAGGTGGTTGGCGGACTGGCGACCGCGCAGGTGGAGGAGGGGTACGACAGCTTGGGCCGGCAGACGTCGTACACCGACGCCGACGGAGTCACCTCGACCACCACGTACGACCTGCTCGGGCGGCTGGCGACCAGCAACGACGGCAAGGCCACCCGGACCTACACCTATGACGGTGGCGCCGAGCGGCGTGGTCTGCTCACGTCGGTCAACGACACGCAGGCCGGCACCTTCTCCGGCAGCTACGACGCCGACGGCACACTGACATCGGAGACCTGGCCAAACGGCATGCAGGTCACCACGCAGACCGACGAGACGGGCACCCAGGTCGGCATGACCTACGTCAAGCCCGGCTGCGCGTCCACCGACTGCACCCTGCACACCGAGTCGGTGGTGGAATCGACGCACGGCCAATGGCGAGACCGCTCGTCCAGCCTGTCCGAACAGAACTACAGCTACGACCAGGCTGGCCGACTCACCTCGATCCAGGACACCATCGGCGGCCAGTGCGCCACCCGCTCGTACGGGTTCAGCACCTCGTCGAACCGCAACTCGGCCAACACCTACGGCCCGGGCACCGACGGTGTGTGCCAGACGTCGACGCCGGCATCGTCGCGAACCTGGACGTACGACACGGCAGACCGGGTCAACACCGCCGGTTACGTCTACGACGCGTTGGGCCGCACGACGACGGTGCCCGCGATCGACACCGCCGTCACGTCGGGAGGGAACGCGACCCTCACGTACCACTCGACGGACCTGGTGGACACGATCACCCAGGGCGGACGCACGACGGATTACGTCCTGGACGTTACCGGTGAACGAGTCCGCTCGTGGACCGACAACGCCAGTGGCACCGCCGTGCAGTCGGTGCACCACTACGACGGGGACGAGGACAGCCCGTCGTGGACACAGGAAACCACCGCCCGATTCACCCGACCGGTGTCGGGCCTGTCAGCGATGGCCGGCATCTTCGACAGCGAAAGCGCACAGGTCGACTGGCAGATCACCAACCTGCACGGGGACCTGATCGCGACGATCCACGCCGACGACGAAGGCCTGTCCCGCACCAGCGAAGCCACCGAATACGGAACGCCGCGCAATCCCGGCGACGTCGGGACGCAGCGCTACGGCTGGCTCGGCGCCAAGCAGCGAGCAGCGGACACACCGTCAGGCATCATCCTCATGGGCGTCCGCCTCTACAATCCGACCACCGGCCGTTTCCTCCAGGTCGACCCCGTCTACGGGGGCAGCGCCAACCCCTACGAATACTGCGGAGCCGATCCGGTCAATTGCTCCGACCTTGACGGAAAGCGGGCAGAATGCGGCTGCAGTAGCGACAGCGGCTGGAAGAGGCCGGTGAAGAAATGGATCCAGCGTGTACTCAGCGGCGCCAAGCGTCTCAATAACAAATTCACCAACTGGCAGGCCAGGACGGCAGCGCGAGGCTTCCTGAACGGAGCGAGGGGGATCAGGTCAGGCTGGTCGGCCGCGGGAAGGAAGCTCTGGTCAAGCAGGTTCTTCGGTGTGCAAAGCAGATTGTTCGGCAATCAGGGCGCCTACAAGGGAGCGCGTGCAGGTCGCCTCAACGGTCCTGGCAAAAAGGGCTGGCGTGTTGGTTGGAGCGTGAAGCCACGCGGGGGCGGAGGACATGGGTGGGTCTTCCGTGTCCGCACCGGTGGCGGACGAAAGTGGGACATCATCAATGGGCCGAGAATGTAATAGGAAATTGATATGGAAAATTTCTTGAAAGACATGATCGAAGACATTAAGGATTCAGCCGCCATCAGGTGGAACATCAATCGAGACGGGGTTTCGACGCTTTCTGTGGAGCCGATAACCACTGGGCCCTGCCCATTCAGCGTGGCCTGGAGTGCACATGAGGTCGTTGTCGGCTTCGCGCTCGACTCTCGTCTGGAATTCGGGCCGGGCGACGAGGACCTGCCCCTCATCGAGAAAGTGATCGCCGCATGTATCGACGGGCGGGTGACGGTGGTTGATTCGGGCCGGCGGCGCGGCGCAGCGATCGAACTCGATGACGGCTCGGTTGTGGGTGACTCCGCCGCAGTTCGCCGGGCGGACACCGAACGACGGTCCTACTACCAGCCCTACCAGCGAACGGAACGGTAATTAACTGAACTCGGGGGCTTGCGGATTCAATGTCCGCAAGCCCCCGGGCGTCTTGACTGATCGGGGTGGCCGAGGAGGCCACCAAAACCCAAGAAGACCCGCCCCTGCTCCGTTCCGCCCGTCTACCACTGGGGTCCAGCCGCGCCCTGACCGGGCCAGCCCGATCGGCGGCGGGCCGTCCCCGGCGTATCGGGCGTAGGCCAGGAGGTGTCGCATGGGGCGGAGTTCTGGGATACCGGCAGGCCCGGCGATCCCGGATGGAGTGCCGTCGCAGCCCGGGTCATGGACCGCGCGACCGACCTCGCCCGCGAACACGGACATCACAACGCCGGATCGTCTCATTTCCTCGCCGCCGTACTGGCGGAGGACGGCGCTGCCGCGTACCTGCTCGCGGGACCTGAACCTCGACCGGGGGGATCTCCGCCAGCGGCTGAGCCACCAATTCGCGGCGAGCTAGCCGACCGGAGGGCCTGTCCCGGTCGCACACCGGGACAGGCGCCTATCCCCATGACGTCCGCTGGCGGTGTTCCTGCGTCGGGCAACGTGGCGGAAGACATCGCGTGGTGGCCCGCCACCTGGGCGCTCATCTCCACCCCAGCCTTCGCCAGGTTACGGGTGGGCCGCGAGCACGGTCATGATCAGCGCGGCGGTCACCGCCAGGCTCAGCGCCAGCAGCGCTCCGGTAAGGCGGTGATGGAAAGCCGGGCTACTGGCGAGCGGTTGCTGCAGCGCCGTCCACGTCGTCGCGCCGAACAGCGTCAGCGTGAGGACCACGATAATGATCATGGGCTGACCAGACGTCAAAGGAATTGGCCTCCTTGAACGTCGCACCGACCGAGCGGGAAAGCCGGCGTCCGCAGGTGAACTTTGCGCGAACGAATGAGTGTCGAGTGGATGTTCGGGGCACCACTCGTCCAGACACTGAAGACGACGTGCGAGGTGTGTGATGACCGAACCCGCGGCCAGTGGCGGTCTCGTTGACCCGGAGATCGCCCTGCAACGCCAGGTCGAGACGCTGAAACAACGTTTCCCGGACGCTGACGAGAGCGAGATCTCCGCCCTCGTCCACGGGACGCACCAGCGCCTCAAGGACGAAGCGAGCATCGACTCGCACCTGGTCGCCCTGACCGAAAAGCAGGTGACGGAGGAACTGCGCAGCGGCGGTGGGACCGTTCACGTCCGTAGCGACGACACGACCTGAGCAGCAGCGGGAGGTGATGGACACGAGCCGTCGCTCCCGACACCGAATGCCGGTCCCGGACGACCGACGCAGCCACCCACGGCTGACCCGCCGTACCGGGACCGGCACCTCGACGGTCAGGGCCGGAGCCACCAGGGGCTGGTGTAGGCCACCGCGAAGTCGTTACAGGGGTGACCGGCGGGGCCGGGAGTGCCGTTGGCCAGGGACGGGTCGGAGATCCGCAGCACCACCCAGTCGCCGTCGGCGACGTTGAGCGGCACGGTGAAGTCGGCGACCTGACCGTTGACGGTGTCGATGACGTCGACGACCGTCGGCGCCGAGGTGCCAGGACGGAGGACCTGGATCCGCAGCGGCTTGCCGTCCCAGGCTGCGCCGCGGTCCAGATCGAGGAGGAACCGAACGTCGCCGGAGGCCACGTTCAGGACACCACCCATGCGTACACCGTTGGCGACGGCGTCCACCCGCAGCCCCGAGACGCGGGTGGCGAAGGAACGGCGAGCCGCCATCGCCTCGAACACCGCGGCGCGGGTGTTCTCGGCGACCCACAGGCCGCTGCGGCCCTTACCCTCGTGGAAGCCCCAGCTGGTGCCGTGCTCGTCTGTGACGCCGGTCAGCGCCGGCCGCCAACCCGCGTTCAGGCACGCCACCAGCGGTGACGTCGCACCCGACGACCAGCCCTCGAAGAGGAAGTCGTCGGTGCGGTTGAACATCTCCAGCCCCACGAGCTGGTCACGGGCCGAGGCGTTGAAGGAGAAGTTGTTGAACCGGCCCGCCTCCCGTCCGGGGTGGTTGAAGCTCGCCAGACCCCCGGGCCGACCGGCGAGCCAATTGTACAGGCTGCCAGGGCTGCCGGCCCGCAACAGGTCGGCGAAGTCGGAGGTGTTCCAGACGTTGATGTGCCCCTGCAGCGGATGCGACCACTCGAACCCGCGGATCGCGGTGAACCGACCCGGGTCGTTGGCCGCGTTGGCCAGGTCGCCGGTGGTGCGCCACTCGGACGAGCTGAGCCCGTCGATGGAGAAGAGCGTCGCGTGATCGGTCAGCGCGGCGACGTCCAGACCGGCCTCGCGCATGGAGGCGAACGCGGCCTCGGCGCTGCCGTCACCATCCGACATGACCGTGTGGTTGTGCATGTCCGCATGGACCAACGTCGTGCCCTGGGTGATCAGGGATGACCGGCCGGCGCCAACCACCGCGGTCGGGGCACCGGCCGTCCTCGTGTTGGCCGCCCGGGCCGCACTCGGCAGCGCGGCCAGCATCAGCGTCCCGCCGGCACCGGCCAGAAGCGCCCGGCGGCCGAAGCCCGCGGGGACCTCGACCTGGCCGTAGGGCACCTCGTCGTCGGATCCATGATCGTGCTGGCAGTGGTGTGGGTGATGTCCAGTCATGGATATATAGGGATCGACGGAGCTGGCTGAGACGTCACGCCGAGTCGTCGGTCAGGCGAACACTGCGGTACGCCTCGTACCGCGGACGATCGGGCTACGGGGAGCGTTCACCCGCCATCGCGCGGTGCGAGCAGCCGCAAGGGCGCGACATCGGCCAGTGGTTCGGCGTCGGGGCTGGGTACGGTGCGGGGCAGCAGCGTGGCGAGACCGGCGCGTGTGGCCAGCACGATCAGCCGGTCGGTGCGGACCAGTGGCCGACGTTGCGGCAACGACCAGATGGTCTGTCCCGTCCGGCCCGTGCGCACCGCGATCACCCACAGCGCGCCCGGCTGGTTGACCTCGTGGCAGAATCGTCCCTCGAGTGCGGACCCGGCGCCAACGGGCAACTCGGCCACCAGCAACACCCGGCGGCCGACCGCGATGGTGTCGATGACCTGCTGGCCCATCATGGCGGCAGCGAACGCCGGCGCCGCCAAGGATGACACGCTCCGTGACTCGTCAATGCTCAGGAGGCGCTGCGTACGCTCCGCGAAGCCGTCGTCGAACAGCCGTAACACCACCCGCATTGGGGGCCTGACCGCTGCCGACCGTGCGCGGTCCGCCTCGTGCGAGGACCGCCCGGACAGGGCGGTCTCCAGATTGGTCACGTCGTCGTCGGTCAACACCACAAGCGCCCGGCAGGTGTGTACGGACGCGGCTCGCAGTGTCTCGGGACGGGTCGCATCGCCGACGATCACCGGCAGACCCAGCTCACGGGCGACACCGATGCCTCGTGCCGACTCCGTGCGGTCGACGGCGACCACGGAGATGCCGACGGAGTGCAGTTCTTCCAGGACCCTGGTGCCGATGTTGCCCAGCCCCACCAGGACGACATGGTCGTCGATCGGCTCGGTCATGCCGCCAGCGGCGACCGCCAGCCGGGCACGCACCAGGGAGTCCACCACCAGGGCCGTGACGGTGGGAAGCAGCGCCGCCCCGGTGGCCACCAGCACCACCGCGGTCACCTTCTCGGCCAGCGGCGCGGCGGAGTCGACCTCGGCGACTCCCATCGCCGTCAGCAGTGTCAGGTAGGCGGCCTCCCCGAGGTTCACCCCACGGGAGTACGCCAGCACGACGCTGGCCACGGCGAGTATCGCGGCCGTGCCGGCCAAGGCCAGTCGCAGATTGCGGCTGAACACCAGGCCGAGGGCCCGAAGCAGGCGTGGCCTTCGACGCGGCGGATCCATCCGGGGCCGTCCGTAGGCGCGGACGAGTACCAGATCCGCCGAATCCTGGTCCGCCGGAAGGACGACCGGCTCGGTGCCGGTCGTGTCGGCCAGGCCGCACACCACATCCGCACCGACCGGGTCAACGGTGCTGCGCATCGCGCTACGCAGCAGCTCACCGTCGGGCAGCCGCAGGTACGTCGGCGTCGCGTCCCCGAGCGTGGCGGCGACGAACGCCGGTGCGGCGATCTCGGACCCCGAGAGGACGGCGCAGTCCCCGAGCATCGTGGCCACGCCCTCACCGAGCACCGGGTTGAACAGTCTGACCACGATCCGAACGTCCGGAGCCAACTCCCTGGTGATCATGGCGGCATCTACATTCGTCACGTCGTCGACACCGACGAACGCCACGGCCGCCGCCTCCCGGACCCCAGCCTGATCGAGCACCTCCCCGGTCAGGCGACGGGCCACGACGATCTCCGGCTGCCCCTCCGCCACGCCGAATTCCGAGGCGAGGTCGGCAAGGTCGGATACCTGGTGGTCGCTCGACGGTAGGACCACGGTGACCGCGACCCCATAACGGCCTGCCAACTCAACGACCAGACGGCGAGCCACCGCACCGTCCCCACAGACCACAAACCGCCGCCGTGCCGGCTCCCCGGTGCCGCCCTGCCTGGTGTCTCCGGACACAGCCGAATCGTAAACGACCACTTCATACTGAGGTGGGTGTCATCTCGATCCACCCGGTCCGGATATGGCGCTTCCCGGCGTTTCACCCAGCTATTCGCGGCTACCACGTGCTCGGTCGAAACTGCTCACTCACCGGCGTACCGCGACTCACGCTTCGGCTGAAGGTTCGACGGTCTGATTGCGTCGGGGTCGGCGCGTCCGGCTCGAGGGCACCGATTTGGGACAGCACGGTCAGCAAGCCGTCTCAACCGGACTCGCCTCCGGTGCGGGTGGCACCATCGAAGAATGCCTGCCCAACTCCTGGAGCGCCGGTCCGCGCTGACCACGCTGCGGGCCGCCGTCGATGCCGCGCTGGGCGGCGCCGGCTCGGTGGCCCTGCTCACCGGTGAGGCGGGGATCGGCAAGACCAGCGTCGTGCGCCACCTGCTCGCCGAGGTCGATCCGGCGGTGCGGGCACTCTCCGGCGGGTGCGACGATCTGATCGCCCCCGCTCCTCTGGCGCCGTTGCGCGAGGCGGTGGCGAATCATGGGGGTCCCCTGGCGGCCGCCCTGACCGCGCCGCACCTGCCAACCGCGCCGAGCGGCGCGGCCACGTACCCGTTGGTGGCGGTGTTGCCCGCGATTCTGGCCGAGCTGCGCGGCGCCCCCGCGACGCTCCTGGTGGTGGAGGACATCCACTGGGCAGATGAGGCGACCGTCGATGTGCTGATCTACACGGCCCGGCGGATCGGGCCGCTGCCGGCCGTTCTGCTGCTGACCATGCGCGACGACGTGGACGACGCGCACCCCGTCCACCGCCTGCTGGGATCGTTGACCACGGTGCCGGTGGTCCGCGTCCCGCTGGCCCCGCTGTCCGCCGCCGCGGTGGCCCGGATGGCGGCCGGCACCGGCCACGACGGCGCTGCGCTGCACGCCCTGACCGGCGGCAACCCGTTCTTCGTCAGTGAGTCGCTGGCGTCCGACGGCTCGGCCGCCTCGGGTGCGGTGCGCGACGCGGTCCGCGCCCGGTGCCGCCGCCTCGCACCCGCCTGCCAGGAGGCGTTGGCGCAGCTCTGCGTGGTCCCGCGGGCGGTCGGGGTGGACCTGGCCGCCATCCTGCTCGGGCCGCAGGCGCTGGCCGCGCTGGCCGAGGCGGAGCAGAACGGGGTGATCGAGGTACGCCCGGACGGTCTGGCCTTCCGACACGAGCTGGCCCGCCGGGCGATCGAGGCCGACCTGCCGGAGCTGCGTCGGCGACTACTGCACCGCCGGGTGCTGGCGGCGCTGCGGGCCGAGTCGTCGCCGGACCGGGAACGCCTGGTGCACCACGCCGTCGCCGGGGACGATCCGGCGACAGTGGTCGCGGTCGGCCCGAGCGCGGCCCGCGCCGCGGCGGCGGCGGGCTCGCACCGGCAGGCACTGGTGCTCCTCGAGTCGGTGCTGCCCTACCGCGACCGGCTGGGCGGCGCGGAGAGCGCCGCCCTGTTGGACGAGTACGGCTGGGAGCTCTACAACGCGCACCGGTTCCACGAGGCGGTGCGGGTCGGCGAGCAGGCCGCCCGGGAGTACGCCGCGTTGGGCGACGAGCCGGCCCGGGGGCGCTGCCTGATCCGCGTCTCCCGGCACCAGTTCATGGCCGGCGAGACCGACGCCGCCGAGCGGACCGCTGGTGAGGCCGTGCGGATCCTCGACAACCGGGCCGACGACGCGGCGGCGGCACACGCACTGCTCTATCAGGGCGCCATCCTGGCCCTGACCGACGACTTCACGCGGGCGGTCACCGCCCTGGAGTCGGCGCGCAAGCGGGCCGGCCAGGCCGGCCGCAGCGACCTGGACACCCTGTGCCTCAACTATCTCGGCATCGCCCGGATCGAGGTGGGTGACGCCGGTGGGCTGGCCATGCTGCGCCAGAGCGTGGACACGGCCCGCGAGGACGGCCTGCTGGAGTATGTCGCGCGCGGCTACACCAACCTCGGCGAGATGCTCTTCCGGATGGGTGCCCTGGCCGAGGCGGCCGGGTGCGTACGCGCCGGGCTGGCCTTCGCCGAGGAGCACGGATTCTGGTCGCACGCCTACAACATGCGGGTGCACGATCTGCTTGTCGAGCTGCGCCGCGGCGGCTGGGACCACGCCGAGCCGGGGCTGCGCGCGCTGGCGCAGCGCCAGAACCACCCGGACATGCTGTACGTCTACAGCGTCCCCTGGTACGCCCGGCTACGCGCCCGCCGGGGTGACCCGGCCGCCGCGCCGCTGCTGGCGCAGGCGTGGGATCGGGCCCGTCGCGGCCGGCTGTTGCTGGGCACGGCGTACGCCGGCCTCGCCTACCTGGAGTGGGCCTGGCTCACCAACGACAGTCAGCGCGCGGAGGAGGTCGCCGCCGAGTTGCTGCCCCGCCTCGCGCACCCGGGTGCCGCGCCGTTCCGGGCCGAGGCGGTGCGGTATCTGGTCCGCTTGGGCGTCACCGTCGACCCGGTCGGCAGCCCGGTGACCGATGCGGTGGGCACGCAGGCGTCCGATCTGGTGGTGACCCAGGCGTACGCGGCAGGTGCCCGTGGTGACTGGGCCACCGCGGCGGCGCGGTGGGCGACCCACGGCGACCCGTACGAGCAGGCTCTGGAGCTGGCCGAATCCCCGGACGCCACCACGGTGGCCGAGGGTCTGCGGATACTCGACGGGCTCGGCGCGGTGGCGGCGGCCGACCTGGTCCGGGGCCGGCTGCGCGGTCGGGGTGCCCGGGTCCCGCGTGGCGCGCGCCGCGGCACCCGGGCCAACCCGGCCCACCTCACCGAGCGGCAACTGCTGGTGCTGAGCCAGCTCAGCGCCGGGAGGACCAACGCCGAGATCGCTGCCGACCTGGTGCTGTCGGTGCGCACCGTGGACCACCACGTCGCGGCGATCTTCGACAAGCTGGGGGTGCGCAACCGGCAGGAGGCCGCGGCGGCCGCCCGCGCGCGGGGCATCGGCCCGGCTAGCGCCACGCCCGAGGCGCCACGTCGGCCGGTGTGAGCACCCGGCTCAGGGTGCCGGCGAGAGAGTCACCGACGTAGGCCACGCCGGTGACCGGGTCAACCGCCACCGAGCACGGTACGGTGCCCAGCTTGACCGCCACCCGCAGGGCCCGGGAGCGGCCGTCCACCATCAGCAGACCGGCCGAGGTCGCGACGTAACCGATGCCGGTCCCCGGTCGGGTGGCCACCGCCCGACCACCGCCGGGCACCGGCAGCACCGCGCCGGCCGGCACCGGCCGGGTGCCGCCGTCGGTGGGAAAGTCGCCCTGGTCGAGCACCACGACCGCGGGGTGGGTGGTGCTGCCGCCGAGACAGGACACGAAGACCAACCCGGCCGGTACGTCGACCGCCACGTCGACCGGTTGCAGCAGCACATCCTCCAGGTCGATCGTGCCGGTGATCGCGTGCCGGCCGTCCGCGCGCCGGGTGATCACCGAGATGGCTGCCGTCTCGGGTACGCCGGAGCGGAAGGTCCGGGCGACGTAGACGCGTGCCGCGGTGCTGTCCACGGCGGCGGCGATGATCCCGGCGAAGCCGTCCTCGTCACCCACCACGTCAAGTTCGCTGAGGTCGGTCGGGGAGAGCACCCGCACGTGCATGTTGACTCCCACCGGCGGCGCACCGCCCTGGTGCACCACGTAGAGCCGCTGAGCGGCCGCGTCGAGCGCCACGTCGACCACGCCCAGCCCGATCGGCCTGCTGATCCCCGGTTGTGGCAGGCCCGCGGTCACCTCGAAGCGCTGCACGGCGAAGTCGTGGTGGCCACCGTTGACCACGAATCCGTGGTTGCCCTGCGGCTGGATGGTGAGCGCGCGCGGCCCGTGACCCACGGCGGCCGTCCGCGCCTGGGTCAGTGCCAGGTCCCAACTGCTCAGGGTGCCGTCGTCGTCGGGCCGGTCGGAAGGTGAGTGGGTGGCGAAGACCCGTCCGCCGGCGCCGTCGCGGGCCACCGCCACCGCCGCGACGGCGCCCGGACCGCCCAGGGGCACCGTCGTCACCAGCGGCGCCGCCGGCACCGGTGGCGGTACGTACACGATCGCCGCACGCCGGACGCCGGCCATGCTGGCCGCGATGTCGATCGGCTGCGGACCGGTGGGTGCCAGCACGTCGATCGCGAACTCAGCCGTGGAAGCTCCCGCGACGACGTCCACCCCACTGGGCACCCGGACCAGATCGGGGCGGTCGCTGTGCAGGGTGACCCGCTTGCCGCCGGCCGGTGCCGGGCCGGTGAGCAGCACCCGGCCGGTCGCCCGGGCCCCGACGAAGAGCCCGGTGCGGGCGTGCTCCACCCGCTTGAGCGAGACCGAGTCGAGGGACTCCAGCGCCTCGTACTGGATGTTGACGTCGACCTGGTGCAGGCCGGTGAACGGGACGGTCACCGAGTCGTAGGCCAACGTCCAGCCACCGGTGAGGCCACGCCCGTACAGGCTGAACAGGTGCTCCTGACCGGGGACGGCGGCCGTGTCGCCGGTCCACACCTGGGTGGCCGGCTCGAAGCGCAGCACCAACTCCTGGGTGGCCGGAGGACCGGTCAGGTCGTGCACGCCGAGGTCGAGGTCGCGCTGTTGGGAGAAGCCGGCATGCGTGATCGTCATCGGCAGGCTGTTGTCGTTGCCGGCCATCCCCCGCAGGTTGACGGTGACCCCGACCACCTTCAACTCGGCCAGCCCGGGCGGCAGTTTGGCCAGCGGCAGGTCGAACCACAGCGACTTGGCGTTGACGAACCGGTTGATCGCCGCGGGGTGCACGCCGACGGAGAACGCGTTGTGGATCACCTGGGTGCCGTCCTGGACCACCAGTGACCGCCCCTTGGCCCGGTGCCGGTCGCGCTCCGCCACCGGGTCCCGGGTGAAGATGGCGTTCATCATCAGGTCGTAGGTGCCCACCGGGAAGTCGGGCGGGACCTTCTCGTCCAGGTCCAGATCCAGGTCCGGGTAGGCCAGCGCCGCGGTCTGTCCCGAGATGCCGCCCGGGTTGCCCCGGTCCAGGATGTAGAGCTTCAACGCCCGCTGGGCCCGCTGACTCCAGTGGTCCAGTGCGTCGAAGAGGCAGAGCAGGCCGCGCAGCAGTCGGGACACCGGCGACTTGGCCGGCCGGTCGTCGGTGTCCACCGAGTCCAGGTCCCGGATCGCCTCCCGGGCGCGCCGTTTGAGGTCGTCGATGGCCGCCGTCGTGCCGGCGATCTGCCGCAGCCGCAGCGTCGCCAACCGCCAGCTGTGGCAGGCCTCGGTCAGCTCGATCAGCAGGTCCCGCAGGGGCCCGTCACCCTGGGCGGCGCGCAGGTCGGCGGCGACCCGGCGCAGGTGCACGACCCGCCCGGAGCCGGGGGTGCCGACCTGGGCCCACTGACCGTGCGCGGCCAGGCCGACACCGGCGGCCGCCAGTTGGCTGGTGGCGGGCCGTCCGGCGAGGTAGGGGCCGCCGGCCGCGGTGCCGGCGTCGACAAGCAGGTCGGTGTCCGCCGGCAACAGCAGCCCCGCGGCACCCGGTGGCTGGGTGGGGTCGGGCGCGCCGAGCACCTGGGCGATCGTCGTGACCAGGTCGGACCCGGAGACAGTGCCGGAGCCGTACGAGATCAGCGCCTCGGCGACGGTCAGGTCGCCGAGGCGTTCCTGGATGCGCAGCACACTGTGGCCGATCAGATGCCCGGAGGCCTGCTGGGCCTGCTCGGCGGCTGCCCGTCGGCGTCGGGCGCTCTCCCCGATGGTCTCCTCCAGCGGCCCCTGCTCGCCCAGCAGCGCGGTCAACTGGGTGCGGATCGCCTCCCGGGCCCGCAGCAGCCGTTGCTGGTCGCCGGCGAGCAGCAGCGGGCCGTCGCCGGGCGCGAACAGCGCCGCCCGGAGGGTGTCCGCCGCCGCGCGCCACTGCCCGGCGTAGAAGTCGACAGCCGGCACCAGATCCAGTTCCAGGTCGCGCTCCACGCCGATCTCGGTGCGGTGGTCGGCCATCAGGGCCCGCAACTGTGCTGCCATGGCGCCCGGACGAAGCCACTCGACGGCGGCGTACTCCCGTTCTGCCTCCACCAGGTTGCCGGAGCGGAACTCGTACCACGCCTGCCTGCCGCGCTGTTCGGCCCAGCGGTCGCCACCGCGCCCGGAGAGCTGTGGGCGTAGCTCCTCGTCGTACTGCTGCGGGGTGCGGGCCAGCACCTCGGCGGCGCGGGCGCCGCCCTGGCCACCCGGCTCCCCCGGCGGCCCCTGCGGGCCCTGATTCTCCGGTTCGTTCGGAATGCCTGGCCCACCTGGTCCACCATCACCGCCCGTGCCACCCTGGCCGCCGACTCCGGCGAAGGTGTTGGTGCCGGAGGCCTCGACGTAGAAGACGTGCACCGGGCCTCCGGCTCCTCCGGGGCCGCCCGGGTAACCCCGTAGACCGGGATGCCCGCCGATCGGCGGCGGGGGCGGTGGCGGCAGCGCCGTGGTCCGCGAGACGTTCGGGTCGTTGACCGGTGGGCCGGGATCGCCTGTCGCACCCTTGCCGCCGCGCTGCCCGGTGCTGGTGGCGGAGACGTCCGTCAGCCTGCGGGCGTGGATCACCAGTTGGCGGCCGGCGAGGCCCTCCTCGCCCTGCGCCGGGGTGCCGGGCACCTGCATCGCCAGCGATGGCGTACCGGCCGGGCCGCCGCCGACCACCTCGTCACCGACGATGACGACATCGCGAAAGCCGCGGATCACCGCGCCGAGCAGCACCACCCGGCGGCCGATGAAAACCAGTGGCCGACCACCGATGATTGTCGATTGCGGCAGACCGTCGACGAGCGCCTGATCGATGCGGACCTCGTCACGGATGTGCAGTCGGAAGACGTCCACTGTGCTCAGCTCTCCTCGGTCGCGGCGGTGGTGGCTGGCGGGTTGGGATCGATCACCGCGCGGTCGAAGATCTCGGTGTAGACCGTCCGCAGGGCTTCGCCCGGACCGGTGACCGCCCAGCCGCGCTGGCGCTCCTGCACCACGACCCGGCCGGCGCGCAGCTCGCGCATGAGCTGATCCGGTGGTGCCCCGGCGGCCACCCACTCCAGGCGCATCGCGGCGATGCCACCGGCCGGTGCGGGCAGGGTGGTGACCCGCCAGCCGTCACCGGGCGTGCCGGTGGTGCCCTCCTGCGCTCGGACGCCGCTGTCGGAGCCGATGTCGGAGCTGGCCAGGAAGGGGTCGGGCATCCGGCGCTCGTGCCGCATGGTGAACTCGCTGGCGGTGGCGGGCTTGCCGAAGACGTTGACCCGCACTCCGGTGGCCCCGAACTTCTTCACCTTGATCTGCCGGTGCGGGGGCAGCTGGACCAGGTCGGTGGTGACCACCCGGGAGACCGCGCGGCCGGGCAGTGAGTGCGGCTGGAAGCGCACCAGTCCCAGTCGCAGGAACGGCCACACCGCGAGGTCGACGTCCACGTCGATGTCGGCGAACCACAGGTCCCGCTCGGCGTCGAAGTGCACCGGGTGCCCGATCACGGTGACCTGCCGGCCGCCCGCGGCCGGGTCCAGCAGCGTGACGGTGGTCGTGACCTGGCCCGGTGTGTCGAAGTCGCCGGCGACGAAGTGCTGCTGGTCGCCGAGGCCGATCTCCTCGATCGGGTCGCTGCCCCACCGGGTGACCAGGCCGGACAGCGCCCGGCCCTCCTCGACGTCACCGTCGGTCGGGCTGGCGAAGAGCACCACGCCGAGCAGCTCGCCCTCGCCGGTGCGATTCCAGCGGCGGTTGAGCCACACCCGCACGCCCATCGTCTCCCGGGTGCTGGTCCACTCGCCGAACTCCGTGCCCCTGGTGAAGCGGAACGACGGCACCACCGAGTGCACGTCCGGTGGTGGCGGCACGGCCCGGTTGGGCACGTGCACCAACATCTCGGTGCCCTCGCGCAGTTGACTCTGGTCACCGTCCGGCACGGCCGGGAAGTACTCCCGGAACCGGGTGGACCCGACCGGTCGGTAGGTGACCGCCCGGTGCCGGGTGTCGCCGAAGAACTGCGACGCGGTCAGCGTCGCCGGTCCACCGGCGCGCTCCAGGTCGGTGGGGGCGAGCGTGGCGGTACGCGGCTGCGGGTCGACGCTGCCGGTGCCCGCGTCCACCGCTTCGAGCCAGGACGCCGCCAGGTGCACCCGACCGGTGGTCGGCCGGTGCGCCTGCACCTGCGCGGTGACGGTGACCTGCCCGGTCACGCCGGTCGCGGTGACCGTGGGCGGCCCGATCAGGGCCGGTGCCACCAGCGGCTTCTGCACCGCGTGCACCACGGTGACCGGTTGCCGGGAGGACAGGCCCAGCACCTGCCCGTCCAGGACGTCCTGCGGGTCGGCGGCACCGACGGCGAGGTGGTCCAGCCGGTCGGGGTGCAGCGTGCTGGACAGCTCGAAGGTCTGCTCCACGCCGGGAGGAACCTCGACGATCAGCACCGATCGGCCACCGGACTTCTTCACCGAAACCTGCACCACGCCGGAGCCGGCCGACATCGGGCGGACCACCAGCTTCGCCGGCGGCAGATCCGGCCAGCTGCCCCCGTACTCCGTGCTCACCACCGGCGACGCACCCGGCACACCGCCGATGGCCACGCCCGCGACGGCCGGGTCCGGCAGGTAGGGCAGCAGGGCGGCCGGCGCGTCGATCACCACGTAGGCGCCGTTGGGCAGCGCTCGACCGCGCGGCACCGGCAGAGTGCCCTTGACCTGCCTGGTCGGGTCGCTGGTGACCAGCTGCAGGCCCGGTTGGGGCACCATCGCACCGTTCGGGCCGGGCACCATCGGGTCGAGGAACGAGCCCTCCTCCCGGCGGGCGACGGCGAACATCCGCTCGCGGACCGCCGGGGTGGCCTGCGGCCCGAACGCCGCGTCGAACATGGCGTGCCGCTCGGCCAGCATCTGCGGGCTGTCCGGTGCGGCGACGTGCCGCTCGCAGGTGCCCAGCAGGGTGCCCTGGCCGTCGCTGCGCACCACCAGCCGGAGCAGCGACTCGCCCTCGGTGAAGCGCCTGGTCGGCACCAGGGTGGGCGAGCCGGCCGCCTCGTGGCGGAGGTAGCGCACCGCGGGCAGCACCTGGGTGGGATCGCAGACGTCCGGGTCGATCGCGGTGCCGGCGATGTCCACCGCCCGGGCCCGGAGCTGGTAACTGCGTCCGTAGCGCAGCCTCGGTAGCGTGCCCGGCGCGGTGGTGACCTCCGCGCGCAGCGGATAGCCGGGCGCGAGGGCGCTGTCGATCTCCTCCACCTCCGGGCTGTCGCGGCCGTCGCCGCCCACCTTCGGCCCCGGCTTGCCGACCGACAGGCCCCAACCGTCCCACCCGGCGATCTCCTCGCCGACGACGAGCCGGGTGACGCCGAACTCGTCATCCTGCTGTGCGGCGACCACCGCTTCGGTGCGGCCCTCGTCGTCGGCGTCGACTGTCAACTCCCCCACCGTGTAGCGCACCCGGCGGCGCATGAGCGACCGGAACGGCCCGCCGTCGGTGGCCACGTCCAGCCGGTAGCCGGTGGTCACGTCGTCGGCGAACAGCACCGCCGGGGCCTGCACGCCAGCCGAGGCGATCGCATCGGTGCGGCTGGTGACGTGGCTGACCACCGCCTCGGCGCGGGCCTGCTGGCCGAGGGTCAGACCGACGTCGCGGCGCACCGGCAGCCGGGCCGGCAGCGGCTCGCCGGAGCGCGCCGACGCGGTCGACGCCGCCGCCAGCTGACCGCTCAGGCTGGCCACATCCACACTTGTCAGCACGTAGGTGGTGGCCGGGTTGCGCAGGTTGAGCACCCCGCCGACGATTTCGGCGCGGGCGTCCGGCTCGGTGGCCATGGTGAACCGGCGCGCGGACAGGTCGCTGACCACCGCGCTGAACGGCTGGGAACGGGGCACCAGGCCGTTCAGCGGCTGACCGGCCGCGTCCACCACCCGGACGGTGCGCGCGCCGTCGAACGGCGCCAGCTCGAGATCAACGCGGAGACCCAGGGGTACGGAGAGTGCGGGGTGCGCCATCAGCAGGGTGCAGACCTGGTGGAAGTCGGCCTGGGTGACCGAGTTGACCCCGGTCAGCGGCCCACCGGCGGCCCGCCCGTCCGGACCGGGTGCCCGGCGGGGGCCACCCGCGCGGCGTAGCCACCGGGCGTAGGCGGCGATCGGCAGCGCCATCGCCAGGTCCTCGTGGCCCTCCTCGCGCAGCCGCCGCACCGCCGTGGCCAGCGTCGCGCTCGACGTCGCCGCCGGGGCGAGCAGGGCGGCACCGACCTCCCGGCCCATCGCCCGCGCCACCCGGGGATCACTGTCCACCGTGGCCAGTGCGGCGATCGCCCGTCGCACCACATGGTCGGCGCCCAGCGAGCCGGTGGGGTTGGTGTCGTTGACGCTGGCGTACATCTGCTCCAGAGCCGTCGCGGTGACGGCGAAGGTCGGCCCCGGTCGGGCGGCTCCCAACGCACGGCGCCCGCCGGCCTTGGTGAGCACCCGGGTGGCCGGGCCGAAGAGCGCCGTCCACAGCGGCGTCGACGCCGGGCCGCCGCGCCGGGTCAGCGGCTGCGGCTCGCCGCCACCGGTGTCGGCCAGGAAGAGCGGCCCGAGGGCGTTGACCACCGCCGGCCAGTTCGCCAGCGGCGTACCGTCGATCGTGGTGATGCCCTGGCCGCGCGGGGCGGCGACCAGGCTGAGCTGCGCCCTGCCGTCGGCGAAGCCGGCCGGCAGAACGGTCCAGAGCACGCTGTACGTCATCGTCTACTCCTGTGCGAACGCGGCGCAGTAGGTGTCCCACGGGCGCGGGCCGGGCCGCCCGGTCGGCGCCATCAGTTGGGCGAAGGTCGGATCGGCGCTGGGGCCGGCGAAGCGGCGCTCCATGGGCACCACCACCGACTCGCTGAAGAACAGCACCTTGATCTCCACGGCGATCTCGGCGTAGCCGTACAGTTCGTTGGAGTCGAGGTCGTAGTCGAGGGTGAGCGTCAGGGTGATCGAGACGCTGATGATGCTCAGGACCTCGACCTCTCCGCGGATGCGGAAGTAGCCGCCGATGCGGGCGATGTCCTTGCTGGCGTCGATGTCGAAGAGCACACCGCCCATCGCCTCCACCGACCCGCGCGCCACGAACAGGTCGACCGAGAGCGAGGCGCCGAACTCCAGGGCACCGACCAGCTTGATCAGGCCGGTGGTGGCCACGCCGATGGCGAGGTGCCCACCCCCGCCGAGCGCGGCGATGGTCAGCCGGAACGGGTTGTCCGGGGTGGAGAAGCCAAGATCGAAGGAGAGCGGGTACGGGTCGCCGGTGAAGTTCAGTTCCGCGCCGGCGGAGATGGCGATGTTCTCCAGCGCGAAGACGCCGATCGCCAGCGACGGCACCGGGAAGCTGAAGCCGGACCGCACTCCGGTCGGGGTCACGGTCAGCGCCGGCGGGTCGGAGAAGCCCTCCTGGTCGACCACCTCGGCCAGGGTGGCGATGAAGGCGAGCACCTGGCCGTAGCGCAGCGCACCCAGCTTGATGTCGACGTCGGGCTTGCCGGCGTCCCTGCTGGTGAACCGGATGCTCCTGATCGGCACGCTGAGCAGCGGCACGGTGTCGAAGGCCGGCGTGGTGGTGGAGTGGATCTGCAACTCCACCTGCTGGACCACGCACTCGCTGGTGGACCGGGTCTCCAGCCGGGCGGTGTCCACCTCGGTGGTCTGGGTGATCCGCAGGGTGGCCTGGTTGGCGTCACCGGGGTTCTCCCGCACCGGCCGCAGCACCACGAAGCCCTGGTGGAAGCGGGCCTGCGGCTTGTCGCCGAAGAGCTTGGTGTCCCAGGTCAACACCTGCGAGGCGACGCCGTCGACCAGGTCGCTGACCATCTTGTAGGCCTTGCCCAGCTCCCGGACGATGCCTTCGTCGGTGGGCAGCAGATCCTTGAGCCTGGCCAGACCCAGCAGCTTGTCGGCGTCCTTGAGGAACGACAGGTCCACCGCCCCGGCTGCCAGGGTGGTCAGGTTCGCGCCCGCCAGCGCCCCGAACTGCCGGGAGATCGCCGAGGTGCTCAGGCTGAGGGCGGCGAGCCCGCCGGTGGCCTGCTGCGCCAGGCCGACCGCCGGCGATTCGCCGACCAGCTTCAGGAAGACCTGTCCCTGGGCGTTCGCCCCGTCGAAGAGCGCCTGGGTGTACGGCGCGGCGTACTGCAACACCGCCTCTTTCGCCCCCGGCGCGTAGCGGTCCAGCCCCGCGACGCGCCCGATGATCTGTTGGGCGACGGGCAGCCCGGTGGCGGCGTCCAGCGCCAGGTCGACCTTGCGGGCGAGCACCGTCGTGGCCTGCTCCGGGGTGGGCACCTCCGGGCCGGCCGCCGACCGGGTCGCCGCCGATCCGGGCTCCGGCATCGGGGCGACCGCCAGCGGCAGCCCACCGGCCTGGATGGTCCGGAAGACGTTCTCGGGCACCTGTGCTCCGCCGCCGAGGGTGTCCCACAACGCCCGGGCCTGCGCATCGGAGGCGGTGTTGGGCACGAAGAGCAGCGGCAGCGCGAACGGCACCGGGCTGCCCTCCTGGTCGTAGCCGACCAGCTGATAGGCGAACGGTGTGGCGGCGTCCAGCCGCAGCACCCGTGAGCCGGTCATCCCACCGGGCGGCTGGACGGCCTCCAGCGGCGGGGTCACCGTGGTGACGACGTCGACGCGGGTGAACGGCCAGCGCCGATGAGCGTCGCCGCCCACGTCGTCCACCGACGTGGCGGGCGACACGAACGGCATCTGCGGATCGGTGACCAGGATGGTCGCCGCGGTGCGCAGCGCGGCGACCCGGGTGCTGCCGCTCTCGAAGCGCCGTACCGTCTCCTCGGTGAAGATCGCCCGGTGGCCGAACGGGTAGAGCCGGCCCACCACGACGATCCGTTGCGCCTGGTCGCGGCCCATCGACGTGTCGTGGCGCCACTGCGCGACGGTGGCGGCGATCTGCTCGGGCGTGGAGCCCGGCGGCGGGTCGGGCCAGTCACCCCGCACGCTGAGCCAGCCACCGAGGCTGCTCAGTGCGAGCCGCCGCACGGTGGCCGGCGCGACGGTGCGTGACTGCTCGGAGATCTCGACGCACAGGTCGGCCCGGAGGGTGTTCTTGAGCCGCGCGTCGTCGACGTCGTCGGCCCACCCCGGCTGCGGCGCACCGCTCTGCGGGGTGTGGGTGAAGCGCGCCGCCAGTGGCAGTTCGGCGCTGGCCGAGAAGTCCACCGAGGTGACCTCCAGCCGGGTGCTCCACAGGGCGGTGCGGCCGGCGTTCACCCGGGCCGCGGCGGCGTGCCGCAGCCGGACGTGGCCACCGGGGGACTGCAGGTTGAGCAGGTAGGGCAGGCGGAACTGCGACGCCTGCGGGAAGCCCGGCGGCGGGGCGGGCACCAGCGCGGCGTCTGCGGCGCGGGCGCTGGACGTACCGCCGGATCGTGGTGGGCTGACGGCGGCCCGGCGGGCCACGCGGTCCTGGCGCCGGTCCTCCGCCGCGGCCGGGTCCACGGGCCGGCCGACCTGCGCGGCCATCGCGGCCGCGACCAGGTGGTACGCCGAGGTGGCCGGCCGGGGTGGCCGGACGTCGAGCGGTTCGACCGCGCCGCCCTGTTCACCGGGGACGATCTCCAGCCGGGAGATCGCGGCCAGGATACCGGCGACGGACAGGTCGATCGGGCCGTCCGACGGGCGCACCACGAGCACCACGTCGCTGGGTGGCGTGAAGACCGGCTTGGTCTGCACCAGTCGTGGGCTGGCGCCCCGGGCGGCGTTCTCCAGGAGTTGCTGCGGGGGGAAGCGCACCCACAGGTGCCCCTGTGCGGCGCCGGCAACCAGCTTCAGGTCGTAACCGGTAGGTGGGCCGGGGCGCAGCTGCGGCTGCAGGTTGCTGACCGACACCTGCAACACGAGCTGGTCCTCGGCCCGGGTGAGGGCGAACGACGGCGAAAAGGCCATACGCCCACCCTGGCCTCCGCCGCCCGCGGTGACATCGGTAGCCGCTGCCCATACTGTGCCGGCGCGCTACCCACGTTGCGAGTGCCGCCACGGCGTCGGCGACCACGTTCAGGCGTGCAGGACGGCTACTCCCCCGCGCATCGGGGACAGCATGGACTTGGCGGCGTAGGGGTCCGGCTCGCCAAGCTCCGGTCGCCACTGGTTGAGTGACACCAGCCCCGGCTCGATGAGGCCAAAGCCGCCGAAGAGGGCGGCAAGTTGGGCGTCCGAGCGCAGGACGATGTCGGCGGCCGCCGTGGTGCGGTAGACCTCCGCGACCGACGAGACGCTCGATTCGTCGTACCCGTCGGTCACCGCCGTGCCCGGATGGGAGATGGTCAGGGCGCTGCCGGGCACGAGCCGGTCGCGAATCGGCGCGACGACACCGTCGATCAGGTCGGGTGGGACCAGTTGCAGGACGGAGCAGTACAGCAACGCGGTGGGCTGGCCAAGATCGATCACGGTGGCCAGGTCGCCGCTGGTCAGTGCGTCGAGGAGCAGTTGGGGCCGGGTGAAGTCCGCCTCGACTGCGCGGCACGTGGGGTTGCCCGTGAGGATGTGGTTGGAGGCGACGACCGCCACCGGGTCGATGTCGACGTAGAGAACCCGGATCGTCGGGTCGATCGCCTGAGCGATCTCGTGCACGTTGCCCTGGGTGGGGATGCCAGAGCCCAGATCGAGGAATTGTCGAATGCCAGCCTCGGCCAGTGTGCGCACCGCACGTGCCAGAAACAGGCGGTTCGACCGGGCGGTGTCCGCCGCATCCGGAAATGCCCGCAGGAGCTGTCGAGCGGCCTCGCGGTCGGCCGCAAAATTGTGCACACCGCCGAGGAGGTAGTCGTACATGCGGCTGAAGGTAGCCCGGCCGTCCTCGAAACTCTGCGCGCTCGTCTGCTGGTCTGCCATCGCCGCTGTCTCCGATGCAGTCGTCGGTGAGCCGCAGCCTAGGGGATCTGTCGCACGATCCGGCGATACCGCGGCGGCCGGGCCGCACATTTCAGAGGCGGAAGATCCGAACGATCAGCCCGGTGTCGTGCATCGTGTGCGGCGCGAAGGCGTGGTACGCCCACGCGTGCACCCAGGCGTTGCCGGTCCGGACGGTGAGCCAGGTCTTGAACGCGCCGGGCAGCGTGTAGATGAGAAGCACGAACAGGATCGTCAGCGTGGCCTCGCGCGGCGACCCGAACCTGCCCCAGCCCTCGAACACGTGCAGTGCCGCGTACGTCAGGCCGCCGAGGACGACTGTCGCGGTGGTGGAGCCGGTCAGCCGGGCGTATCGGGGGACGAGGACGCTCTGCACGAAGATGACTGTGGGCAGCACCGTGCCAGCCAGGTACAGCAGGAACGTCAGTGGCACTCCGAGGGCGAGCTGACCCGGGGCCAGCCCGGCGAACGCGTGGCCGAGCACCGCCCACTGCGCGAGCGATTCGAGGACCAGCACGGCGAGGATGAGGATGGCGTCGCCACGCCGATCCGCCGAGCGCAGACACATCTGGTGGGCGGTGTAGCGCCGCCGGAACCACAGGAGTGGCACCAGCGCGTAGACCACGACGTTGTACGCGGCCCAGCCGACCGCCTCGGCGGGCCCCACCGGATCGGTGGCACCGACGAGCGTGCCGGCCAGGTGGAAGCCGATCGGGTGCCAGCCGAGCCCTCGGCCGATGAGCACGCCACCGAGTTGGGCGAGGACGCCGTACGCCAGGACGAGTCCGGTCTCCCGGCGAGCGGTCGAGAGCGTCGGTACGCGCTCGGCGATCATCGGTGCGGGTCGACCACGGGTGAGCGCGTATGCGATGGCGGCGAGCAGTGCCAACTCGACGAGGGTGGCCTGAGCGGCGATCACCTGGCCGGGCCCGGATGGCGGGTCGTGCTGCGCCGGCCAGTCGAAGGGGGCGTCGCCGGGCGCGAGGAGCAGTACCGCGCCGTTGAGTGCGATCCAGCCGACCACCGTTGCCGTGAGCCAGGCGTGTTCTCGACGTGACACAGATGCCCCCGTTTATCTAGCACAGTTGTGTTAGCAAGAAGAAGCTAGCACGACTGTGTTATAAAGGGTAATGCCGAAGCTGGTGGATGCGCAGGCCCGACGGACCGAGCTCGCCGAAGCGGTCTGGCGTGTCGTGCTGCGGGACGGTCTGGAGCAGGCATCGGTGCGGAACGTGGCACGCGAGGCCGGCCTGTCCATGGGTTCGTTGCGCCACTTCTTCACCACCCAGTCCGAACTCCTCGGATTCGCCCTGCGGTTGGTGGGAGAACGGATCGAGGAGCGGATCCAGGCCGTGGACACCACGGGCGACCCGCGCGCGGTGGTCCGGTCGATGATCGAGGAGATGCTGCCGCTGGACCGGCCACGGCGCGGCGAGTGCGAGGTGTGGCTGGCGTTCACGGCACGCGCCGTCGTGGAACCGACCCTGGCCGGCCTGCGCAAGGACATCGACAAACGCCTCACCGACGCCTTCGCCGCCATGGTCCGGCGACTGGCCGACGCCGGTGCGCTCCGACCCGGTCTCGATCAGAAGGTCGAGGCAGAGCGCCTCTACGCCCTCGTCGACGGCGTGATCCTGCACGCCCTCCTACGCCCCGGCCGAACCTCGAACGCAACCGCACGGGCCACCGTCGGCGCACACCTCGACCAGATCGCGCCGGCCGCAGCGGATGAACGCTGATCAGCCTTACGGACTACCGCCGACTCGTCCGTCTCCACCCGCCGTAGAGGTGAACGCGGCGGGAGATGACGCAGCACCGATCGCACCGTGCGCCTCGGACGGGCCAGCACGATCCGAACCGAGGGCCGCCTCCTGGGCAGCCCGCTCGACCTTCGCCCGGTGAGCTTCCCGGGCCGTCGGGTCGACCCGCTCCTCATACCCGGCTGCCACCCCAGTCCGCCCGTCGAGCTGCTCACGCAGGATGTCGGCGTGTCCGGCATGTCGGTTGGTGTCGTTGAGGACATGGACCATGATGTTGAACAGCTTCACGTCGGGGCGCGGCCACCACGGCACGTGGCCGGGTGAGTCGATAGAAAGCTCTCTGATCGTCGCGTCCGCATGGTCCCAGGCGCGCCGGTAGAAGCCGATGACGTGTTCGCGGCTCTCGTCCGGGCTCACCCACAGGTCGCTGCCATCGGCATCCTGCCATCGGGGCAGCGGCTCCGGGAACGGGCGGTCGAAAATCTCTCCCAGGTATCTGGCCTCCCAGGTCGCCATGTGTTTGACCAGGCCGAGCAGGTTGGTGCCGGTCGCTGTGAGAGGCCGCCGGACGTCGTACTCGGACAGGCCGTCGAGCTTCCAGACCAGCGCCTGACGCGTGAACCGCAGCTCCTCGTGCAGGTAGTCCTTCGCGAAGTCATCGATCATGGGCCGAGCCTGCCATGCGAGGGCAGCGGGCAGGCTCCCGCCGCCGCCGGGTGGGAACCCAAACCGCCTCAGCCTCGGCGCAGAACGCTCCGCCAGGTCCGCCGACAGGCATCAGCCCGGTCAGGCGGCCACCGTACGGTAGTGGCGGTAGAGGGCTCCGGTGGCGCCGAGCCGTTCCAGAAACGGCGCCCAGACGTCGGCGATGTGCGCTGCGGCCTGGGCCTCACTGCGCCATTCGGAGAAGCTCAGCACCCGCTGCCCGTCCAGGCTGACCTGTAGGTGAGCGGCGATGGCACCGGGATAGTCGCGGTCGGTGCCCTCGCGTTCCTCCTCCCCGCGCAGCATGCCGTCGACCCAGCTCTGGGCGGAGGTCTGCTCGTCCATCGTGAAGAAGGCGACGGGAAAGGACTCCGGCGGCGTCGCGCCGTCCTCGGCGCTGCCGCGAACGACACGGTACGGCCGGAACGGTATCGATATCGGCTCATCCGTGCCGCGCGTCCACCACTGGGGTCCACCCGCGCCCTGGGCGGCCGGCCCGGCCGGTGGCGGGCTGTCCCCGGCGTATCGGGCGTAGGCCAGCACCTCGTGGCCATCGCCGCTGACGAAGACGCTGAGCGCCACCGGCCTCGAACGGGGTGCCTGCGCAGGACCCTCCGCATCCCGCACGGCCGCGCTCTGCCAGTGCCGGATCGCACTGTCCGCGAGCTCCTGCTGGTGCTGCTGGTTGCGACCCTTGACGACGGTGACCAGCACGACGGCGGTGCCGGGATCGTCCAGGACGGGGCGCAGAGAGGGCTGAACCGAGGTCATCGAGAGGCTCCAAACTGGCGGCGCGGTCGGTGTGACCCCTTGAGCGTGCAGGGTCGAACCGACCTGCCGGGGGGTCGTACCGTCAGGAGTTCGCAAGGGTTTGGCCGGTAGTTCAGGAGTCGCCAAATTTTTGATCAAGATCGAAGTCCAGGGCGGCCAGCCGCTGCCGGGTCAGCTCGTCCAGGCGCCGCGCGGCCCGGGGATCGAAACCGGCGGTGTCGACGCGGAGCCGGACACCTTCCACCAAGGCGGTCAGCGGATCGTCCGGCGGATCGTCCAGAACGCCGAGAATCGGTGGCAGCACGGCCGAGACCGGCTTGGCGTTCTGCTGCATCGCGCGGATGTGCGGCAGCGTGGCGGCGTCGTAGGTGCCGGAGAATCCGGTCGCGGTGACACCGGGATGGATGAGCACGTAACGGGGACCGGCCGGGCCGTGCTGTGCGGCGAACGCGACGCCGAGCAGGTCGTTGAGTTTGCCTCCCTGCCCCAGGGCGCTGCCGCCGTGGTAGTCCCGGCGTAGTTCCAGGTCGTCCCAGCGGACCACGTTCAGGTCCGCGCCCGGACCGGCCACGTTGACCACGACCGCTCGGGGCGCCCGGCGCAACGCCGGCGCGAGACCGTGGCTGATCAGGTAGCGGCTGAGATAGAAGAGGGCCAGATTCTCCTCGACACCCTCGGCGGTCACGCTGCGCCGCGAGTGGTAGTGGCGGGCGCACAGGACGACGGCGTCCACGATCGGGTACGTCGTCCGGATGTGCTCGACCGCGCGGGAGGTCTCGCGCAGCAGGCTGAGATCGGCGTGTACGAAGTGGAGCCGCTCCCCCGCACCCGGCGGCGACGCCTGCGCCCGGACGGCGTCGGCCTTGACCGGATCCCGGCCGACGAGGACGACGGTGTGGCCGGCGGCCAGCCGTTGCAGCGCCACGGCACGGCCGATGCCGTCGGTGCCACCGGCGATCACGACAACGCTCATGCCGGTTTCTCCGCACCGGCCAGGGAGGTGTCGCTGCCGGCCGGCGGCTGCTCCTGCGGCTCCTGCGGCGCGAGGCGCCCGGGCAGCAGGTTGCTCGCGAGGATGAGCACCGCCAGTGCGCCGACCATCGTCCAGAACGCGGCGTGGAAGCCGCTCAGCGGATTGCCGTCTCCGGCGGTCAGCATGACCACGGCGACGGCGGCGATGCCGATCGAGGCACCGAGCTGGTTGAGCATGTAGAGCACCGAGCTGCCCTGCGGGACGAGTTCGGCGGGAAGTGTGCGGTAGAGCGAGCCGATGGTCGGCGCACCCACGGCACCCAGCCCGAACCCGATCGTGAAGGAGGCCGCCGTCACCCACACCTGCGACGTCTGCGGGCCGATCTGCGTGAAGGCCAGGGCACTGAGACCGGCCAGGATGGCACCGCCGAGAGCGAGCAGGCGGGCACCCACCCGGTCGGAGCGGCGGCCGGCCAGTGGCATGGAGATCGCCGAACCGATGCCGAGCGGGGCGAGCAGCAGGGCCGCCTCGAAGGTGTCGTGGCCCCGGACCAGTTGCTGGTAGAGCGGCAGGGCGAAGATGCTGGCGAAGGTGACGAGCCCGACCAGGCCGCCGACCAGGACACTGGCGGCGAAGCTGGGCCGGGTGAACAGCCGCAGGTCGATCAGCGGCGCGGTGCGGCGCGGGCGCAGGGCGTGCCAGGCGTACCCACCGAGCAGCAGGACCGCAGCGGCGAGTGGGGCGAGCACCCAGGTGTTGGTGACCGTGCCGCGCTCGGCGACCTGGGACAGGGCCAGCACACCGGCGGCGACGCCGGGGCCGAGCAGGGCGATGCCGACCACGTCGAGCCGACCGACCGGGGCCGTGTTGTCGGCGTCGCGCGGCACGGTGCGCAGCGACAGTGCCAGGGCGAGCAGCCCGATCGGCACGTTGACCAGGAACATCCAGCGCCAGGACAGCGACTCGAGGATGATGCCGCCGACGATCGGGCCAAGCACCGGGCCGCTGGAGCCGACCACGCCCATCAGGCCCATCACCCGGCCGACCCGGGAGCCACCGGCGGCCCGGGCGAGCAGGGTGAGCATGAGCGGGTCGACCAGCCCGGCGCCGATGCCCTGCAGCACCCGGAACGCGATGAGGCTCTCCACGTTCCACGCCAGGCCGCAGAGGATGGACCCGACCAGGAAGACGGCCAGCCCGCCCAGCCAGAGCCGCCGGCCTCCGACCCGGTCGACCGCCCAGGCGGTGACCGGAATCGTCACGGTCAGGGCGAGCAGGTAGCTCGCGGACACCCAGCTGACGGCCGCCAGCGACGTGCCGAAGTCGTGGGCCAGCCGATCGGCGGCCACGGCGATCATCGAGCCGTCCAGAATGCCCATGATCCCGCCCAGCAGCACCACGCCGATCAGACGGCGAAGGGCGGGATCGAGGCGTTGCACCTCTCCTTGACTCATCATGATCTCCACTGGGTCGAGCAACAGATTGCACTGACGGGTGCAGTCTAGGGAGCAGGATAGGGTGGCGCAATGCACTTGGCTAACTAGTTGATACGGATAGTGCGGTTAAATGCACGGAGAGGTAAGGTCTCATCGTGGAATCGACGATCGCCCCCGCCAGCCGTCCAGCGGCCCGCGGACGCATTGACAAACGCGAGTCGATCCTCGCGGCGGCATTCGCCGTGTTCGCCAACCGCGGTTTCGCGAGGGCCTGTATGGAGGAGATCGCCGAGGTCGCCGGCGTGGCCAAGCACACCGTCTACAACCACCTCGGCGACAAGGAGTCCCTGTTCCGCGAGGCGCTGGCGACCGTCGCCGGCGACATGATGGCCGGCAACCTGGCGGTCGTCGAGACGTCCCTGGGCACCGGCGCCGCGGCAGACCCGGAGAGCGCCCTGCACGACGCCGCCCGCCAGCTGCTGCGCCGATGTTGCGACCAGCGGTCGTGGGCGTTGCGCCGACTGCTCTACGCCGAGATCAACCAGTTTCCCGACCTGCTGGAGGTGGTGTGGGGGCACGGCGCGAGCCGCCTGCGCGAGGCCCTCGCCGACCGGCTGGCCCGGCTGTCGCTGGCCGGCCACCTCGACACACCCGACCCCAGCGAGGCGGCCGAGCAGTTTCTGGCGCTGCTGACCGGCCCGATGGAGGCCCGCTCGCACCTCGGCACGAAGGCCGTCGACGACCAGGAGCTCGAACGCGTCGCCCGCACCGCGGTACGCACCTTCCTGATGGCGTACGGCAGGCGCGACTGATCGCGCAATGGCGTGTGCCGGTCGACGAGGTCCGGCACGCTGCCGCCGCGAAGACGACAGGAGAGGAAGGCGACAATGCGGGTCCTCGTGGTGGGAAAACCTCGTATCGCCCACGGGCATCTCGTTCCGGCGCTGCAACGGCAGGGGCACTCGGTGACCACCGTCGACACCGGGGCAGCGGCGCTGAGGGCTCTGCGCGGAGTGGATTTCATCCTGGTCGACCTGCAGCTTCCGGACATCGACGGTCTGGAGGTCTGCCGTCGGCTGCGTGAGCGGTGCGACACTCCGGTGATCGCCTTCACCGACGCCGGCACCGAACTGGACCGCGTGCTGGGGCTGGAGGCGGGTGCCGACTCCTGCCTGGACAGCCCTGTCGAGCTGCGTGAGCTCATCGCCCGCGTCGAGGCCATCAACCGGCGTGCCGGGCTGCGGGCCGGGGCGGGGCGGGCCGACACAACCGTGCTGGAAGCCGGTGACCTGCGCGTCAACGTGGCCGCCCGGGAGGTCACCGTCGGCGGCCGAGCAGTGGAACTGACCCGCAGGGAATTCGACCTGCTGGTCTTCCTCGCCCGGCACGCCGAGACGGTGGTAACCCGGCAGCGCCTGATGGCGGAGATCTGGGACGACCCACGCACGTTGAGTTCGCGTGCCAGCCGCACCGTCGACACACACATCAGCTCGCTGCGCGGCAAGCTCGGCGGTAGCGACCGCATCCACACCGTCCGCGGCGTCGGCTTCTGCCTGGTGCCGCGGCCGGCCTCGCCGGAGCCTTCCGTGCCGCACCAGCGCCGCACCCTGGTTTTCCCGGATCTGACACTCAATTATGGATAAGCCGCAAGTCGCCTGGCATAACGTTTCCCAGCTCGGTCCTACGGTCGGAAGGCAATGCCCGCCCTCGTAGCGACGGAGACCCGCATGACCACCGTTGAGCCCGATCGGGCCGCACCCGGCTGCCCCTACCACTCCGCGGACCTCACCTCCGAACGACTGGACCTCGATCCTCTGTACGCCGAACTGCGGGACCGGGAACCGTTGGCCCGCGTGACCATGCCGCACGGCGGCGACGCCTGGCTGGTGACCCGCTACGAGGACGTCCGTGCGGTGCTCGCCGATCCCCGCCTGAGCCGGGCGGCCGGTGTTGGCAAGGACGTGCCCCGTTCGAGCCCGCTGATCCAGCAGCCGGAATCGCTGCTGAGCATGGACCCTCCCGAGCACACCCGGCTACGCCGGCTCGCGGCGAAGGCCTTCACCAAACATCAGGTCGACGCCACCCGGCCACGCGTACAGGGCACTGTGGACCTTCTCGTCGACCGCCTGGTCGACGCCGGGCCACCGGCGGACCTGGCCGTCATGCTGGCGTGGCCGATGGGCATCACGGTGATCTGCGAGGTGTTCGGCGTCCCGCCGGAGGACCGGGACCGCTTCCGGGGCTGGACGAACGAGATGATGGCGCTCACCGCCGACGATCCACGAGCCATCGAAGCGGCACGCGCCAGCCTGGACGGATACCTACGCGAGCTGATCGCCCGGCGGCAACGCGATCCCGGTGACGACCTGCTCAGCCAGTTGGTCGCCGCACGCGAGGGCGAGGACCGGCTCACCGACGCGGAACTCGCGATCTTCGCGGTCGACCTGCTCACCGCCGGTCACGAGACCACCGCGAACCAGACCGGCAACTTCCTCTACACCCTGCTCTCGCGACCAGAACTGTGGCAGCAGGTGGTGGCCGAACCCACCCTGGTGCCCAGCGCGGTCGAGGAGCTGCTGCGGTTCACGCCCCTCGCGGCCGCGGTGGCTCCCTTCTCCCGGGTCGCCGTCGTCGACGTCGAACTGCACGGCCAGGTGATCCGGGCCGGTGACGCCGTGGTGGCACAGAACGACGCCGCCAACCGTGACCCGGCCGTCTTCACCGACCCCGAGACCATCGATCTGGGCCGTGCCACCAATCCGCACGTAGCCTTCGGTCACGGGCCGCACCACTGCCCGGCGGCCGCGCTGGCCCGCCTGGAGCTGCAGGTCATGCTGGACACTCTGGTGCGCCGGCTGCCGGGGTTGCGGCTGGCGGTCCCCGCCGACGAGGTGAGCTGGCAGCGCAACCGTGTCATGCGCGGCGTGCGGCACCTGCCCGTCAACTGGTGACGAAACGGCTCGGGCGCGACTCCCGAAGGGGTCGCGCCCGAGCCGTCGGAGTTCAGCGGAACGATGCGGCGTTCTCGGCCGCCCACGTCGCGAACGACCGGGCCGGGCGGCCCAGCAACGCGGCGACGTCGTACACCGGCCCGGGCTGCCCGTCACGTTCGCGCTGGTAGTCCAGCAGGGCACGGACGAAGGTCGCCGGTACGTGCACCGCCAACTGTTGGGCGTACGCCTGCGGGTCGATCTCGCGTACCTCGATCGGCCCATTGATCGCCGCCGCGATGGCCCGGACCTGTTCGCGGGCCGACAGCGACTGCGGGCCGGTGATCCGGTGCACCGCACCGGCCGGGCCGTCGTCGAACGCACGCACCGCGACCTGCGCGAGATCGTCCGGGTGCAGCGGCTCGCTGTAGGTGTCCGGGTACGGCAACGCCACCCCGCCCTCGGCCCGGATCTGCGCGGCCCACTGCAGCGCGTTGCTGGCGAAGGCCCCGGGACGCAGCACGGTCGCGCCGATCCCCGAGACCTCGATGGCCCGCTCGACCAACAGGTGCTGGCGCGCGATCGGACCGGGCTGGC
The DNA here is from genome assembly GCF_040648675.1 of Micromonospora sp. NPDC049101. NCBI lineage: Bacteria > Bacillati > Actinomycetota > Actinomycetes > Micromonosporales > Micromonosporaceae > Micromonospora > Micromonospora sp. NPDC049101. The sequence goes on along the minus strand of NZ_JBEZED010000002.1, from coordinate 244,029 downwards.
CGGCATCGTGGTCGATGGCCAGCGACGACAGCAGCACGATGTGCCGCAGGCCGGCGTCGGCGGCCACTTTCAGAAGCTGCTCAGCGCCCTCGGGCTGGGCGTAGAGGAAGACCTGGTCGACTCCGGCCAACGCCCGTGCCGCCGACGTGGGCGCGGCCAGATCAAGGTCGACCCACTCCACGCCGCCGGGCAGGTCCGCCGGCTTCGTCCGGCCGGCCGCCCGGACCGGCCGGCCCTGTTCGTACAGCTGCCGCAGAACTGTGGCGCCGATGCGTCCGCCGGCTCCGGTCACCAGGATGGTCATGGCTGGTTCTCCTTGATTCGGGTCGGGCCGAGGCTGCGGAACAGGTGGTAGCGCTGGAAACCGATCGGCCGTACTCCGGGGGTCGCGGCGGTGGCCCGCAGTGTCGCCCGCCGGGTGGCGCCCGCGAGGAATGCCTCGTGGGCCGCGTCGTCGGTCCACCGCGCCAGGTTGAGCACCCGGGTGCCGTCCACGCTGAGGTGGAAACGGGCACTGAGCATGCCGCGGTGGTGCTCCGGGGGTGTCTGCTCCAGCGCCCGCACCACGGACGTGACGATCTGCTCCTGCCGGGGCGGGTCGTCGACGTCGAAATCGGCGACGACCGCGCATCCGGCGGTCGGAGCGCCGTCGAGCACGATGGCCCGGTGCGGCCGGTACTCGACGGCGGTGCGCCGGGCCACGCCGGGCAGAGTGCTGACGTGCCGGGCGTAGGCGTCCGGGTCGGCGGCGCGCACGTACAGCAGTGCGGTCTCGGCGGTGACCCCGGCATAGGCGTCCAGGGACAGCAGACCCGGCGGCCACGGGGCCGCGGCCCAGGCCGCGGTCACCTCCTGGAGCACCGCGGCGGTCGCCGCCGGGGTGTACCAGCGGGTCACGAAGACCGCCGCGACGTCCGGCTCCGGGGAGTCCGGGTCAGCCATACGGGTGCTCCGCGCGGGCGGCACGCAGCGGGCGGGCCCACCAGACGAGCTGGTCGAACAGTGTCTTGGCAGCCGCCGCGGCACCCGCGTCGGTCACCGTCGCGCCGACGGGGAACTGTTGCCATGCGTGGTGGAAGCTGACCGTCTCCCGCACGGTGACGGTGTGCAGCTCGGCGAAGACCAGCCGTAGCTGCTCGACCGCGCGCAGCCCTCCCGCGTGGCCGCCGTAGGAGACGAAGCCGACCGGCTTGCCGGCCCACTCGCTGAGGAACCAGTCGAGGACGTTCTTCAGCGATGCCGGGAAGCTGTGGTTGTACTCCGGCGTGACGATGACGAAGGCGTCGGCCTCGGCCAGCTGCCTGCTCAGCCGGTCACGGATCGCGGCCACCTCGGGTTCCGGGGACCGCCCGGGTGCCGGCAGCACCAGCGGCAGCGGATGGTCGAGCAGGTCGATGAGATTGACGTCGAGCTCGGGCCGGGCGGCCGTCTGGGCCAGCACCCACTCGCTGACGGCCGGGCCGAGCCGAGTGTCCCGGACGCTGGCGATGATCACCGCGAGTCGTAACGGCGAGATGTCGGTCAAGGAACTGCCTTCCTGTGCGGGGACGAGACGCCGACGGCGGCCAGCAGGCCAACCGCCGCCGCCAGGGAGAGGATCAGCCAGGCGGTACGCCGTTCGCCGGCAGCGGTGACGGTCGCGGCGACGGGCAGCAGCGCCACGGTTCCGGCCTGGACCGCCGCCTGGTAGAACGCGATCGCCGCAGGCCCTCGGCCGGGTGGCGCCGCCGTGGTCGCACGCATGTTGAGCGCGGCGAACGACAGCACCAAACCGAGACCGACCAGGGACAGCGCCGGCAGTACGCCGGTGACGTACCGGGCGGGGTGCGGATGCCACAGCAGGCTCAGGTAGCCCAGCAGCGCGGCGGCGGCCCCCAGGGCGATCAGGCGGTCCCCGCCGAACCGGGCTACCAGGGCAGCGCCCCACGGTGCGGCGAGTGCGAGCGGCAGGCACGCCGGCAGCAGAGCGAAGGCGCTCTGCCAGCCGGTCCACCCGAACCGGCCTTGCAGGTCGAAGGTGAGCAGCAGCAGCAGGGTCTGGTAGCCCCCGTTGAGAGCCGATGCCGTCACCGCCGCCCCGAGCAGCGCGCCGGTGATCCGCAGTCCGGTTGGCCGGACGTCCGAGTGTGCCGACTCCGGCGAGTCCGGTGGCAGCAGACGGCGGCTGAGCAGCATCAACGCGATGGCCACCGGTGCCGGGAAGACGAAGGTCCACCGCCATCCGGATTCGGCCAGCACACCGGACAGCAGCAGGCCGGTGGTGAACCCGGCCGCTCCGAACAGCGAGTACACGGCGACGGCGCGGCGCCGCGCGGCCTCGTCGGGGTAGGTGGTCGCGATGATGGCCAGCCCGGCGGGGGCGGTCAGGGCCGCGCACATGCCCTTGACCGCGCGGATGCCGATCAGCACCGCACCGCTGTCGGCGACGCCGCCGGCAAGGGACGCCACGGCGAAGCCGGCCATCGCCGTCAGATAGGTGCGGCGGCGCCCGAAACGGCGGGCCAGCCACGGCCCGAACGGCAGCAGCACCGCGAACCCGGCGGCGAACCCGCTGACCAGCCACTGCGCCGAGACGAGGGACAGGCCCAGGTCCGCCGCGACGTGCGGCACCGCGACAAGCACCACCGACACCTCGACCGCGTCGAGGATCATGGTGGCGGACAGGACGAGCAGCAGGGCGGACGAGCGGCGCGAGGTGAGCACCGTCATGAGGCCGCGGCCAGCAGCGCCGGAAGACGGCCGGTGACCAGGGCGATGTTGTCGGCGACCAGATCGTCGGGCATGCCGGCGATGTCCGCCCAGAAGATCAGGTGGCGGACCGGCAGCCCGGCGGTCAGCTCCTTGATCTCCACTGCCGCCTCCTCCGCGGTGAGGATCCGCAGCAGGCCCCGGGTGTCCTGAGCGTTCGGGTCGCGGAGGTCGTCGAGCGTCAGCGGCGGAGAGTTGCGGCCGGTGCCCTCCAGCGCACCCTGCCGGTAGGAGTTGACCTGGTGCACCAGGTGCGGGCCGACCCGGGCCCACGCCCGCTCCGGGTCCCGGGCCAGCAGGATGGGCAGCAGATCCGCGAGCCTCGCGACCGAGGGATCGTGGCCGCCCTCGGCCAGACCCAGCTGGTACTCCACGAACGACTCGCGCGACAGGTGCAGCAGGCCGATGCCGAGCCGGCCCGCCAGGCGGGCACCGCGCGGCCCGTAGAACCCGCCCCACAGCGGGGGAGGATCCTGCACCGGCGCCGGGGTGATGCCACGCTCGCGCCACAGCTCCCGCACCCGCTCGATGTGCTCACCGGCGCGGGAGATGCGGCGGGCGAAGTCGACGTCGTAGAGCTGGTACTCGGGACGGCGGTAGCCGGCCCCGAGACCGAGTTCCAGGCGCCCTCCACTGATCAGGTCCACCACGGCCGCCTGCTCGGCGATCTCGACGGGATGGTGCAGTGGGGCCACCACCACCGCGGTGCCGATGCGGGCCCGCCGGGTCCGGGCGGCGGCCGCCGCCGCGAAGGTCAGTGGCTGCGGAAGGTAGCCGTCGGCGAACAGGTGATGCTCGGTGAACCAGAGGCCACCGACACCCCGCTGGTCAGCCTCGGTGCAGAAGTCGAGGATCCGGCCGTAGTGGCGGTCGCGGGGCCGCTGCCATCGCTGGGGGTTGCGCAGGTCGAAGAGCAGTCCGACATCCACGGTGCGTCCTTTCACAACGGAGGGTTGCCGTGCTTGCGATGCGGGATGTCGCCGTGTTTGGTGGCGAGCATGGCCAGCGCGCGGCACAGCACCGGGCGGGTCTGCCGCGGGTCCACCACGTCGTCGATCAGCCCTCGTTCGGCCGCGTGATACGGGTGGACGAGTTCCGCGCGGTACTCGGCGATCTTCTCGGCGCGCGCCGCCTCCGGGTCGGGCGCCGCGGCGATCTCCCGGCGGAAGATCACATTGGCGGCGCCCTCCGGCCCCATCACGGCGATCTCGTTGGTCGGCCAGGCAAGTGCCAGGTCCGCGCCGATCGACCGGGAGTCCATCACGATGTACGCCCCGCCGTAGGCCTTGCGCAGGATCAGCGAGATCCGCGGGACGGTGGCGGCGCAGTAGGCGTACAGCAGCTTCGCGCCGTGCCGGATGATGCCGTTGTGCTCCTGCACCACTCCGGGCAGGAAGCCGGGCACGTCGACCAAGGTGATCAGGGGAATGTTGAAGGCGTCGCAGAACTGTACGAAGCGGCCACCCTTCTCGCTGGCCGGTATGTCCAGGACACCGGCCAGCACGGCGGGCTGGTTGGCCACGATGCCAACCACCTGCCCGTCGAGGCGGGCGAGGGCACAGACCAGATTCCGGGCGTACGTCTCGTGCACCTCCAGCAGTTCGCCGTCGTCGACGATCTCGGCGAGCACGGCGCGCATGTCGTACGCCCGGCTGCCGTCGGCCGGCACCAGGTCGAGCAGCGCGTCGCTGGGCCGCTGTGCGGGATCGCCGCTGACGACGGTGGGTGGCAGTTCGCGGTTGTTGGCCGGCAGGAGCGAGAGCAGGTACCGCACGTCGGCCAGGCAGCTCTCCTCGTCGTCGTGGACGAAGTGGGCCACCCCGGATACGCCGGCGTGCACGTCGGCGCCGCCGAGTTCGTTCTGGCTGATCTGCTCACCGGTGACCGCCCGCACCACGTCCGGCCCGGTGAGGAACATCTGCGCGGTGTCGCGGACCATGAACACGAAATCGGTCAGGGCCGGGCTGTACGCCGCGCCGCCCGCGCACGGTCCCAGCATCACGCTGATCTGCGGGATGACGCCGGAGGCGCGGGTGTTGCGCTGGAAGATGCCGCCGTAACCGGCGAGGGCGGTCACCCCCTCCTGGATGCGAGCACCGGCGCCGTCGTTGAGCGACACCAGCGGGGCCCCGGCGGAGATCGCCAGATCCATCAACTTGTGGATCTTCTGAGCGTGTGCTTCCCCGAGCGCCCCGCCGAAGATCCGGAAGTCGTGGGCGTAGACGAACACGGTGCGGCCCTCGACGGTGCCCCAGCCGGTCACCACACCGTCGGTGTGCGGGCGGCGGTGTTGCAGGCCGAACTCGGTGGCACGGTGCCGGCGCAGGGCCTCCACCTCGGTGAAGCTGTCCTTGTCGAGCAGCAGGTCGATGCGTTCCCGGGCGGTCAGCTTGCCGCGAGCATGCTGGCGTTCGGTGGCGGCGGGGTCCGGGCCCAGCCGGACCGCCTCCTTGAGGTCGGCGAGTTGCGCCGTGCTCTGCCGGATGCTCATCCCAGCAACGTCCCGCCGGTGGCGTCGAGGAAGGCGCCGGTGATCCAGCGCGCCTCGTCGGTGGCCAGGAAGGTGATCACATCCGCGACGTCGCCGGTCTGACCGACCCGGTCGAAGGCGGACAGGCTCGCCATGTGCTTCACGACCTCCGGGATGTCGAACACCGGCCCGCCGTTGTCGGTGATGCCGGGAGCGACCGTGTTGACGGTGATGCCGCGCGGCGCGAGCAGCCGCGCCAGGTGCAGGGTGAGCTGCTCGATGGCGCCCTTGGTCATCGCGTACGGGATCTGGTCGGGATTGGCGACCCGGGTGAGCCCCGAGGAGATGTTGATGATGCGGCCGCCGGCCGGCAGGTGCGCCAGCGCCCGCTGGACGAGGAAGAACGGGGCTCGGGCGTTGACGGCGAAGAACCTGTCGAAGACCGCGCCGGTGACCTCCTCGAACGGGATGCCGGTTGCGGTGGTCTCGCCCGCGTTGTTCACCAGGATGTCGAGTGTCGTCTCCCCGGTGCGGTCCTTGAGCTGCTGTTCCAGGCCCAGGGACAGGGTGTGCACGTCGCCCGGGACGCCGAGTTCGGCCTGCACGGCGAAGGCCTGGCCACCGTCCTTCTCGATCAGGGCCACGGTCTCCTCCGCGGCAGCGGTGTTGGCGGCGTAGTGGACGGCCACCAGTGCGCCCTCGCGGCCCAGCCGGATCGCGGTCGCCCGGCCGATGCCCCGGCTGGATCCGGTGACGAGTGCGGTCTTGCCGGTGAGTCGGCTCATGCCGGAACACCTTTCTTCTCGGAGTCGTGGGTGGGCGCCGTGCGGTCGAGGCCGCCGACGGCACGGGCCAGATGGTCGCGGGCCGCGTCGAGCTGGAGCAGTTCGGTGAAGACCGACCGCAGGCCGTCCACGCCCGGGTCGCCGAGCAGCAGGTCGGCCTGGACGCGGATGTTGGTGAGCGTGCGGGCGCCGGCCGCACGCCGGATCCGGTCGTAGCCGGCGAGCACGCTGTCGCCGGCATCACCCCTGGCCCGAGCGGCGAGCCGCGGGCCGAGCTCGGCGGCGTCGTGCAGGCCGAGGTTCAGGGCCTGGCCGCCGGCCGGGAGCTGCTGGTGGGCGGCGTCGCCGGCCAGCACCACCCGGCCGCGGACGTACTCGGCGGCCTGCCGGCCGACGTCGTCGAAGGCGTTCACCCAGCGGGGCGTGCCGTGCCCGATGTCCTCGCCGGTGACCTCGGCCCAGGTCTCGGCCACTTCGGTGTACGCCACCGGCCCGGTGCGCCAGCGTGGTGCGGCACCGTAGCGGTGCACCATGATCCGGGTGGCGCCGTCCGGCCACCGCACGGCCGTGGCCATGCCGCGCGGCCGGCGTTCGAAGCGCCGGTCCGGCACGTCGATGCCGTCCACGTCGGCGCGGAGCAGCTCCCGGCTGGTTCCGGTGGTCGGTCCGGTCAGACTGAACCCGCCAAGCTGGCGTACGGTGCTGCGTTCGCCGTCGCAGCCGACCAGGTGACCGGCGGCGATCCGGGCCGGGCCGGCGCGGGTGTCGAAGTAGTCGATCTCGACGCCGTCGTCGTGTTGCCGCAGCCCGGTGACGACCGCCCCGCGCCGGATGTCGGCGCCCGCCGCGACCGCCCAGGTGGCGAGGACCGACTCCAGTCGGGTCTGCGGGCACTTCCACTGCCCGGCGTACGGGTGCCCCGCCTCCCCTGCGGCGAGATCGAGCCGGATGCCGCCGAAGTGGCCAGGCCCACCCTCGGGCAGGTCGCCGAGCAGGGGAAGCACGTCACGCCCGGCCAGCAGCTCCATGGTGTGCGCGTGCAGGGTGGAGGCGCGTGACTCGGTGTGCGGCGCGGTCCGCTGTTCGAGCACGGTGACCGTGACGCCGTTCCGGGCGAGGTCGCCGGCCAGCAGCAGGCCGACCGGACCGGCTCCGGCGACCACCACGTCGCGGCGCCCCGGATCGCCGGTGGTGGTCATCGCCGGGCTTCCGCGTACTCCTTGGCGTGGCGCAGGGTGGTCAGGCTGTTGCCACCGAGGGCCTCGCGCAGGAACCGGTGAGCCTCCGGCAGGCCGGCATCGGCCCCGAGGATGCCGGCAATGCGGTCCGGGTTGATCGCCACGGTGTGTTCCGCGGTCGCGGTGGTCCGGCCGTCGGCGTCCTCGTCCAGCTGCCAGTAGCCGGTGTGCAGGGTGAGCAGGGCCGGCAGGGTGGTCTGCTTGTAGACGATGCGGTGGTGCGGGAAGGCCACCCGGACCGACTCGGTGACGTGCGAGGAGCCGTCCTTGGTCAGGGTCGTCAACCGCAGGGTCTGCAGGCCGGGAGTGGACTCGCTGAACTCCACGGCGGACACGTGCGGCAGCCGGTCGGCCCAGTGCTGGGCCTCGTTGAGGAAGTCGAAGACGTCCTTGGCGGAGCCGTCGATCTCGACGCTGTCGGTGAACGACAGGGTGAGCTCGCCGGCCGCCGTCAGTTCCAGGCTGTCGCGCAGCCCGGGCAGCTCGGCGCGGCTGTTGTCGTCGACGGCCCGGTCGATCCAGGCGAGCTTCTCCGGGTCGTCGTCGATCGCGGAGTACTCGTGCAGCAGGCGGACCCTGCTGCGGCGTTCGGCGAGCGGCTCGATGATCCAGGTCCCGGTCATCTCGCGTACCGGTGGGGCGGGCACCTCCTGCCAGAACTGGATGCGCAGGCCCGCTTCGTCGAGCACGCGGCGTGACGTCCAGTTCTTCGCCTCGCCGTTGGCGGTGGCCCAGATGCGGATGCGTTCCTGGGTGCCGTCGCGTTCCAGGTAGTCGACGTGGATCGAGGGCGGGAACAGTCGGGGCCAGTTCTCCACCTCCGCGAGCAGGCGGTAGACGTCGGGGGCGGACGCCTCGACGGTGATCTCGTGTTCGACCTGGCGGTTGGCCATGACAGGTCCTTTCGGGAGGGTCAGAAGTTGCCGAGGCCGCCGCAGACGTTCAGTGCCTGGGCGGTTATCGAGGCGGCGGGGTCGGAGGCGAGGTAGCCGACCAGACCGGCGACCTCTTCGGGGGTCGAGTACCGGCCGAGGGGAATCTTGGCCTGGAACTTTTCGAGGATCGCTTCCTCGCTGGTCTCGTACGCGGCCGCGTAGCCCTGCCGGACCCGCTGGGCCATGGGCGTCTCGACGTAGCCGGGGCAGACGGCGTTGACGGTGATGCCGGTGGGGGCCAACTCGTTGCCGAGCGCCTTGGTGAAGCCGACGACGCCATGTTTGGACGCCGAGTACGGTGCGCCGAGCACGACGCCCTGCTTGCCGGCGGTCGAGGCGATGTTGATGATGCGGCCACTGTCCTTGCCGCGCAGACCGCCGGTGTTGAGCACCTCCCGGGTGACCCGGAAGACGCTTGTCAGGTTCGTCTCCAGCACGTCGGCCCAGAGTTCGTCGTCGAGGTCGGCGGTGACCCCGCCGCCACTGCGGCCGGCGTTGTTGACCAGGATGTCGATCGGGCCGTACCGGTTGACGGCGCTCTGCACGAAGGTGTGGACCTGCGCGCCGTCGCGCACGTCCACGGCGGCGCCGTCGACGTCGAGACCCTCGCCGGTCAACTGCTTGACGGTGTCGGTGACCGCGGCGGCGGTCCGCGCGCCGAAGAACACCCGGTGTCCCTGGGTGGCCAGCAGGCGGACCACGGCCAGGCCGATCCCGCTAGTGCCGCCGGTGACCAGCGCCGTCCGGCCGGCGCTCACGTCGGGCTCCCGGCGGCGAGCTGGGTGTTGACGGCGTCGATGACTTCGCGGGGGCGGGTGTCGCCGACGAGCAGTTCGTCGTCGAGGCCGACGGCGAACTCGCGAGCGATGCGGCTGCCGGTCTCCAGCAGGGCCAGCGAGTCGTAGCCCAGGTCGGCGAAGGCGGTGTCCAGGATGTCGCCGGCGAGGTTGACGTTCTCGCTGGTGCCGGCGCCGTCGCGCAGGATGCGCCGGAGGTCGTCGAGGGTGAAGGGGGCGGATCCGGGCATGGTTTGGCCTTTCCGGTCAGGAGGGGCGGGAGGTGCTGACGAGCGCGGGCTGTGGCGCGCGGACGACCAGGGCGGAGTTGAAGCCGCCGTGGCCGCGGGCGAGCACCAGGGCGGTACGCACCGGGGCGGGTCGTGGCGCTCCGGTGACCAGGTCGAGTTCGTACTCCGGGGCCGGGTCGCTGTTCACCGTGGGCGGGATGACACCGTCGCGGATGCTGAGCAGGGCGGCGGCCACGTCCAGCGGGGCAGCGCCCGAGTACAGCCGGCCGGTCATCGTCTTGGGGGCGGTCACCGGCACTCCGCGCGGGCCGAACACGGTGCTGATCGCGGCAGCTTCGACACGGTCGAGTTCGGGAACCGCGGCCGCGTCGGCGAAGACCACGTCGATGTCGGTGGGGTCCGCGCCGGCTTCGGCAAGCGCGAGGGTGATCGCCCGGGCCAGGCCGGTGGGGCGGCCGGTGCCGGGGGCCGGGTCGGTGGTTGCGGCGTGCCCGGCGATCTCGCCGTAGACGTGCGGGGCCTGCCGTCGCCGTGCGTGATCCGCGTCCTCGACGATCAACAGGGCACCGCCCTCACCGGGTACGTGCCCGGCCGCGCGCGGATCGAACGGCAGGTAGGCGCGGTGCGGGTCGCGGCTGTTGCTGAGCCGTCCGCCGGCCAGCTGGGCGACCCAGCCCCACGAGCACAGGGACGCGTCGACGGCGCCGGCGACGACCACCGGCGTTCCCTTGCGGACCTGCCGGCGGGCGTGGGCCACGGCGTCGAGTCCCCCGGCCTGGTCGCTGACGACGACGGCGGCGGGGCCGCGCAGGCCGTTGCGGATCGAGATCTGGCCGCTGTTGACGGCGTAGAACCAGGCGAACGACTGGTAGGCGGAGACGAACTGCCCGCCCTGGCTCCACAGCGCCCGCAGTTCCTTCTCACCGAATTCGAACCCGCCGGAGTGACTCGCGGTGATCACGCCGATGTCGTACGGCCCGACGTCGGCGGGGGTCAGCGCCGCGTCGGCCAGGGCCCGGTCGGCGCTGACCAGGGCCAGTCGTGTCATCCGGTCGGTCTGCGGCAACAGCCGGTCGGGCAGCTCCTGCTCGGGGGCGAACCCGGTGATCTCACCGGCCAGCGTGGCGGGGTATCCGGACGCGTCGAACCTGGTGATCGGGACGATGGCGGTCCGCCCGCGCAGGGTGGCCTGCCAGTACGGGTCGACGCCGACGCCGGTGGGGCTGGCGATGCCGAGTCCGGTCACGACGGTGCGGACGGTCATCGAGGGCTCCTGTCGGGCCGGGCCAGCACCACGGCGCTCTGGAAGCCGCCGAAGCCGCTGCCGACCGAGAGCACGGCGTCGGTGCGGTGGCTGCGAGCCGTCAGTGGCACGTAGTCGAGGTCGCAGTCGGGGTCTCGGTGGTGCAGGTTGGCGGTGGGCGGCACGACGTGGTGCTCCATGGCCAGTGCGCAGGCGGCGACCTCGATGGAGCCGATCGCCCCCAGCGAGTGGCCGACCATCGATTTGATCGAGCTCATCGGGACGCGGTAGGCGTGGTCACCGAGGCTGTCCTTGACGGCGGCGGTCTCGTGCCGGTCGTTCTGTTTGGTGCCCGAGCCGTGCGCGTTGACGTAGTCGATGTCGGAGGGGTTGAGCCGCGCCTCGGCGAGGGCCGTGCGGATCGCCTCGGCCATCTCCCGGCCGTCGGGGCGCAGCCCGGTCATGTGGAAGGCGTTGGACCGGGTGGCGTAGCCAGCCACCTCGGCGTAGACGTGCGCGCCGCGGCGGCGGGCGGCATCCAGTTCCTCGAGCACGAACACGGCGGCTCCCTCGCCGAGTACGAAGCCGTTGCGGGTCGCGTCGAAGGGACGGGAGGCGGTCTCCGGGTCATCGTTGCGGTCGGTGGTCGCCTTGATGGCGTCGAAGCAGGCGACGGTGATCGGCGAGATCGGCGCGTCGGTGGCACCAGCGATCATGGTGTCGGCGAGGCCGTCCCGGATGACGTCGGCGGCGTAGCCGATCGCGTCGAGGCCGGACGTGCAGCCGGTGGAGATCACGGTGCTGGGGCCTTCGGCACCGGTGGCCCACGCCACTTCGGTGGCGAAGGAGCTGGGCACCAGATAGTCGTAGAGGTGCGGCACCGCATACCGGTGGTCCACGGTGGTCAGACGGCCGCCGTCGCTGACCGTGCGGTACTCCTGGTCCAGGCTCATCGTGGCGCCGACCGCGCTGCCAATGGTGACGCCGATGCGGCCCGGGTCGAGGGTGTCAAGTTCCAGGCCGCTGTCCTGCACCGCTTCCCGGGCGGTGACCACCGCGAACTGCGCCGCCCGGTCCATCCGGCGGATCTCCTGCGGGCGCAGGCCGGCGCTCTCCGGGTTGAAGTCGACCTCGGCGGCGACGTGCGAGCGGAACGGCGTGGGGTCGAAGAACGAGATGCGCCGGGTCGCGGTACGGCCGTCGGAGATGAGCTGCCAGAATTCCTTGGCACCCGGTGTACCCGGCGCGGTGACCCCGATTCCGGTGATGACCACGCGGCGGGGGGCGGTCATCGAGCTTCCCAGTGGTAGAAGCGCTGCGCCAGGGCGTCGGCCGGGGAGCGCCAGGTGGCCGGGTCGTAGGCCTCGATGTAGGGCTTGAGGTCGGCGCTGATCTGGACGAAACGGTCGTCGATACGGGCCTCGTGGATGCGCTCGGCACCGTCCGGCTGGTCGAAGTCCTGCAGGTGGAAGTAGAGGCCGCGGTAGGCGAACAGCTCACGGCGGCGGGTGCCCATTCGGTGCGGCATGTCGGTGTCGTCGAATCGGGAGAACAGCTCGGACACCGCGTCGGCGGAGCCCGGCTGCATGCGGGCGACGATCAGGGAACTGTGGGTCATCATTTCTCCTGGGTGCGGGCGCGGGCCGGTCCGAACCACCGGTTCAGCGCAGTGGGCAGGTCGTCCCGGGTTCCCGGGGCGGCCCAGGCGACGTAGCCGTCAGGCCGCACCAGGACCGCGGTGGCGCCGGCGAGCGCCTCGATGGACTGCGGGTCGCGCAGACTCGCCGTGACGATGTCGACGCGGTCGCGCCAGCCGGCGGCCCGCCGGCGCAGCCACGGGTTGTCGTCGACATCGAGGAGCACGCCGCGGCCGGGTCGGAGCAGCGCGGCGGTGTCGCCCGGGCGGTCGCGGGCCAGCAGGGTGAGCCGGGGCAGCCGGGCACCGAGCAGTGGATGCGTACCGGCGCCGACGTCGTAGCGGATGTCGAGGCCGCTCACCTTGGCCGCCAGGTGCCGTCGTACCGGTTCGTGAGCCATCAGTTCGGTCAGGACGTCGCGGATCGGCTGGGCCTCCTCTCCGCCGAGGATGAGACGGGCCTGAGCCTGGGTGTTGGCCAGCAACTGCCGGCCGACCTCATGGCGTTCGGTGTGGTACGTGTCCAACAGGCTTTCGGGGGCGGTGCCGCGCAGGACCGCGGCCAGTTTCCAGCCCAGGTTGACGGCGTCCTGGATGGAGGTGTTCATGCCCTGTCCGCCGGCGGGCAGGTGCACGTGGGCGGCGTCTCCGGTGAGCAGCACCCGGCCGCGCCGGTACTGCTCGGCCAGGCGCGCCGTGTCGGTGAAGGCGCTGACCCAGATCGCCTCGGCATGCGAGATGTCGGTGCCGGTCAGCCGTTTCCAGGCTTCGGCGACCTCGCTGAACAAGGGTGCGGCGGTGCGGCGACGGGGTTCGGCGCCGCGCTCGCAGACGATCACTCGGTCGACGCCGTCGCCGAGGGGTGCCGCCATCACCATGCCGTTGGCGAGCACCTGTCCGGTCATCCGCGGTGTGATGTCGGCGCCGCGGATGTCGGCGAGCAGCAACTCGGTGGTGGGTTCGGTGCCGGGGAAGGCGATGCCGGCGCGCTCACGCACCCGGCTGCGGCCGCCGTCGGCGCCGATCAGGTAGCGGGCGCGCAGGTGCTGCTCCCCACCGGCCGTGCGGATCCGAACCTGTACGGAGTCCTCGTCCTGTTCGAGGTCGAGCATCTCGTGTCCGAAACGGATGTCGCCACCCAGGTCGCGTACCCACTCCTCGAGGACCTTCTCGGTCACCGACTGCGGTATGCCCTGCACGGCGCGGGCCTGCTCGCCGAGCACGGCCAGGTCGAGCGGGATGCCGCCGAAGTGACCACGGGTGGTGGTCTGCAGCTGAGGGAAGCGGGGCAACAGTCCCCGCTGGTCGAAGGTCTCCAGCGTACGGACGGTGAATCCGAGGCCCCGGGATTCGCCGGAGCGAGCGGTCAGCCGGTCCAGCACGACGACGTCCGCACCGGCCAGCCGAAGCTCTCCGGCCAGTGCGAGACCGGCCGGGCCGGCGCCGACGACGATCGCCGAAGCATCCATGGTTTTCCTCCCGACTGATGGCCGCAGCGCACCATTCGAATTGATGGACGCCACCATCGGAGTGACGCCGACAATCCTCAGTCGGCTGCCGTCCTGGATTCAACCCGTGCATTCACAGTTTCCCCGCAGAGCTGGGTCAAGTGATTGTCAAATCCCCCTCAGCGACGCCAGGGGGACGTCGGCCGGGCGGTCTCCGTGGCGCTCCCACTCGGCCGGGAAGCTCGTGAAGATACAGGAGAACTACAGAGGAATGTCAATTCATCGGCGGCGCCCGCCTCCGACCTCGGAGTGATCGCCGGACGTGATGTCACTCACCTACCGTCGGGCAAACCCGAGCCCTAACCTAAGCACCGGCGGCGACGAGGCGGCTCTGCATGACGCATAACCTATCAAACCTATAGGTTTTGTATGTAAAGCGACAACGGGGAGATTCGCCGGCGAGCACGGCGAAGCAACGAGGGAGCAGTGCGAATGAGGGCCCTGGTGGTCGATTCCGACAATTCCCGGCGCGCAGATCTCAGCGCACAGTTGAAAAGGCACGGCTTCGACGTCAATGAATGCGGTACCGGAGCTGAGGCAATCGGCGCGCTCGAGCGTTCCGACCTCATGCTGATAGACCTGTGCCTCCGTGACATGGACGGCGTGGAAGCGTGCCGGCGGGTGCGAAGCGCCAGCGACGTCCCGCTGATCGCGTTCACCGAGCAGCACATGGCGGTCGAACGGGTCCTGAGCCTGCAGGCCGGCTGCGACGACTGCGTGACCAAGCCGTACGGCGTCCGCGAACTCCTCGCCCGGATCGAGGCCATCATGCGACGCGTCCGGGCCGGGGCGGGGCGCACCAGATCCGGAGCCGTGATCACCCGTGGCGACCTGCACATCGACCCGCGCGTCCGCGAGGTCCGCGTGCACGGGAACCCCGTCCAGCTCACCCGCAAGGAGTTCGACCTGCTGCACCACCTCGCCGGCGACCCGGACGTCGTCCACTCCCGGACCCGCCTCGCCACCGAGGTGTGGGGCTTCCCCGCCGACACCTACACACCCAGCCTCACCACCAGCCGCACCATCGACACGCACGTGAGCGCCCTGCGCACCAAACTCGGGGACCGCGACGTGATCGTCACGGTACGCGGCGTCGGCTTCCGGCTCGGCCGGTCGATGCCGTCCCGGCTGTCTCGGGCCGGCTGAGCCTCACCGCCGCCCACCACCCCTTCCTCACCATCACGGAGTCTCCCCATGCCATTACCACGTGGGCTCACCACGGTCGCCGCCATGCTCCCCGTCCTGCTCGTCGCCTGCGGCACCGCGGCCGAGAGCCGGTCCAGCGGCGGGACGCCACGATCCGGCGGCGAGCTGAAGTTCGCACTGCCCGCCGACCCGACCTGCCTCGACCCGCACCAGGCGGCGACCAGCGAGGGCCTCTACGTCGCCCGCGGCCTGGTCGACTCGCTCACCGACCAGAACCCGACCACCGGCGAGATCGTGCCCTGGCTGGCCACGTCCTGGAACGTCGGCAAGGACGCCTCCGAGTTCACCTTCCACCTGCGCGAGGACGCCACCTTCGCCGACGGCACCCCGGTCGACGCCGAAGCGGTGAAACGCAACATGGACGACCTCGCCGCACTGGGCGCCAAGTCCATCCTCGGCAGCGGGTTCGTGCAGGGCTACAAAGCCACGACGGTGACCGGACCGCACACCGCCGTCGTCACCTTCGGCGGCCCCAACGCCCAATTCCTCCAGGCCACCTCCACACCAACGCTCGGCCTGCTCGCGCCCACCAGCCTCAGCAAGGGCGCGGAGCAGCGCTGCACCGCCGGGCTGGTCGGCTCCGGGCCGTTCCAGCTCGGCCGTTACGAGACCAACCGCAGCACCACCCTCACCCGCCGGACCGGCTACGCCTGGCCCTCCCCCCTGAGCCTGCACCAGGGCGACGCCCGCCTGGAGAAGGTGACATTCCTGGTGATGCCCGAATCCGGCGTACGGACCGGCAGCCTCACCTCCGGGCAGGTCGACGGCATCGCCGGTGTCGCACCCCAGGACGAACCTGCCCTGGGCGGCGGACGTGTCAGTGTGCTCAGCCGGGCCAATCCGGGCGTCCCGGTCGCCTTCAGCGTCAATACCGCCCGGCCGCTCGCCAGCAACCTGGCCGTACGTCAGGCGTTGCAGGCCGCCGTCAACCGCGCCGAGGTCGTCGACACCGTCCTGAGCCCCAGCTACCGGCCGGCCACCAGCTCGCTGTCCAGCAGCACCGCGAACTTCACCGACAACAGCCCGCTCCTGCGGCACGACCCGCAGACCGCACGCCGGCTACTCGACGGCGCCGGCTGGCAGCCCGGACCGGACGGCATCCGGTCGCACGACGGTCGCCGGCTCACCCTCGAAGCCATCCTGGCCACCAACTTCGGACCCAACAAGGCCGCTGTCGAGCTCATCCAGCAGCAGCTGCGCGACGTCGGCATCGAACTCCACCTGCGGATCCTCTCCATCGCCGACTACCAGCAGGCACGCGGCAGCGGCGACTACGACCTCGCCTGGGGCAGCGGGACACGCGCCGACCCGGACATCCTGCGTACCGCCTTCTCCGACAAGCTGCTCAACCTGTCCCGGATCGACGACCCGGACCTGCAGCGGGACCTGGACGCGCAGGCCGCCGCCGGCGACCCGAAGCGGCGTGCCGAGCTCGTCGCCACCGCGCAGCGGCGGGTGCTCGAGCAGGCGTACCAGATCCCGGTGTTCGAGATGACGACCGTCTTCGCCCTCACCGGCAAGGTGCACGACATCGCGTTCACCTCCTCCTCCGGCCTGCAGTACTACGACGCATGGCTGTCCTGACCGCCGGCCGCCGGTTGCTGCACGCGGTGCTCGTGCTCTGGGCCGCCTACACCCTCTCCTTCGTGCTGCTCTACGTGTTGCCCGGCGACCCGGTGGCCGTGATGGCCGCCGGCGGCGGTGACACCACCACAGTGGACGCGGGGCAGCTCGACGCGCTCCGGGTCGAACACGGCCTGGACCGCCCCCTGCCCGAGCAGTACCTGGACCGACTCACGGGCACGGTACGCGGGGACCTGGGCACGTCGGTGCAGACCGGGGAACCGGTCGCGCGAATGCTGTTGGACGCGCTACCACCGACCCTGCAACTGGCCGCCGGAGCACTCGGCCTCGGCGTGCCGCTGGGCGCCGCCGTCGCGCTGCTCGCCGCATACGCCCGCCGCCGTGGGCTACGGCGGCTGCTGCTCTCGCTGCCCGGCGCCGGCATCTCGGTGCCCACCTTCTGGGTCGGCCTGGTACTGCTGCAGGTCTTCTCGTTCCGGTGGGCGCTGCTGCCGGCGTTCGGCGACGGCTCTGCCGCGGCCGTACTGCCGGCGATCACGCTGGCCCTGCCGGTCGCCGCACTTGTCGGCCAGACCTTCGCCCGCGGCCTGGGCGACGCCCTGGCCCAGCCCTACCTGGACACCGCGGCGGCCAAGGGCGCCGGACGGGCCCGGCTGCTGCTGCGTCACGCCGCCCGCAACGCCGCGCTCACCCCGCTGGCCGTGACCGGCGTGCTGGCCGGCAACATCCTCGCCGGCGCGGTGGTGGTCGAGACGGTCTTCTCCCGCCCCGGCATCGGGCGGCTGACCGCGACGGCCGTCGCCGCCCAGGACATCCCCGTGGTGCAGGGCGCGGTGATCCTCGGCGCGGCCTGCTTCGTGCTGGTCAGCCTGGCCACCGAACTGCTGATGCCGGTGCTCGATCCGCGGCTACGCACCGCCACCGGGGCCCGGGAGGCGGTCCATGGTTGACACCCGACTGCCCCTTCCCGGCCGCCTGCTCGACCGGGTCGGCCGCCGGACCGCCCGCCCGGCACTCGTCGCGGCCGGCGCCATGATCCTGGTCGTCGTGCTCGCGGCCACCGCACCGCGGCTCCTGACCAGCCGCGACCCGCTGGCCACCGCGCCCGCCAGCCGGCTGCTCCCACCGTCGGCGACCCACCTGTTCGGCACCGATCTGCTCGGCCGCGACCTGTTCGCCCGGGTCGTGCACGGCAGCGCACTCACCCTGCAGGCCGCGCTGATCGCCGTGGCCGTGGGCCTGGTGGCCGGAACAGTGCTCGGACTGCTCGCCGGCTGTCTGGGCGGACGCGCCGAGGAACTGCTCATGCGCGGGGTCGACGTGCTGCTCGCCATACCGGGGCTGCTGCTGTCGCTGGCACTCGTCACCGCGCTGGGCTTCGGCACCGTCAAGGTCGCCCTCGCGGTCGGACTGACCAGTATCGCGATGTTCGCGCGGGTCGTCCGCGCGGAGGCGGCCCGGATCGTACGGATGCCGTACGTGGAGGCCGCCCGCGCCGGCGGCACCCGGTGGCCGATCGTGATACTCCAGCACGTGCTGCCCAACGTGGCAGGCGCCGTGCTGCTCTACGCCGCCGTCGACTTCGGTGCCGTCGTACTACAGGTGTCCGCCCTGTCGTTCCTCGGCTACGGCGCCCCACCACCCGAACCCGAATGGGGCTCACTGATCGCCGAAGGTCGCGACTACCTGGGCACCGCCTGGTGGCTGACCACCCTGCCGGGGCTGGTCATCACCGCCACCGTCCTGGCCGCCAACCGCATCGCACAAGCCGCCGGCACGGCGCAGGAGAACCGATGAGCAGGCCCGACACATCACCGCTGCTGAAGGTCGAGAACCTCGCGGTCGACTACACGAACGGGCGGCGGGTCGTACCTGCCGTACGGGATGCCTCCTTCCACGTCGCCGCCGGTGAGACTGTCGCCCTCGTCGGCGGCTCCGGATCCGGCAAGACCACCACGGCTCGGGCGGTGATCGGCCTGTTGCCGGCGTCGGCGCGTCTCACGGGTGGCCGGATCCTGTTCACCGGCCCGGGCGACCCGGCCGCCACCGACCTCGCCCGAGCCCCGGAACCGGTGCTGCGGCAACGGCGTGGCCGGCACATCGGCCTGGTCCCCCAGGACCCGATGGTGTCGCTCAACCCGGTACGCACCATCGGCTGGCAGGTCGCCGAGGTGCTCGCCATCCACCGGCTCGCGCCCGACCGCCGCACCGCCCGCGCCCGGGCGGCCGAGCTGCTGGACCAGGCCGGGCTGCCGAAGGCGCACACTCTGCTCGACCGGTTCCCACACGAACTCTCCGGCGGCATGTGCCAGCGCGTTCTCATCGCGATCGCCCTCGCCGCCGGACCCGCCCTGCTGATCGCCGACGAGCCGACCAGCGCCCTCGACGTCACCGTGCAGCGGCGCATCCTCGACCACATCGCGACCCTGACCCGCGACAGCGGGACGGCCCTACTGCTGGTGACCCACGACCTGGCGGTCGCCGCCGACCGAGCCGACCGGGTCGTCGTGATGGCCGACGGCAGGGTGCGCGAGACGGGCGACGTCCGCTCGGTGCTCGGCGCGCCCCGCGACCGGGCCACCCGGGACCTCGTCGACGCACTGTCCCGGCCCGCCCCTCCGACCGGTCCCCCACCCGCGCCGCCCGGCGCCACCCCGCTGATCAGCGGGGACGGCCTGGTCAAACGGTTTGGTCAAGGGACCGCCGTCGACCACGTCAGCATCCGGGTGGACCGCGGCGAGTCCGTAGCCCTGGTCGGCGAATCCGGCTCCGGCAAGACCACCACGGCGCGGCTGCTGCTGCGCCTGACCGCCGTCTCCGCGGGAAGAGTCCGCTTCGACGGCACCGACATCACCGCGGCACGGGGACGCGACCTGCGCCAGCTGCGCCGCCGCATGCAGATGGTCTACCAGAGCCCCTACGCCTCTCTGGACCCCCGGCTCACGGTGGCCGACGCCGTCACCGCACCGCTGCGGGCCTACCGGGTGGGCAGCCGAGCCGACCGCGCCGCCCGGGCGGCGGACCTGTTGGACCGAGTACGGCTAC
The DNA here is from genome assembly GCF_040648675.1 of Micromonospora sp. NPDC049101. Taxonomy (NCBI): domain Bacteria; kingdom Bacillati; phylum Actinomycetota; class Actinomycetes; order Micromonosporales; family Micromonosporaceae; genus Micromonospora; species Micromonospora sp. NPDC049101. The sequence goes on along the minus strand of NZ_JBEZED010000002.1, from coordinate 224,604 downwards.
CGGCGACCGTCCTCGACCAGCGACCGGGCGAACTGTCCGGCGGGCAGTGCCAGCGGGTCGCCATCGCCAGGGCCCTCGCTCTGGAGCCCGACCTGGTGGTGCTCGACGAACCGGTGTCCGCGCTGGACGCGTCAAACCGCAACCGGATCCTCGAACTGCTGCACCAGCTGCGCACCGACCTGGGCCTCAGCTATCTGATCATCTCCCATGACCTGGGCGTGGTCCGCGAGATCGCCGACCGGGTCGCGGTGCTGCGGGCCGGCCGGGTGGTGGAGACCGGGCCGGTCGCCGATGTACTCGGTGAGCCGGTCGACCCGTACACCCGGGAGCTGGTCGACGCGGCCCCCGGTGCCGCCGCCCGTCATCTGTTCACGCGGCTGGCGTGACCTCGCGCTCGACAATCGGCAGCGTCCGCCAGCTGTGCGCCACCGCGACGTCGGGATACCGGCGGGGCCTCCCCCAGACCGCGGATCGTCGGTAGGGCCCTCGCCTGGCATCCGGTGCCGACGCGACCGCCGCGGCACGGGCCAGCAGCACGGCGACGACCGCGGCCAGCTCGACCGGGTCCAGGTCACCGGACTCGACGGTGATGGTCATAAAATCCTCCCCACGGTGGTGGCCGGCGCCGCGAGTGGCTGCCGGCGCTGTTCGACGACGCCGATCGGGACACCGACCATGTCAGTCGACGATCCCGCAGACCACGCCACCCCCGGCGATGGCAGTTCCGACCTCAGCGGCAAGGCCGGTGACCCGGCCGGCGCGGTGGGCGTGCAACGGCTGCTCCATCTTCATCGCCTCGATCACCACGACTAGGTCACCGGCGGCGACCTGCTGGCCGTCGGTGACCGCGACCTTGACGACCGTGCCCTGCATCGGCGACACCAGATCCCAGCCGGCCGCCTTCACCGGGCCGGGCGTCCGCTTCCCCCGGCGCGGCGCAGCCACCGCCGTGTGCGGAGCTGCGCTCAGCGACCACGGGACGCTCACCTCAACCCGCCGGCCGGCCACCTCCAGCACCACCGTCTCGCGCGATTGCTCCGGCCCGCCCACGGCGACCGGCCCGTGCGGGGCGATGTCGTTGACGAACTCGGTCTCGATCCACCGGGTGTGGACCCGAAACGGCTCCGCGGTGAAGGCCGCGTCGGCCACCACCCGGCGGTGGAACGGAATCACCGTCGGAAGGCCGCCCACCTCGAACTCGTGCAACGCCCGCCGTGCGCGTCGCAGCGCCTGCCCGCGATCCGCTCCGGTGACGATGAGCTTGGCGAGCAACGAGTCCCAGGCCGGGCCGACCACGGTGCCCGGCACCACACCGCTGTCCAGCCGCACACCCGGCCCACCCGGTGGCGCGAACGTGGTCACCGTCCCCGGCGACGGCAGGAATCCCCGTCCCGGATCCTCAGCATTGATCCGGAACTCGAAACAGTGGCCGCTCGGCTCCGGGTCGCCGTAGCCGAGCGCCTCACCGTCGGCGATCCGGAACATCTCGCGAACCAGGTCGATGCCGGTCACCTCCTCGCTGACCGGGTGCTCCACCTGCAGCCGGGTGTTCACCTCCAGGAAGGACACGGTGCCGTCGGCGCCGACGAGGAACTCGACGGTGCCGGCTCCCACATACCCGGCCTCGCGCAGGATCGCCTTGGACGCGTCGTACAACTGGGCGTTCTGCTCATCGCTCAGGAAGGGCGCCGGGGCCTCCTCGACCAACTTCTGGTGCCGGCGCTGCAGCGAACAGTCACGTGTGGAGACGACCACCACCGTGCCGTACGCGTCGGCCAGGCACTGTGTCTCCACGTGGCGGGGCCGGTCCAGGTAACGCTCCACGAAACACTCTCCGCGGCCGAAGGCCACGGTGGCCTCGCGCACCGCCGAGGCGTACAACTCGGGGATCTCCTCCATCGTGCGCGCCACCTTCAGCCCACGGCCTCCGCCGCCGTGCGCCGCCTTGATGGCGATCGGCAGGCCGTACTGGCGGGCGAAGCCCACCACCTCGTCCGGACCTCGCACCGGCTCGGCGGTGCCGGCCACCAGCGGCGCGCCGGCGCGGCGTGCGATGTGCCGGGCCGCGACCTTGTCACCGAGATCGCGGATCGCGGCCGGTGGCGGGCCGATCCACGTCAGACCGGCGTCGAGGACGGCCTGCGCGAACGCCGCGTTCTCGGACAGGAACCCATAACCGGGATGGACGGCGTCGGCTCCGGCCCGTTCGGCGGCGGCGAGCAGCGCGCCCGCGTCCAGGTAGCTGTCGGCAGGGGTCTCGCCACCGAGCGCGTACGCCTCGTCGGCGAGTCGAACGTGCGGCGCGTCCCGATCCGGATTCGCGTAGACCGCCACACTGACCAGCCCGGCGTCTCGGCAGGCCCGCACGACCCGCACGGCGATCTCTCCACGATTGGCGATGAGCACCTTACGCACGATCGATCCCGCTCCTCTCCGGGCGGTGTGCCGCCCCCGTCCCACCAGCTTCGACGTGCGGCGGGACAGCGGACAAGGTGCCGCCATCGAGAAGACGGTCAGCTTTGCCAACGGCGGCACAGCGATGTCGAATCCGCGTCAGCGGCACGTCAAGTTCTCCCGAGGCGCCGTGCCCTCGCCGAAGGCCTCGGACACGGCGGACCACGACGTGGCACCGTCGACGATGGGGCCGACGTCGTGGTCGTGCTGCACCTCGTTCTGTTCGGGCGACGCGAGTGCCGGGACGGCCGGTTCCCAGGACGGACCGCTGCTAGGGTCCGCGCCATGGTTGCCGCGTGGCGAATCGTGGACTACCGGCGCGCCGAGACGCCCGTGACCGAGCCGATCACCAAGTTCGGCGGCCAGCCCACCTGGCTCGGGCCGCCGCAGTGGCCGGTCAGCGCGGCCTGGGGCACGCCGATGCGTTTCCTGTGCCAGATAGTGCTCGAACCCGAACTCATCGGCGACGACCCTGGACGGCTCGCCTACGTCTTCGTCACACACGGGGGCCACGGACGCGATGCCGACGAGTTCGACCCGGACGTCATCCTCGCTGACGGGGGCGAGAACGCCGTGGTCGTCCAGCCCGGTGTCTTCGCCGGGCCAACCGTCCCGCTGGCCAGCGGCCCGACGCTCTATCACGACGATGGATCACCCGCGGAGTACACAGTCGACCTGGCCCGCGACGAGGATGCCGAACCCCTGCTGTCCGACGTCTACCTGGCGCTGTCGTCGGAAGATCGGGACCGCTACATCCACGCGATCGACTACGACAAGATCGGCGGTACGGCCCTGCCGCTCGATCCGGACGACTGGCCTGCGGGTGGACCGTGGCGGCCCCTTCTGCGTCTGGCGACGAACTGGACGCCGTTCTACCTCAACCTCGGTGCCGCTCCGGTGGCACTCGCGTTTCTGTCCGCCGACGGCCGCGCCGGCTGCCTGCGGATAGAGGACTCCTAGTATTGCCCGGAGCGTTACGCCTGTTCGTCCTTGGCGAGTGCGGCGAGCTGGTCGAAGGTTCGGACGAGGTGGGCGCGCCGCTGTTCCTTGTGGTCAGGTGTGGGCTCCAGGTCGTCGATGGCCTCGTCCCAGACGGTCAGGAACGTGGTTTTCCAACCGGCGATGGTGGCCGGGTCGGGCAGGCTGGCCCCGACGTAGTTCTGTTGTGCGATGAGGTGGAGCAGTTCGAGGTTGCAGGGCACGGCGACCCCCCAGTACTCGTCGGGCTCGATCTCGACGGGGTCGCCGGACATCGCCTTGGCGACTTCGGCGATGAGTCGGTCGGTCACGGTTCCCAGATGGTCGGCGGCGGTGTCGCTGTCGAAGTTGCCGTTTCCCCAGCTGCCCATTGGTCCTCCGCCTGTCGTGCCCGCTTGTCCTGTGGATTGAACCAGGACGGTACGACCTCTGGCTGTACGGTCGTCGCGTTCGTTCGCCGGCGACGTCCGCCGGCCGTTCGGCCACGCTCGGCCATGCCGAATGGCAAATGCGTTCGAGTTAACATTTCCTGATGGAATCAGGGGCCGGTGCGACTACCGCAGGAATACCGGACCCCGCCGAACTTCGCCGGCGGGTTGCCCGCGGTCGCGGTCTGGTCGTCGCCCTTGACGAGACCGTCACGATGCCGACTGTCTGGAGCACGCGTCCCCGCCGCCAGCACCGAGTGCGGCATCGCGCTCAGAGGCGAGCCGCGCTGATCGTCACCACGATCGCCGGTCTCGGGCACCCGCCGCGACGGATGCGGCTCATCGTCGCGTTGCCGGAACGCCAGCACCGCTCGCCGGTCCTCGCGGTGTTGGTCGCCCCGCTCTTCATGTCGTCAGCGCAGGGCACGTAGGCTACAGTTACGCCCATCGATCCAACGGGGGATCTCTTGCCGTTGGTAGTCCACAAGCGACTGCCGCACGGGCGCAACTATCTAGGTCATCAACGGACGTCCTCGTCGTTCCGGCGAGGTGGCGTACGTGCGCGCCCGGGTGAGTCGCGGGGAAGGATCGCAAGAATGACGTCGATAGACACGACAGTGAAAAGATGGCTGCGTGGCCTCGCGGTCGCCGCACTGGCGGCCGGCGCGATCGCAGTGGTTCCTGCGGCTCCGGCCGCCGCCGCCGCAGGCCCGGTCGCCGCCGCGCCGCCGGTGCAGTGCGTCGGTACGGGCACCGACGGCAACCGCCTCCAGATGGTCTACGCCTACGAGGCGGGCACTCCCAACAGGTTCGCCGAGCGCGAGCCGCACATTCGGCTCGCCGCCTGGGTGGCCCAGCAGAACGTCAACGACAGCGCCCGTCGCGAGGGCGCGCAGCGGTGGCTGAAGTTCGTCACCAGCGCCACCGGCTGCCAGGTCAACATCATCACCATCCAGGTGCCCGCCGGCAGCACCAACGCGGACTTCCGGGCCTGGCGCGCCACGCTCCAGGGCTTCGGGCTGACCGCGAACAACCGCAACTACGTTGTCTTCGCCGAGAGTTTGACCAGCTGCGCGTACACCGACGTCGTCGACGTGCCGCACGACCTGAGCCCCGGCACGTCCAACCTCAACAACAACTACGCGATGTGGACCTCCATCTCGCCCGGTTGCTACGGCGGTCACACCGTCACGCACGAGTTCGCCCACTCGGTCCGCGGCATGCGGCAGGGAATGCCGAACTGGGACGGCGACTGGCACTGCAGCGACGGGTTCGAAACCCTCTGCGGCGAGAACGGAACCAGCTGGGCGTGCCCCGATCCGATGGCCGAACGCCTGCTCGACTGCAACCGAGACGACTACTTCGGCATATACCCGCAGGGTAGCTGGCTGCCAACCCACTGGAACGTGGCCTACGACAGCCTCTACCTGGCCGCCGGCTCGTCGACGACGACGCAGACCACGATCCCCGCGCTGCAACCCCAACTGCTGAGCGCCGTCGACGTCGAGGGCACGTCGATCGCCTTCTCCTGGACCCCCACGGTCAACCCGATCGGCAGCAACTGGTCGTTGGAGTATCAGATCCTGCGCAACGGAACCGTGGTGACCACCGTGCCCGGCTGGAAGACCAGCGCCCGGGTCACCGGCCTGGCAACGAACAGCACCGCGTCCTACACGGTCCGCAGCCGCCTTACCTACAACGGAGTGACCCGTACCTCGGCGAACTCGGTCGCCCTGTCGGTGACCACCAACAGCAACTCGGCGGCCGCCGGCGCGGTCGAAACGGGCGCCACCCTGGTGTTCAACAATGACCTGTTGCACTCGGACGGCCGCAACCTGGCGATGGACCTCTTCGCCTTCGACCCGAACGACAACGCCCCGATCAAGCAGTGGTTCTACAATTCCTCGCTGAACCAGCGTTGGAAGCTCACCACGGCGACGGGCGGCACCTACACGGTGACCAGCGCGGTCACCAACAAGTGCCTCAGCCCGCTCGGCGGCGCGACCACGGCCGGCACGCCGATAGTGCAGGTCACCTGCAACGGCACGGCGGCCCAACGGTGGACCTTCACCGTGCTCGCCGGCCTGACGTACCAGATCCGCACGGCCGCCGGCACCTGTATCGGCTCGCAGAACAACGGCACCACGTCCGACACTGTGCTGGTCCTGGCGACCTGCTCGACCACGCAACCCAGCCACCGCTGGACCGCCAACCGCGTCGCCTGACGCGTAGGGGGTGGGTCCGGCGCCCGTCTGGACCCACCCCCTACAACCTGGGTACGCGTCAGCCGCCGGCTGAGCTACCACGGCCCTGCCAGTAGCCGACCTGATTCTCACCCTGCGCCGCCGAACGGTGCAGTTGGGCAGCCCGCGAAAGGTGTGTCCACGGCGGCCTGGGCCCGGCCTGATCGTCGTGACTGTCGGCGACCTGATAGGTGTCGGCCAGGATGAGCCCTAGGCTTGCCCACTCACGTGACGCCGATGGGGGGGACGTGTTCAGAGACTTCTACGCGACGTTGGCGCAGGTCCTGCCCGTGGTCCTGCTCGCCATGATCTTCGACTCCCGCTACCTGGACGTGCTGGCCCGTGATCATCGGCCGTCGCGACGTGAGAAGCCGAAGGGCGGGTACTTCTGGACCAAGCCCCGGGTCCGTGTCTACGTCCTGACCGTCGCGTCGCTGTTGATGTGCGAGCTTCTGTGCGTGGTCCTGGTGCTCGGCGGCCTGATCGGCGACCGCGCATGGCTGCGGGGGGTGCTGATCGGAGGCCTGACGCTGTTCCTGGGCACGCTTTTGACGCGAGTCTGGGTGGCGGTCGTCGCAGCGACGGCACCGAGTCAGCCTGGACGAAGCGCCACACTGGACGATGATCGCGGACGGGCTGTCGAGCCACTCGACTGGTGACATGGAGAGGACTGTTTCGGGTATCTTCCTGTACCACGTCCTATCCGCCTCGGTGGCGTTTATTAGGGTGGGCCCTGTCGTGCTTCAGATCGACGACAGGTGATCAAGCCCTAGAGCTTCACGAAGGGGTAGGTTCAGCACGATGCTGCGCGACGTGGAGACCAATACGAGCCCGTCAGTTCGCCTCGCCCACCTCGGCTTGGAGCTTCCGGCGGTCAGTCCACCGAGGGGCAGCTACGTCCCAACGGTTCGTTCGGGCAACCTCGTCTTCGTCGCCGGGCAGGTGCCGATGGTGGACGGCGAGGTCGTCGAGACGGGCAGGGTTGGCGCAGAGGTGACGCCGCAGCGGGCGCAGGAGCTAAGCCGTCGTTGCGCCCTGGCTGCCCTCGCCGCGGTAGACGCCGCAGTGGGCCTCGACAAGGTCACCAGGGTCGTGAAGGTGCTGGGTTTCGTGTCGTCGGCTGACGACTTTACCCAGCAGGCAAGCGTAATAGATGGAGCCAGCGACCTGTTCGTGGCCGTTTTCGGCGATGCCGGCCGTCATGCACGCAGTGCCGTCGGGGTTGCGATCCTGCCCTTGAACGCACCTGTCGAGATCGAGATCGTTGTTGAAGTCGCTGACTGACATCGCCCGGGGGCTGTGGCTGAGGTGACGGGTGCGGGCATTGCCCGCACCCGTTACAGCTGGACTGCCGTCCCGGAAACCGCTATGCCGCTGTTCGGCTCGGCGGGCACGTCGACAAGGATCACGCCGGGCCGCCCCATGTCGACACCCTGGTGAATGGTGACGCGCGCCGGCGGTCGCACGAGGCCCAACTCGCGGAGGTAACCGCCGAACGCGGCAGCGGCGGCACCCGTCGCCGGGTCCTCGAACACACCCCCGGTCGGGAAGGGATTCCGAGTGTGAAAGACATGCTCGGACTCGCGCCAGACCAGGTCGACGGTCGCCCAGTCGTTGCGCTCCATGACGTCCAGCAGGGCGGCTTCGTCGTACCGCAGATCGGCCAGACGGTCGCGGCTGGCTGCGCCAATGACGGGATGCCAGGCCCCGGCGTAGGCAGCAAGCGGAGGAAGACCGGGGTCAAGTTCGTCTGGCGACCAGTCGAGCGCCGCCAAGAGGGCTGCCAGATCGTCGTCCTGGATCCGTGCCGTCCGCGGTGGCACGCTCACCAGGGTGGCGTAGACCGATCCGCTCGGTTCGATCGAGGTGCGTACCTCGATGTGGCCGGCCTTCGTCGCCAGGTGCAGAACGCCAGGGCCGTTGAGTCGCGCATGGGCCACTGCGGCTGCGATCGTCGCATGACCGCAGAACGGGACTTCGATGCGCGGGCTGAAGTAGCGGGCGACCGTGTGTTCGCCGGCCACGGGAAAAAGGAAGGCCGTCTCGGAATAACCCACCTCGGCCGCGATCTCTGCCATTTTATCGGAATCTAGCCCGGTTGCGTCGAGCACCACGCCGGCCGGATTTCCGCCCCGAGAATCATTCGCGAAGGCGGTGTAGCGGAGAATTTCCATTTCGCAACTATAATGTTCCCCCGGAGGGGGAGTCAATGGGGATCTCCGCTGCCCAGGCCCGCTACCCCCAGGTAAGAAGTTGACCAGTGTCACTCAGGCCGATCGACATTCCCAGCGCCACGCGTCGTGCGCCACGACTGGGTCGTACCGCGTGGTAGTTGCGTGGGTCGAACAGCAAACCTTCACCGACCGCCGGCTTTAGCACGAACGATTCTGCGCCAGCTACCACGTCCTCCGAGAAGCCGTACGAATTGGGCAGCCTGAAAGCCTCGTCAGCCGGGCTCCAACGATGCCTCCACACGACCGTCTCACCGCCGTCGTCGGGCATGCTGAGGTACAGGTTGAAGGCGAACTGACTGATTATGTTCGCGTCGAGCAGGTTGCCCTTGAATTCACGCAACACGTTGTCGAAGTGAACCTGAAACCCGCCATTGGGCTCACGGGCGACTCCGGGGCACATTTGCCGGCCACCGCTGCTCCCGACAGCGATGCCGCCGGGCCAGTCGGTGCCGATCGCCTTGCGGCAGAGCTCGAATGGGTCGATGGACAACCCGAGACTGCGCCACCTCTCTTCATTCTCCCTGACCGCGGGCCAGTACGAGTCGGCAACCGCACCCTCGCGCCTGTGGTCGCTGACGCCGACGCCGAAGCGTAGGACCGTGGGATAGACCCGCTCCTGACCGTACGATTCGAATTTCGCTTGGGTAAGCGCCTGCAACACTTCTTCGCAAATCGAGCGGGGCAGTAGATCCGGGACCCGAATGGCGGCAGTTCTGCCTGCCGCCAGATCGGATATGCAGTCTCGATCAAAGTGGTCGATCGTCACGGACCTGAAAAACGAGTCATGGGATACGGAGTCGATCACACTGATCACCGCACTCTCGTAGAACCTGCGATGACCGCAGGATACCCCATGATGAGCGTCAATGTCGCCACCTGGATGTGAAGTGCGTACGTTGACGGGGCGGCCGGAGCCGCGCCGGCGGCCAGGTTTTGCGCTGGCGGTGCGACCAAACAGGCCATATCGCGTACCCCGTTACACACATGGTGCGGTATGGGATTCCCGCTTGGTCATATTACTTTCGGCGGTAAGGCCGTTTGGGAAGCTTCTTCATCTACTGTTGCTGCCAAAGGCAAATCGGGCGTCCAGTTCAACCGCCTGGCGATCCGCTTCCAGTGCTTCTCGGGCGATCCGCCGGGCCACTTCGAGGCGTGAAGTCTGCGCTTGAGCGTCATCGCCTGCCGGCCCGGAAGCCCAGGTTGAGCTGGACTCGTTCTGGCTGTTGGGTATCGTCATCTGGTCTCCCAGTACTCGCGAATCGGCTGATGTTGATACCTGAGGCTAGCGTGCACGGGGCTGTCTGGTAGCTATACGTTCCGGCGATCCTCCCCGCTTCGATCTGTCGGCAACACGACAGGTGAGTCCTCCGCGGTGGTCCTCGGCATGGGTGCCTGCCGGGCAGCCGCTCCTGGTTGACGAGACGAGCCGTCCGTCTGATCCGGCGGGATGCCCTTTGCCTGGGCCAGCAACACCCGAGTGCGCTCCGTCTCCGGGTGGCTCGGCCCCAGTGCCTTGATCCGATCAACGAGGAGCTGGCTCAGGTCGGAAATGGCGGCTGCCTCTTTGCCCTGGTGGACGAGGGCGACCGCCAGGATGTATCGCAGGTGCATCACCGCCGGGGCGTGCCAACGGTCACCGGCCTCGCGGATGGCGTCCCTCGCCTCGGCCTCGGCCTCGGCGTCCTTTCCCTGTTCGGCAAGGCTCTTCGCGAGTGTGCGGCGGACGAAGAGCGTCTCCGGCGTGGTCGGCGACCAGATCCGCCTTCGGATGTCCAGCACCTCCCGAATCATCCGCTCCGCCTCGGCGGCGCGACCCAGGTTGAGGATGGCCCGAGCGAGGCTGTGCCGTACCACCATGGTGTCCGCGTGCTCCGGACCGCGGACGGAGTTCTCCGCATTGACGATGGAGCGCAGCAGTGGCTCTGCCTCCGCCCAGCGGCCCTGCTCGAGTATTGCCTTGGCGAACTTGTGTCGACTGGCGAGGGTGTCAGCGTGGTCCTCACCGAGAATCTGGGTGCGTCCGGCGATCACCTGCCGGAGCTTCTCCTCCGCGGCCATTGGCTCGCCTCGGTCGAGAGCGATCCGGCCCTCCTCGTGGCGCAGCGCCAATATCTCGCGGTCATCGCGATCAAGACCAAACACGTGACACTGGGAAATCAGGGAGTTGATGAGATCCTGCGCCGGTCCCAGTAGGCCCGTGACGATGAGGTAACGGGCGGTGAGCCGGGCGAGTTCCAGCGCCGATGCGGTGACCTGTCGGTCCTGCGGCCAGGTGCCCTGCAGGAGCGTGGCCGGCACGAGACTGACCGCGTGCGGTGCGAGAACGTTCCACATGACCCAGCTCTCTGGGTAATCCGGATCGAGACCTTTGGTCATCGCCAGGAGCATCTGCACGTTGAGCCCGTAGTAGTCGAGGCGTCGCTGCTTGACCTCCTTGTCCTGTCGAAGGACGCCGTGAGCGAGTGGATGCAGAGACAGCACCTGCGCCAGTTCCTCGTCGTTGACGTCCGGCAGCACATGGGGTTCCACGAGGCCGAGGTCGGCCAGGCCGCCGAGCGCCGCGATTCGTTGCTTCAGGCTCGAGCCGTGAAAGAGCGGCGACTCTGCCACCACGTCCTGCCGTAGCAGCACGTGATACGGGATTGGGGCGATGTTCAGGCAGGCAAACAGCTTCAGCAGCCGCGGCGCCAGAGTCACACCGCGTTCCGTCAGAAGTTCCAGGGACAGCCCGAACACATGCTCCATTTCCAAACCAAGTGATTCGTTGAGGTCACCACTGTCCGAATTGGTCGTTGATTCGAGACGCCGACGAGCCTCTGCCCGGTAGGTGGCCAGATCCCGTATGCCAGCGGAGTCAGAGCCCCAGATCTTCTTGGTGTTGACGTCGTTGATGTAGTCGGCTGCCGCGCGGAGCGCCAGTGGGAGACCTCCCAGCACCGCGGACAGCTTCCGGGCTTCCTCGAAGGAACGCCCGCTGACCTCGGGTCGGAGCCGGTCCAGCAGGACAGCCGCGCCGTCGCTCTCCTGCAACGGCGACACATGGTGCACTGCGCTCCACGTTCCCCAGGTTGATTCGTTCCGGTCGCGGCTGGTCACCAGGACCTTGCCCTTGGCGATTGTCGGCTCCCTGAGCCACCCGCTGCCGTCCGACACCGGCCCGTCGTAGGGCGCCAGATGCCCGGGATCGTCGGCGTTGTCGAACACCAGTAGCCAGGGCTCCTCCTGGCTGTTGAGCAGGCGCCATACCAGATCGGTCGCGCTTGCCGAACCCACCCAGGCGCGTTCGATCTCGACCTCTGGCGCGTCCAGTCGCACGGCCACCTCTCGCATGCAGGAGTTGATGCGGGTCACGGGGACCCACCACACCCGACAGCCGGTCGCCTCCGCCCGATGAGCGATCTCCAACGCCAGGCGACTCTTACCCGAGCCGCCCAGACCCGCCAGTATGTGGACCCTCCGTGGCGGATTGGGCGACTCGATCGATCGCATCAGGGTTGCTCGCCCCTGCAAAGGGGTGTCCCTACGGCCATAGGGCGGAGTGACCGACGCCCGCACCTGCCATTCGGAGGAAGTGTCCGAGGAACTCGCAGGCGGCTGTTCCGGCTCGTCGGCGGCGAGCAGTGCCCTCCGGACGATTCGGTACTGGGAGGTCTCCCGGCTTGTCGGTTTGATGATCGAGAAGTGGTCACCGTCGACGACGCCATTCGCGGGGAACGGCATCGACGTGACGATCGGCGGGGCGATCCGATCGCTGACGCCACCGTATGAGGCGAGCGGGATGAAGCACTCGGTCTTGCTGACGCCCTGGGCCTGCACGATCGCCCGTACAACGGTTTCCTGTGCCTCCAAAACGACCCGATCGAAGGGGCGCAGCTGTCGCTCCTGAGGATTTCTTGAGGCGAAGAACGCGAATCTCCGCACCGACAGCAGGAACTCCGCTCCAGAGTTCGGGCAGGCAAACATCACAATGTTCTTGATCCGGCTGAGTTTGTCAGCGCGACCACGCCACACCTGCCGGGCCAGCAGTCGCTGCACGACGAGGCCACCTTGGCTATGGGTGACGAACACGATCGACGCGGCGTCTCGTAACTCGTTCTCGTAGTACGTCCACAGTCGGTCGGCGATGTCGTCGACCTCGGCGATGCGGCGGTCGATCCGAACCCTGATGGGCGGCGACTCGTACCGAAACGTATGTACGCTGACGAACGACGCCAGCTCCGCATCGCCCTGGATGAGGTCCACGAACGGTTGCCAGGTCGAGGGCGACGAAAACAGCCCGTGTACGAACACCAGGTCGACGGGCTTGCGTGTCGTCATCACAATCTCCCGCTGGAGTCGAGTGCAGCACTGCGTGTCGCGAGTTGGTGGAGGTCTTTGGCTGCTTCGGCCCCATGCTGGCGGCGCTGTTGCGAGCGTTCGATGTCGCGTACCTCCAAACTGGATGCCCGGCATCGAACTCGATCAAACCCTTTTCGGCACGCTGCGTCATCGACCGATCCGACATCTGTAACCGCATGTTGGCCAATGGCTTTCACCGGGCGGCGGCACCGGGCCGCCCTGCGGCTGGCCCCTGGACCTGTCGGTCGTCGTCCACCCCGACCTGGCGCGGCAGCTCGCCGACCGACTGGCGGCCTGATCGACCAGCCGGCGTCACTTCGGTCCGGCGAATCCCCACACTGACATATTCACGCCCGGGCGGCGACGCGGCACCTGTTGGAAGCGGCGTCGTATCGCAGACGCCGGCGCCTACCTTGGCGCTCGGCGTGAACGCACTCATCTCGGCCATGAGCGGACGCCGCTCGACTGACAGCCGGGAGCAAACCGGCTGACCTGCTCGGGGACGCCGAAGAGGTCACCCCCATCACCGCAGGTCTCTGCGCCAGTCAGTTCCACAGGCACACGTCGCCAACGGCGACCCGGCCCGGCTGCTCGACCGTGGCTACAACCCCGAAGGTCAGTTCGTGGTAGTCAGCGAGGATCTTGAGCAGGTCGTTCCGCTCGTCGACACGATCCTGTGCCATGTCGATCATCACGCAGCGGGTAAGCGACCTGACCGGTCGCAGAACCACCTCTGGCCCGACCTGCAGCCGGCGCCCCAGCCAGCCGTCCTCAACGAAGCCACTGCCGGGCACATCGATCAGGAGGTTGGCCCGGAACCGCAGCGGGTCGACGCCCGTACCTTGCGGCTCGCCGCCGCTCAGCTCAGTCAGACGGCGCAGCCCGGCTGTGGTGATGAGGCTGACCGGGCCTTCATCGTGGTGCGGGACAACGCCCTCCGGGGCAAGCGTCACCGTCCGGCCGAGCACCTCACCGACCGCCCGGTGCCCGTCTGGATCGTCGGCCCCGAAACGACGACCGTCGGGCAGTTCGACGATCGGAGCCGGTGTCGCCGCGTACGCCCGAAGCCCGAACAGGCCCGGCATCCGGCGGAACCGGCGGGTGCTCTTGCCGCTGCCGAACTTGCCGTCCGGGTCGCGCACCGCCCACAGCCGATCACCGAGCAAGCCGCGCTCACCCACCTCAGCGGCCGGCACCGCCTCGCCCAGCATCGACTTGATCGGATAACTGCGGATCTCAGCGACCTCCACGCGGTCGAGAGTAGGAGATCCGGGAATCCCGCACCGCACCCGACCATCCGATCTCGCCGTCCCGGCCCGAACGCTGGCCGACCCAGGAACACGCTTCTCGCCGCGACCGGGCGGACACCCGGGGTGGGACCGGGGGAACCACGCGTTGAGCCCGGCCTGCCCAGCGCGCGGCGCCGGTGCCGCGCGTCCCGTCGTGCGAAGGTCTGCCGGTGACGATGTCCCTTGAGTACGGCGGTCGGCGGTTCCAGGTCATGGCCTACCACGACGCTATGCGGCATGACGGCCCGGCGCTTGAGCTGGCGGAGCTGGTGGACGGCGAGCTGGGTCCGGCTCTCGTGACTGTCACGTTCGCCGACGAAAGCGCCGGTGGCGCCGAGGTCCTGCTGACCGACGCTGTCCTGCCACTACCGATACTGAGGGCATTCGTGGAGGAAGCCGTACAGGAAGAACATCGCATCGGCGGGGCGGGCCTGCCTGGCCCCGGCGAGACGGCGTGATGGAGCAGGCGGCGCCAACTCGTGCTGGGCGTTGAGCCGTTCGACGAGCGCCTGCTCTTCGGCACTTCCGTGGGCCATCCACGCGCAGTCACTCGGGCCGCGGCGAGGATTCCACGCCATCCCGAGCACGGCACACCGCGAAGGGGTCTTCCGGAAAAACAGCCGTAGTCCTGCAGGGGCTGAGCGTCGTCGAGTACCACCTCTTGCAGCCACCCGGCCGGCGACAGGCCATCGGGCTACAGCGATATGCTGCGCCGATGCGCCTGGCCGTTCTCGGACCACCCGGCTCCGACCGGAAGGCCATCGCCAGCACCATCGCCGCGCGTCTCGGCGTTCCCCGCATCAGCCTGGCGGACATAGTCCAAACCGAGATTCGGGCGAGTACCCCAGCCGCGCTCGAGGCCCTGCAGCACATGAACGCTGGTGAACTCGTGCCGGAACAGGTGCTCCTCTCGATGATCCGCAACCGCCTCGCCCAACCCGACGTCGCCGCTGGCTTCGTCCTCGACGGCCTCCCCAACCACGCCATCACCGCAGCGGCACTCGACGCCCTGTTGTCAAACCTCGGCGCGCCAATCGACCGAGCGATCGACATCGTCCTGCCCGACGTCGAGGTCCTGCACCGCCTGGTCGGCCGTCGCACCTGCCGCGACTGCGGCCGAACCTGGCACACCGAGAGCGCCGCCCCCACGCGCCCCAACATCTGCGACCACTGCGGAGGCACACTGGTCCAACGCCACGACGACACACCCGAGCGCATCACCGCAGGCCTGCAGTCCTACCGACCCGCGGCGGCAGTCACCCTCAACCATTACCGCTCTCAGAGCAAGCTGTTCTCCATCGACGCCACCCTCACACCAGCGGAGATCGCCACCAAAGCAGTCGAATGAGCTATTCGGATCTGCCGCTCCGCCCAGAAAGATGCTGCTCGAAGCAACCGCCACGATGAACGGCGCGCCGAGCGGTCCTGCTAGCCTCGCCGGCGCCGTAACGCCAGGTCCGCGGCCGCGGCCGGCCACTGCGGATAGCTGAAGGTGAATCCGGCAGCAGAGAGCCGCCCCGGGGTGACTCGCCGGCTCGTCAGCAGCAGTTCGGTGTCCGACCGCATCGCGAACGCGCCAACCTCAGCCATCCGTCTGGTGGCCGGCAGGCCAACCGGCATCCGCCAGGCCGAACGCAACTCCCGCATGAACTCCCGCTGTGGCAACGGGCCGGGTGCCGCCAGGTTCACCGCCCCGGTGAGGTCGTCGCGTTGGATCAGGAATCGGATTGCGCGGGCGAAGTCCGTCTCGTGAATCCACGAGACATACTGCCTACCGCCCGCGACCGGCCCGCCGAGCCCGAGGCGCGCCAGCCAGCTCAGCACGTCGAACACCCCGCCGCGGTCGGGGCTCATCACCATGGCCGACCGCAGCGCAACCTTGCGGGTATTCGGAGTTGCCGCCTGCTCCTGCGCTATGGCGGTCTACCGATCTCACGTGTCGCCAAGGTGATCAGCGCGCGGCCTACCGAGCGACTGAGGAGATCGCCGCCTTTGGCGTCGCCGAGTCGAGCGGCGCCGGCCGGGACGAGGCGCGATCCGAAGAGGTCACCAGCCTGAAAGGGCTGGCAGGGGCGGGTGCGGTTGAGGAATGTTGGACGTCGTTGGGTGCGGTTCAAGGCCGTTCAGGGCACCCCGTTTGCTCCCAATCCGCTCCCCCGAACCGGGCTCGCGGTCGCCGGCGGCGTATGCGGATCCGGTGGGCGGTGCCCCGACATCTTGAGCGCCGCTGGCGCCGACATCGGCGGCCGGGCTGGTGTCGCGCTCGATCGCGGACGGATCTATGCCGGCTCGCGCACGCCGCCGGCGTTACCGCCGTCGTCTGGCATCGGCTCGACCGGGGCTTCGGGCAACTCGTCCGGCGTGTCAGGCAGAAGGACGGCCGCGTCGTCGGGCACCGGTTCACGCGGGTCGATGGGCGGATACTGTTCGGGGTCGAGATCCGGTCCAGTCATCAAATGAGTATCCGTCGTCTTCCGGACTGCCGCTCGTCGGGCCCGCGAGCCGGGCGGCCTTCCCCTCGCCCTGGGCGACTGGCGGCACCGCTCCGTGGGCGGCCTGTCACCTCGGGCGGTGCTCAGCAGAGCCCACTCGCCTCGACGGCCACTGCGGGGCGGCCGTGCGGCTACCGGGGTGTTGACCGGATCATCACGACTTGTTGAATAGATGCTGACTAATTTTAGCCAGGCTTGGCGGCATGGCTATCACCTACCGACGCCTCCTCGCCGCCACCCTCGTGGCCGGGCTGACCCTGCTCGCCGCCTGGACACCGGCACGCGGCGCCGAACCCACTCCGGCGTCCACCGCCACCGCCCCCAACATCATCTTCGTTCTCGTCGACGACCTCGCCTGGAACCTCGTGCAATACCTGCCGCAGGTACAGCGACTGCAGAGTGATGGAGTCACCTTCACCAACTACACGGTGACCGACTCGCTGTGCTGCCCGTCCCGCTCGTCGATCCTCACCGGCCAGTTCCCCCACGACACCGGCGTGTTCACCAACGGCGGAGCCGACGGCGGGTTCGCGGTCTTCAAGGGCCGGGGCAACGAGGACCGAACCTTCGCGACCGCATTGCAGGGCAAGGGCTACCGAACCGGCTTCCTGGGCAAGTACCTCAACGGCTACCTGCCGGCGGACACCCAGGGAGGGTCGCTGCCGTACGTCCCACCCGGCTGGTCGGAGTGGTACGTGGCGGGCAACGGGTACTCCGAGTACAACTACGACCTCAACGAGAACCACACTGTCGTCCACTACGGCAACCAGCCGGCCGACTATCTGACCAACGTGCTGTCACGCAAGGGTAAAGACTTCATCCAGCGGTCGGCGGCGGCCAACACACCCTTCCTGCTGGAGGTCTCGACCTTCGCCCCGCACAGCCCGTTCACCCCGGCCAACCAGGACCTCGACGACTTCCCCGGCCTCACCGCCCCGCGCACCGCGGCGTACGACCGACTGCCCACCAACCCGCCGTCCTGGCTGGCTGGCAACGCCCCGCTGACCACGCAGGAAAAGAACACCCTGGACACGAACTTCCGCAAGCGTGCCCAATCCGTGCAGGCCGTCGATCGACTGATCGGCAACCTGCGCGCCCAACTCACCACCAGCGGCATCGCCGACAACACCTACGTGGTGTTCAGCTCCGACAACGGCTTCCACATGGGCGAGTACCGGCTGACCGGTGGCAAGCAGACCGCCTTCGACACCGACGTGCGGGTACCGCTCGTCGTCGCCGGGCCGGGCGTCGTCCCCGGCTCGCAGCGTGCCGAGATCGTGCAGAACATCGACCTGGCACCAACCTTCCAACGTATCGGCGCCGCCGACGTCGGCACGCACGTCGACGGGCGCAACCTGCTCCCCCTCGCCCAGGGCGACCCGGCACCGAACTGGCGTACCGGAGCGCTGATCGAGCACCGCGGCCCCAACCAGGCATCCGACGATCCTGACGCCCAGGACCGGCGCAACGGCAGCCCAGTCACGTACGAGGCCCTACGGACAGCGACCTACACCTACGTCGAGTACTCAAACGGCGAGCGGGAGTACTACGACCGGACCACCGACCCCCACCAGCTCAACAACATCGCGGCCGGACTCTCGACAGCCCGCCGGGCCGCACTACACGACGCGCTCGCCGCGTACGTCGCCTGCCACAGCCACTCGGCGTGCTGGACGGCAGGTCACGTGCCGGCCTGACGCCGCACCAACCGCAACGGCCCTGACCTGGGGCCCCGCGCTGTCCCAGGTCAGGACCGCAGGACCGCAGGGACCTGTGCGAGGGCTCCACCCTGGCCGGCGATCCCGCCATCGTCCTGCATCGTTGAGTGACCAGCCGTCACCTTGAGTTCCGTCGTCAGTCTGCGGTCGGGCCCCACTATCGGAAGGAGTGTCCGCGGCAGTCAACTGTTCGTCGCGGACCTGTGCCTGGAGAGCGCGCAGTTGCTCGGCGAGAAACTGACCCGGAGTCGACGAGTACCTCTCGGCCGATGCCTTTCACCACTGCGAACGCTTGATATGGGCCGCCTGAAGGCGTCTGTTATCGACACCCCTCCGGACGGGCACCGAGCTAACCGGTAGACGAGTTCACCATGGGGATCTACGCCCATTGATACTGTGGAGCGGGCGATCGGCGGCGTCAGCCCCGTACGTGCCGCGGCCGACGTGGCTCCCTGCGACGAGGAGATGCCGTGTCTAGTGAAACAACTCGTTCGCCGCTCGTCCTGTCGATCTCGTGGGGTCGAATGGACGTCGAGGACCTTGGGGTTGGCAAGGACTTCACGCTCTACCCCGGGGGTGGCCGCCCCTGGGACTGGTCCGAAACCGGCACCCGCCACAGCCCCGGCGTCCAGCCCGACGATATCCAAGAGCTCTTGTCTCGGGGCGCCAAGACCGTCGTTCTGTCGCGTGGCATGCAACTGCAACTGCAGGTCGACCCGCGCACCCTGACGCTACTCAAGGAGCGCGGGGTGACCGTCCACGTGGCCGAGACCACGGAGGCAGTCCAGATCTACAACGTCCTCGCCACCGCTGGCGCCGCCGTCGCAGGGCTGTTCCACTCGACCTGCTA
The DNA here is from genome assembly GCF_040648675.1 of Micromonospora sp. NPDC049101. NCBI lineage: Bacteria > Bacillati > Actinomycetota > Actinomycetes > Micromonosporales > Micromonosporaceae > Micromonospora > Micromonospora sp. NPDC049101. Next base: position 205,580 of record NZ_JBEZED010000002.1, on the reverse strand, counting down.
GACGCGACCACAGACACGCTCGCGCGGCTGTGAGAGTGCGCCCGAGACCAAACCGGTCTTCGAGTACGACAGCGTAATGGTGTGGGTCGGCCACCCCGACCACTGCCGGGTCGAGCGGCGCGTCAGCGGCCGGGATCCTCACCTGGTCGAGTCGGCACGAACGTCCTGCCCTGCGCCCGTGGCCTGGAAATGCGTGCCCGCCCGGCGCGGATTACCGCTGGGTGCACGGGCGTGGACGTTGCCAGCTTTCTTGTGGCGGTCCGATTCGGTGCCGGTGGTGCCGAAGCGCTCGACAATCGTCCGCTCGATCCGGCGGGTCGCTTCATCCCGGTGAACGATGTCCTGGGTGAGGGATTCGGTGGAGTGCGGCACCGCATCGACGACGGGCGGCGTGGCGACGCCCGAGAGGACTTATCATCATATTGTTGCGATTCAATGAACAGTGAAATTCTTCATGCCCCATCCGGTCTTCCGATGGCCGCCGCGATCAAGGGGTTTTCGGATGCTATCTTTCCCTTCCGGCAAGCCGGCCGTCGGTCTCCGGCGCGCGGTGCACGCCAGCAGTTCGCAATGTCCGGCTTCACCTGCTCGCCCGCCGCGCAGCATTTGGAGGTAACGACCATGACTGACGAAGCACCCGCGCATGGCCGCGATCCTGTCGCCATTGTCGGAATCGGCTGCGCTCTGCCCGGTGCAACCGATGTGACCGAACTGTGGGAAATGCTGGTCGCGCATCAAAGCACTATCGGAGAAATTCCGGCCGAACGGTTCGACATCGACGCATGGTACGACCCCACTCCTGGTGTACCAGGGCGTATCTCCACCCGCTGGGGGGGTTTCCTACCCGACGTCGACCAGTTCGACGCGCCGTTCTTCGGCATGTCACCCCACGAAGCCGACCGGCTCGACCCCCAGCACCGGCTCATGCTCCGCACCACGTGGGAGGCGATCGAGGACGCCGGGCTGTCCGCCGAGCGGCTGGCCGGCACCGCCACGGGCGTCTACACCAGTTGCCTGGCCGCCGACTACTGGGACAACGTCCGTGGCGCGGACATGTTCGACATGGACGCGGCGACCGGCACCGGCGGGTGGGGCCTGCCCTCGGGACGGATATCCCGCCTGCTCGACCTGCGCGGGCCCAGCATGGGTGTCGAGGCGACCTGCGCCACCGCCCTGCTCGCCGTGCACCTCGGCTGTCAGGATCTCTGGTCCGGGCGCACCGTCCAGGCGATCGTCAGCTCGGCGAACCTGCTGCTGGGTCCTGACCTCTACTTCAGCCTGTCCGAATCCGAGATCCTGTCCCCCACCGGTCGCAGCTGTTTCGGCGAGAGCACCGCCGACGGCTACGTCCGCAGCGAGGGGGCCGTGACCGTGGTCCTCAAACCGTTGAGCCACGCCCTGCGCGACGGCGACCGGGTGTACGCGGCGATCATCGGCACCGGGGTGAACAACAACGGGCGTACCAACGCCACCATGCTGGCACCGGGGGTGGACGGGCAGCGGGACATGCTCCGCGCCGCGCTGCGGGACGCCGGTGTGCGTCCGGCCGACGTCGACTACGTCGAAGCCCACGGTGCCGGGACCCCGCGCGGCGACGACGTGGAACTGACCGCGCTGCACACCGTCCTCGGTGAGGGCCGGCCCGCCGAGCGCCCCTGCCTGACCGGGTCGATCAAGTCGAACATCGGTCACGCCGAGGCCGCCGCCGGTCTGGCCGGTCTGGTCAAGGCCGCTCTGGCGATCCGTCACCGGACCATCCCGGCCTCCCTGGGCGTGGAACGGCCGCACCCGCTGTTGGCCGCCGGAACACCACTGGCCCTGGCCTCCACGACCCGCCCCTGGCCGGAGACGGGACGTCCGGCCATCGCGGGAGTGAGCTCGTTCGGTCTGTCCGCCACCAACGTCCACGTCGTCCTGTCCGAGGTGACGACCGCGGACGTGACGCCTGCGGCGGCGCCGTCCACGGTCCTGTTGCCCCTCTCCGCCCGCGACCCCGGTGCGCTGCGCACCCTGGCCGAAAGGTACGCGGACCTGCTGGACGGGCCGGAGCGGGTGGAGCCTGCCCAGGTCGCGTACCAGGCCGCCACCCGACGGACCCACCACGACCTCCGCCTGGCCGTGGTCGGCGGGGACCGCGGTCGGCTCGCCCGGGACCTGCGCGCCTTCGCGGCCGGTCAGGTGCCGGACAGCGTCCGGCTCGGCACCGCGGGACCAGGCCTGCCCCGGGTGGTGTTCGTCTACCCGGGCCAGGGCGCGCAGTGGCCCGGCATGGGTCGCCGGCTGCTGGCCGATCCGGTCTTCCACCGCCAGATGGTCGAATGCGACGAGGCGATCCGGGCGGAAGTCGGCTGGTCGCTCATCGACCTGCTCTCCGACGCCCGACCACTGCTGACCGAGGACGTCGTGCAACCGGCGCTGTGGGCCGTCCAGCTCGGGTTGTCCGCGTTGTGGCGCAGTTGGGGCTTCCGGCCTGATCTCGTCCTCGGCCACAGCCTGGGTGAGGTCGCCGCCGCGTGCGTCACCGGTGCGTTGACGGTCCGGGACGGCGCCGCAGTGGTGTGTCGGCGCAGCGCCCTGATCCGAACCTTGGAGGGGCCGGGCGAGATGTGGGCCGTGCAGCTGGGCGAGGACCTCGCCCGGGAGGCCTGCAGGGACGTCGCCGACCTGGTGAGCGTGGGGGTGGTCAACAGCGACCACGCCACCGTTCTCGCCGGTGGGGCGGACGCGGTGCGTGCGGTGGTGGAGCGGCTGACGGCGCGGGGCGTGTACTGCCGACAGGTGAGGGTCCGCTACGCCTCGCACTCCCCCCAGGTGGAGCCGTTGCGTTCCGATCTGCTGACCGCCCTGGCCGACCTACGGCCACGGGCCGGCACGGTGCCCATGTACTCCACCGTGCACGATCGCGAGGTCACCGGCACGGAACTCGACGCCGACTACTGGATGGCCAACCTGCGGGAGCCGGTACGCTTCGCCTCCGCGATGCGCCACGCCCTCGCGGACGGACGACCGGTGGTGTTCGTCGAGATCAGCGCCCACCCCCTGTTGACCGGGGCGATGGAGGACACCATCGAGTCCGTGGGGGCACCCGCCGTCGTGGTCACGTCGCTGGTCAAGGACGAGGACGAGCGGGAATCCATGCTGACGGGCCTGGCCGGCGCCCACGTCCACGGGTGTGCGGTGGACTGGTCGTCGGTCGTCGGGCCCCACGGGCACCTCGATCTTCCCCACTATCCCTGGCAGGGCCGGCGCCACTGGGTGGACGGACGGCCAGCGGCGGCACCGGCCGCGCCGACGCAGCCGGTCCCGGACACGTTCACGGTGGACCAGACGTGGACCGGGCCGGCCACACCACTCGCCGTGGGGTTGTCCCTCGTCCATTCGGCACTTCACGAACTCACCGAGGGCGCCCCCACCGTGCTGGAGAACCTCCGCGTCCCGTCCGTCGGCCGGTACGGCTCCGGCGCGCTGCAGGCCCGGACCGTGCTGTCCCGTGAGCCCGACGGCTGGCGGTTCGAGGTCAGCGTGGCCAGCGGTGGCGCGGGCGCACTCGAGGGCTGGACCACCTACGCCTCGGGCAGAGCGCGGCCGGCCACGCCGCGGCCACGCCGCGTCGAGCCGCTGGATCAGGTCCGCGACTGGTGCGCTGAACCGGTCCCGTACCCGGCGGCCAGCGGGTTCGTGTCCCTGACACGGCGGTCGGGCGAGTCCCTCGGGATGGTGGCCGACGGGGGGACGCCCCACAGCAGGGCAGACCTGCTCGACCTGGCTGTCCGGGTGCTGCACAGCGCCGTTCCCGGTGGTGTCTCGGTCGTCGGGGCCGGTGGGAGGGCCATCGAGGTGGCGGAGGTGACGGTGCCCGACGCCGTCGCCGGGAAACTGTGGGTACACGCGCGCATCCGGCACGCCGACCCGACCGGAAGGGTCACCGTCGGCGACGTACGCGTCCTCGATGAGGAGTGCCGACCGGTCGGCGAGTTGCACGGGCTCGCCGTCTCGGACGCCGCCGACACCACGCTGTTCCGGTCGGTGCCCGCGGTGGCGCGAGCGGTCCACACCGGCCCGGCACGGCTCGTCCCGGCCGGGGTGTCCGGCGGGATCGCGGCGAGCCCCGTCGCCACCGCGACGGTGGCCGCGTCACCTCCGGCAGCGGGGTACCCGGACAGTACCGGCAGAATCGTCGACATTGTCGCCCACCTGTTGCACCTGTCCCCGGACGACATCGACCACGCCCTGCCGCTACCCGACCTCGGCGTCGACTCGGTGCTAGCGGCACGGCTGCGCGGCAGGCTGACCCGGGAACTCGGTGTGCAGCTACCGATCCGTCACCTGCTCGACGGCCGGACCATCGCGGAGCTGGCCAGCGACCTCGACGGTCGTCGGGCCCTCGCGGATCGCCCCTGACCAGCCGCACGTCACCTGGTACGAACGGTGCTGGCGGAGATCACGCCCGGGGCGTGATCTCCGCCGCTCAGGCGCCGATCAAGCGCATCGCGTCGGCGGGGTAACGACCCCCGGCCACGGTGTCGGGGGAAACGGCCGCCTCCAGCGCCGCCACGGTGGCCTCGTCGAGCTCGACCGTGGCCGCGAACACGTTCTCCTCGAGATGGGTCCGGCGCCGGGTGCCGGGGATCGGGACGACGTCCGCACCCCTGTTCTGCACCCAGGCGAGCGCCAACTGGCCGACGGTCAACCCGTGACGTTCGGCCAACGGACCAAGCTGGTCGACCACGGCGAGGTTGCGTGCGAGGTTGCCGCCCATCATCCGGGGCTGCCCCTCCTGCCGGAAGTCACCCTGCTCGTAGTCCTGGCTCGACCGGTAACGGCCGGTGAGGAAGCCGCGGCCCAGCGGAGAATACGGCACCACGCCCACGCCCAGCTCCCTGCAGGCGGGCAGCACCTCGTCCTCGATGTCACGGGACCACAGCGACCACTCGGTCTGCAGGGCCGCGATCGGGTGCACGGCACAGGCCCGGCGCAGTGTGGCGGCACCCACCTCGGACAGGCCGAGGTGGCGCACCTTCCCCTGCGCCACGAGCTCGGCCATTGCCCCCACGGTCTCCTCGACGGGCGTCGACAGGTCGATCCGGTGCAGGAAGTACAGATCGATGTGGTCCACCCCCAGGCGACGCAGCGAGGCGTCGCAGGCCTGGCGGACGTACGGTGCGTCGCCGCGGATGCGGTTCTCCTCGCGCACCACCCCGAACTTGGTCGAGAGCACGACGTCGTCCCGACGACCGCGCAGGGCCCTACCGACCAACTGCTCGTTGGTGTACGGCCCGTACATGTCGGCGGTGTCGAAGAACGTCACACCGAGATCGATCGCGCGGTGGATGGTGGCGACGGACTCGTCGTCGTCGCCCGTGCCGTAGAACTCGCTCATCCCCATGCAGCCCAGGCCCTGGGCACTGACGGTCAACTGCCCGAGCCGTCGGGTCGGCAGAACACCCACGTCTCATCCTTTCATCGGTCTGGTCGGACAACGTCGCCCGGGACCCGGACGGTCCGGCGACTCGCGCGGAGACGGCTCAGGTGGCCAGCAGGCGGCGACCGGCGGTCCCGGCCGCGGCGCCCGCGTCTGGTCCATCCGCCTGCGCCTGCTCGATGGTCATGTCGGCGAGCAGGGCCAACGCCGCGGCGGTCGGCGAGTCGTCGGCGTCGGGCCCGTAGATCACCATGCGCTGGCCTTCGTCGTCGGGCAGCCACAACAACTCGTCCCGAAGGTGCAGTGACCCCACCAGTGGGTGCCGGTACTCCCGTACCGAATGGGCGCACTCCCGGACGGGGTGGGCCGCCCACAGGCCGCCGAATTCCGGGCTGAGCACCGTCAGGGTGCCGATCAGCTCGGTCAGTCGCGGGTCGTGCGGATAGCGGGCCGCCGACATCCGCAGGTACGCCACCGCGTCACGGGCCTTGCCCCGCCAGTCGACGTAGAGGTCACGCATGTGCGGGTCGAGAAAGACCAACCTGCCGAGGTTGGGCCGCTCGCGTTCGCTGCGCGGTGCCAGGAAGGGCAGGTGGCCGGCGAGCAGTGCGTGGCCCAGGCGGTTCCACGCCAACACGTCGGCCCTGCGGTCGATCACCAGCGCGGGGACCCGGCCGAAGGCCTCAATCATCGCCCTGACCGCGGGCCGGAGCTGCTCGGGCCGGGGCCGACGGAGCGCCCTGGGCCGTTGACGCGCCTGGTTGTAGAGGTAGGTGCGCTCGTCGTCGGTCAACTGCAGCACCCGCGCTATCGCGTCGAGCACGGCGTCCGAGGCGCCCCTGGTCTGCCCCTGCTCCAGCCGGGTGTAGTAGGCGACGCTGACCCCCGCCAGCATGGACAACTCCTCCCGGCGCAGCCCGGGCACCCGCCGTCGACCGCCGTGACTGACCAGCCCGACGTCCTCGGGCCTCAGGCGGGCCCGTCGGGAACGCAGGAACTCACCCAACTCCGTTCTCGGCTCCATGCCGCCATTATCCAGTCTCCGCCGCCGCAGAGCCTGGTATTCCGAATGCCAGGCAACCTGGTTCTAGCTCAACCACAGGGCTGGATAAGCCCGCCGAGTCGTTGCACCCTGATTAAATACACCTCCGTCGTGCAAATTGAGAGGCGATCATGGTTGGCAATACCGTCGATACGACTTCCGAACAATCCGCACAATCGGCGAAGCTCGGCACCCGCGGTTGGTTGACACTGATCACCCTGTGCGCCGCCCAGTTCATGGTCGCACTGGACTTCTCCATCGTCACCGTGGCCCTGCCGGTGATCGGCCAGGACCTCAACTTCGTCAGCGCCGGCGACCTGCAATGGGTGATGACCGCCTTCATTCTGCCCACCGCGGGTTTCCTGCTCCTGGCGGGTCGGGCGTCCGACCTTTTCGGCCGCCGCCGGCTCTTTCTCACCGGCCTCGTCATCATCACCGGGTTCTCCCTCGTAGCCGGCCTCGCCACGGCGCCGTGGATGCTCATCGCGGCGAGAGCCGGCCAGGGAATCGGGTCGGCGATGGTCGGGCCCACGGCCTTGGCCCTGCTCACCAGTTCGTTCCCTGAAGGGCCCCGGCGGAACAAGGCACTGGGGCTCAGCGGGGCCCTGCTGTCCCTGGGTTTCGTGCTGGGCACCATCGGTGGCGGCGTCATCACCGGGGGCATCAGCTGGCGGTGGACCATGCTGCTGCTGGTCGTCATGGGTTCCGCGGTCCTCGTCGGCGCGCTGGCGCTGCTGCCGCGCTCGGAGAACCGCAGCGCCACCACCCTGGACATTCCCGGTGCCCTGCTGGCCACCCTCGGCCTGCTCGCCCTCGTGTTCGCCATCTCGGTCGGCGGTGAGAACGGCTGGACGAGCACGCCGACCGTGCTGACCGTCGTCGCCGCCATCGTTCTGCTGGCCAGTTTCCTGCTGGTGGAGGCGCGGCAACCGGCACCCCTGGCACCGCTGCCGGTCCTGAACCGGCGGACCGTGAAGTGGGGCGGCCTGACCGGGTTCATCACCTTCGGCATGTGCGGTGGGACCACCGTCCTGCTGAGTCTCTACATGCAGGACGTGCTGCGGTGGACGCCCACGACGACCGGCGTCGGATTCCTCCCCGAAGGCATCGCCGCGATGGTCGCCGGAAGCCTGGCATCCCGGGTCATCGGGCGTCTGGGCACGACCAGCACGCTCATCACCGGGCTGCTCGTGCAGGGCCTGAGCACCGCCGCGATGCTCGCGCTGCCCCTCGAGGGCAACCTGGCCCTATTCATCGCGTCGACCGCCGGGTTGGGCTTCGGCCACGTCCTGGCCGTGGTGGCCTTCATCGGCACCATGACCTCCGGGTTGGGCGAGCACGAGCAGGGCCTGGGCGGAGGGCTCGCACAGACCGCCCAGCACGTGGGCAGCGCCGTCGGCGTCGCCATCCTCGCGGCGGTGGTCACCGCCCGCACCGAGCAGCTCACCAGCGCGGGCCAGCAGCCCGCCCTCACCGCCCTGCACGCGGGGTTCCTGGTGGGCGCCGTCGTCACCGTGGCCGGCGCGGTGGTCGCCGCGCTGTTCCTGCGCCGACCCGCGGCACGGCCCGTCACCGCCGGCACCCCGGCCTGACGGTCAACGGGTCCTGACAGGCACGTGGCGGCGGTGGTCCCGAGGGGGACCACCGCCGCCCGTCCGTCGGCGGACGCGGGACCCGGCCGCGTCCGCCACGTGCGCCCTTCCTAGCCGACGCCGGGGGTTCCCTCCAGCAGCGGCACCGGGTTGAAGTACTCCACGAAGCGCACGATCCGTCCGGCCGCGTCGAACTCGAACAGGGCAGCGTTCTCGTTGCGGTACGACGTGCCGTCCACCAACAGGGCGGTCGGCTTCCAGCGGGCGAAGACCTTGTCCGGGTCCTGCAGCGGGTACAACTCCACGTCGTCGTAGCGCAGCACCGAGTAGCCCGTCGCCATCTGCTTGTACAGCTCGTACACCGCGGGCCGTCCGACCACGCTCGACGGCAGCCCTCCAGTGGCGTACGGCATGAGCTGCAGACAGTCCTCGGCCCACAGCTCGATCCAGCCGTCGATGTCCAGCCGGGACAGCAACCGGTAGTAGTCACGCAACGTTGCGACGTTGCGCGCCCTCCGGGCGTCCGCCGACAACTCCTCGTGTGGGGTCACTCGTCTACTCCTCCACTTGACCGACCGACCTTGTCGAACGCGGCGGTGAATACCGTCCACGCCGCGGAAACGACTTGTCGGAAACGACACTCCTGCACTTTTGACCATAGCTCTACGTCGATAGATAACCATTGCTGAACCGCTATGGCGCGAAGACTCCGTCAGGTCCACGGGAGTAGCGAGCACGGCGATTTCCCCGGTGCGATCGGCAGGTCTACTCCGTGCGGTCGGCGTTGCTACCGGAGCCATTTCACTCCGATCATCGATACATCACCGGCCATCGTTCCAACGATGTCACGGTCGCGATGCGACGGAACGATCGACACCGGTCCAGAAACGCAGCAGTCAGCACTGCACCGAACGATCAGCGGCAGGAGAACAGGTATGTCAGTGGGCAGAGGCACGAGGCTACCGGGCAGAACGGACGTCCTCATCGTGGGAGGGGGTCCGGTGGGGTTGGCGCTGGCCTGCGCCCTACGGACCGCGGGCGTGGACCACGTCGTGGTGGAACGCCGATCGGCCCCCGCGCCGTACTCGCGCGCCGCGGCCCTACACGCCAGGACACTGGAGTCGCTGGCCGCCGTCGGGGTGGCCGAGGACATGGTGGCGCGGGGCCGGCCGGGTCGCGCCTTCGCCGCCCGCGACGGCGAGCAGGTGCTGCTCACCACCCCGTTCGACGAGCTCGACACACCCTTCCCGTTCGTGCTGGCCATCCCGCAGGAGACCACCGAGCAGGTCCTCGAGGCGCGGTTGAACGACCTGGGCGGTGGGGTGCACCGTGGCCACACGGTGCTGGACGTGCGACGCCAGTACCCAGGCTCGACGGTGCTGGTGTCCGACGACGACACCGGCGCGGTACAGGCCGTCCAGGCCCGCTACGTCGTGGGCTGCGACGGGATCCACAGCACGGTGCGGGAACGCGTCGGCATCCCCTTCCGGGGCCACGACCGACCGCACAACTTCGCCCTCATCGAGTTCGTGATGGACTGGTCCGGCCCGGAGGGGGAGATCAGCTTCTTCTTCTCGCCGGAGGGCCTGCTGGCCGTTTCGCACCTGCCCGGTGACCGCTACCGCATCGTCGCGCTTGTCGACGACGACACGCCCACCCCCGATCTCGCCGCTGTACAGGAGATGCTCGACCTGCGGGGACCCTCCGCGGCGGGGGCGAAGGTGCGGTCGCTGGAGATGGTGTCGATCTGGCAGGTCCGGCACCGGCTGGCCGACACCTTCGCCGACGGGCCGGTGTTCCTCGTCGGCGACGCGGCCCACGTGCACAGCCCGGTGGGTGCCCAGGGGCTCAACACCGGCATCCAGGACGCGCTGAACCTCGCCTGGAAGCTCGCCGCCGTCCTGGACGGCACGGCGAGCCCGGGCCTGCTGGACACCTACGACGCGGAACGGCGGCCGATGGCCGAGGGGCTGCTGGCCTTCACCGCCCAACTGCACGACGTGTCGACCATGAGCGATCCCGCCAGCATCCACCTGCGCAACTCCATGCTGGCCACCCTCGGCCGGCTGCCGGAGTTCTCCTCGTACCTGGCGAACCGGCTGGCCCAGCTGAGCGTCAGCTACGGCGGCGGCGCCGGCACGCCGAAGCCCGCGGTGGGTGACCGGATGCCACCGCGGCCGGGGATGTCCGAAGGGCTGGGCTGGTCGATGCTGCTGCCCCCGGACGCGGACCTGGACGCGGCGACCAGGGCCGCCGCGGACAGCCCGACGGCGATCAGCGTGGCGGTCAGCGCCGACCTGCCGCACGCCGTCCTCGTCCGACCGGACGGGCACGTCGCCCTGACCGCCCCGGCAGCCGCGGCGGCCGACCTGCCCGCCCGCCTACGGACCTGGCTCAACTCCAGGTGACGGCACTCGACCACACCGACACAACGAACGGAAGGAGCGGCCCATGACCACCCAGTTCAGCCGTCCGCCGGGTTCCGCCACCCTGATGCACGTGGCGATCTCCTGCCCGGACGTCGACGAGTCCCTGCGTTTCTACCGGGAGGGACTGGGATTCTCCCGGACCTACGAGTGGACCAGGACCTTCACCGAGACCGGGCAGGTGGTGTACTGCGGTCGGGGCGTCTACATCGAACTCGGCGGGCACACCTACGTCGAGCTCTTCCCGGGGGGCCGGCGTGACGTCGACTCCTCCGCCGGGCCCCTGCAGCACATCGCCCTCATCGTGCCGAGCGTGGACGAGGCGTACCGCAACTGTCTCGGCGCCGGCGGCGCGGCGTTCCCCTTCGACCAGTGGTCCGGGGAACCGACGACCGTGACCATCAACGGATCACCAGAGATGCTCGTGCGCGTGGCCTTCGTCAAGGGTCCCGCCGGTGAACTCATCGAACTGTACGAGCAGTACAGCCCTGTCGTCACGAAATGAGGAGAGGCATGCGCTACACCGTTCTGGGCAGGACCGGCGTACGGGTCTCCGAACTCGCCCTGGGCACCGTCACCTTCGGTGAGGACTGGGGCTGGGGAGCTCCGATCGAGACCAGCGCCCGCATCCTCGACCGGTACGAGGAGGCCGGCGGGAACTTCATCGACACCGCCGACCACTACACCGGTGGCACCTCCGAGCAGATCCTCGGCGAGCTGCTGAAGGGACGCCGTGACCGGTTCGTCCTGGGCACCAAGTACACGTTGCAGACCGACCTGGCGAACATCAACTCGGCGGGCAGCCACCGGAAGAACCTGGTCGCTTCGATCGATGCCAGCCTCCGCCGGATGCGGACCGACTACATCGACGTGCTGTGGGTCCATGCGCACGACACGCTGACCCCGGTGCCGGAGATCATGCGGGCGCTGGACGACCAGGTGCGCGCCGGCAAGATCCTCTACGTCGGCGCGTCCAACTGGCCCGCCTGGGAGGTCGCCCAGGCCAACACGCTTGCCGACCTGCGCGGCTGGTCGCCGTTCGTCGGCCTGCAGATCCGCTACAACCTGCTGGAGCGGGGCGCCGAGCGCGACCTGCTGCCGATGGCCCGCCAGTTCGACATCCCCGTGCTGTGCTGGGGCGCCCTGGCGGAGGGCCGGCTGACCGGCAAGTACCTGCGCGGGGGCACCGGCCGGCTGACCGTGGCGCCCCGGGAGCACAACAGCATGGGGGGCGTCGACGACCTCATCCGCATCGTCGCCGAGGTGGCCGGGGAGGGTGGCTGGTCCTCCGCCCAGGTGGCGCTCGCCTGGCTGCGCGCTCGACCGGGGACCGTCATACCGCTGCTCGGGGCGACCAAGGAGGAGCAGATCCGGGACAACCTCGGCAGCACCGAGGTCACGCTGAGCAACGAGCAGCTGAACCGGCTCGACGAGGCCAGCCGGACCCCGTTGGGCTATCCGCACGATCTGCTGCGCCAGGACGTCACCGTCAACGACATGTACGGCCGCCGCTGGTTCGACATCGACGACCGGCGCACCGGCGACCGGCGGGGCGTCGCCGATGACGTCCACTCGCCGCTGCCGCTGCCGCGCGACTAGCCACGAGTCGCGGCCGCCCCCGCACCATCCGGGCGGTGCCCGGTGGTCCCACCGACAGTACGACGGATCCACGGAAGGTAGAGATGGACACCACACGCACCAGGGAGATCGTCCGCAAGCTCTTCGAGGACGTACAGGCGGGCAACCTGCAGGGAGTGCTCGACGCCCTGTCCCCGTCGATCGTCTTCGAACTTCCCGGCAACGAGTTCAACACCGTCATCCCCAACCTGCGGACGTGGCGGGGGCACGACGAGGTGGTCGAGGCGTTCCGGCTGCGGACCGCCTTCACCGACATTCTCGAGTTCGAGCAGCGGGAACTGCTGGCCGAGGGCAACCGCGCCTTCGTGGTCAACTACCAGAAGCTGCGGCACCGCGGGACCGGCATGACCGTGGACTTCGAGTTCTCGATGATGCTGACGGTCGACGAAGACGGCCGGATCGCGCACTGGAAGGCCTTCTTCGACTCCGTACCCGAGGTCGAGCTGTTCCGGTCCGACATCGGGCAGCGGCTCCTCGCCGCGATCCGCGACGGGGCCGCCGACCAGGTCACGAAGCTGCTCAGGGACGGCGCGGACCCCGACCACCGGGACCCGGCGACCGGTCTGACAGCCCTGCAGACCGCCGCCGGTGAGGGCCGCGCCGACCTGGTGAAGGCCCTGATCAACGCCGGCGGTGACGTCTTCAGCACCGACAGCCGCGCCGGCGGCACCGCTCTGCACAAGGCGGTGCAGAACGGCGACCTCGACACGGTCCGCGTCCTGGTGGAAGCCGGGGCCTTCGTCGACGCCGTCGCCGCCACGACCGGCCACACGCCGCTGATGGACGCCCTGTGGTACAAGTGGCCGGACGTCGTGGAGTACCTGTTGGACAGGAACGCGGGGGTCAACCTCTCCACCCACTACGGCTTCTCCATGAAGGAGCACTTCGAGTACGAGCTGAACGTCAACAGCCTCGGCAAGGAGAAGCTGTTGGCCGCCGAGCAGATGCTGCGCAGGCGTGCCGAGAACGACGAGCGGCAGGTTCAGCAGCAGCGGTTGATGGCGGCGGTGACCAGGGGTGACCTGGATGAGGTGCGGACCCTGCTGGACGAGGGCGCGCCGGTCGACGCCCGGTTCCCGGTCCTCAACGGCTTCAACGACGCGCACACGCCGCTGCTGGTCGCGGCACGCGACGGGCACACCGCCATCGTCCGCGCGTTGCTGGCCGCCGGTGCGGACGTCAACGCCACCGAGCCGACCTTCGGCGCGGTGCCGCTGCACAAGGCGGTGTACAACGGCCACGCCGACATCACCGCCATCCTCGTCGCCGCTCCCGGCGTCGACCTGAACTACCAGGGGGCGACCAACGGTTACACCCCGCTGCACGACGCGCTCTGGCACGGCTACGCGGACTGCGCCCGGGTGCTGATCCAGGCCGGGGCGGCGTTGGACCGCGTCGGCCACGACGGGAAGACCCCCCTCGACGTGGCGATCGAGGTGTTCGGTGACGACCACGAGATCACCGCTCTGGTCCGCGACAACGCCTGACGGCCGTGGCCGGGCGGGGCAACCCCGCCCGGCCGCGGTGCGGGGGGCGGGCCGTCGCCGGCCCGGAGGCATCCGGGCCGGCGACGGCGGAGCGTCGCCTCCGTACCGGCCGCGGGTGGGCACCGCCCGGTCAGGTCCACCGGCCCAACTGGAAGTCGATGGCGGCGGCGTACGGGGCGTACCGGCCCCGCAGTTGCTGGAACCTCGTCCACGTCTGGTGGCGGTCCCGTTCCTCCGTCAGGCCCACGCTGATCGCCACGCCCACGGTCTCGTCGAACGCCCGTTCCTCCCGGCCCTGCAGGCTGACCGGCACGGTATGGATGACCACACCCATCTGCTCGGCCACCTGCTGCAGCCAGGCCGACCCGTTGCGCAGCAACGCGCGCCCCCCGGAGGGTGCCACGGTGGGTGCCACCGCCTCCAGCAGCGCCGCGGAGTCCAGCACGATCACCGCGGCCTGTAGCCAGGACAACGAACCGGCCGACCGGGAGTGAGCCAGCGCCGGGCAGCTCAGGTGGGCGTGGCAGGTCTCGGCCAGCCACCGGTCCCAGTCGGCGAAGTAGTCGTCGACCCGGTGCCGCTGGGCGAGCCTCAGGTCCGTCAGGAGGTGGTCCGGGTCGGCCAGCAGGGACGGATCGACGAGGAGCCCGGTCAGCATCCGCTCACGTCGGTCGTAGGCGATCACGAAACGGACGAGATGGGCCAGGAAGGCGCCGGCCACCAGCGCCACCGACCCGAACGCGCCCAGCTGCCACACGACAGCGGCGCCATCGAGGCGGAGCGTGAGGAACCGGGTCAGGTCGTCGAGGTTCACGACCAGGCCGGCCGACCGCGCCAGGAGCACGAAGCCCACCTCCACACCCAGCGCCCAGGCGATCGCCACGACGAACAGGCTGACCGGGGCGTACATGTCGAGCAGCAGACGGCGCAGCGGTACCGGTAGTCGGTGGGCGACACCCACACTCACCGCGAACAGCACCTGGACGGTCCACCGCGCCGCCCGGGAGGAGCCACGCTGCGGGACGAAGACCGTCCGGACCACGCTCAGCCAGACCAGGATGAGCAATCCCGCACCCGCTGCGGCCGCGGTCACGTCAGACATTCGCTCTCTCCCGCCAGGAGTTTACGGATTCACGAATTAGGACGCACCTCCGCGATGTCGTCATTGGTGCACCATCTCCGATTATGGTCACCCGCGCGGGCCGCCGACAGCGGCCGCTGGTGGTGGTATCCCGAGTACCAGGCGTACTTTGTCGGCGCCGATCCCACAGGTGGGAAGTATTCGACCCGCACCACTACGTCGACTCCACCTTGCCGGCCTCCGGAACCCGGAAATACAACAATGCGACGACCTATTTTCGGCACGACGACGCTGTCCGGGGGAAAAATGTCCTTCATCGACGCACGGCTCGAGGCGATCCTGTCCGACGAAATCGCCGACCCGCACGCGGTACTCGGTGCCCATCGGCACGGCGACACGACTGTGGTACGCACCATACGCCGCGGGGCCGACCGGGTGGAACTGGTGCTGCCCACCTCGACCCGTCCGATGACCCGCGTCCATTCCATCGGCCTGTTCGAGGCCACGGTGGACGGATCCGTCACCGACTACCGGCTGAGCGTCGACGGCGAGCCGGCCGACGACCCGTACCGTCATCCGCCCAGCCTCGGTGAGCTCGACCTGCACCTCATCGGCGAGGGTCGACACGAACGGCTGTGGACGGTCCTCGGCGCGCGGGTCCGTCCGGCGGGTGTCAGCTTCGCGGTGTGGGCGCCGCGGGCTCGGGCGGTCCGGTTGGTCGGCGACTTCGTCGGATGGAGGGTCGGCGACGGACTGCCGATGCGCCGGCTAGGGGGCTCGGGGGTGTGGGAGATCCTGGTCCCCGACATCGGCGACGGGGCCCGCTACATGTACCAGGTACGCGGCGCCGACGGCCGGTGGCGGGCCAAGGCCGACCCGCTGGGCAGGTGCGCCGAGCCGCCCCCGTCGCGGGTCAGCGTCGTCGTCGCGTCGTCGTACCGGTGGGGCGACCGGGCGTGGCTGCGTCAGCGGGCCGAGACGACACCGCTGCACCGTCCGGTCAGCGTCTACGAGGTGCACCTGGCCTCGTGGCGGCCCGGACTGTCCTATCTGGAGTTGGCCGACGAGCTCGTCGCCTACCTCGACGACCTGGACTTCACCCACGTGGAGTTCCTGCCGGTCGCCGCGCACCCCTACGGCGGGTCGTGGGGTTACCAGGTGACCGGCTACTACGCTCCGGATCCCCGGCTCGGCACCCCCGACGAGTTCCGCCACCTGGTGGACCGGCTGCACCGGGCCGGGATCGGGGTGATCCTGGACTGGGTTCCCGCGCACTTCCCCACCGACGACTGGGCGCTGCGGCACTTCGACGGCACACCCACCTACGAGCACCCGGACCCGCGGCGGGGTGAGCACCCCGACTGGGGAACCGCGATCTTCGACTTCGGCCGGCCGGAGGTACGCAACTTCCTGGTCGCCAACGCCCTCTACTGGTTGGAGGAGTTCCACGTCGACGGGCTCCGGGTCGACGCGGTGGCCAGCATGCTGTACCTCGACTACTCCCGCGCTCCCGGACAGTGGTTGCCGAACGCCCGGGGCGGGCGGGAGAACCTGGAGGCGGTCTCGTTACTGCAGGAGGTCAACGCCACGGCGTACCGCCTGCACCCGGGGATCATGATGATCGCCGAGGAGTCGACCGCCTGGCCCGGCGTCACCCGACCCACCGACCAGGACGGCCTGGGGTTCGGTTTCAAGTGGGACATGGGATGGATGCACGACACCCTGGGATATCTGGGTGAGGATCCGGGTCGCCGACCCGCTCGCCACCACGCCCTGACGTTCGCCTCGTCGTACGCCCTCAGCGAGCACTTCGTCCTGCCGATCAGCCACGACGAGGTGGTGCACGGCAAGGGTTCGCTGTTGACGAAGATGGCCGGCGGCCCGGACGCACAGCGGGCCAACCTGCGGGCACTGCTGGCCTACATGTGGGCCCATCCCGGCAAACAGCTGCTTTTCATGGGTTGCGAGTTCGGCCAGCTCTCCGAGTGGAGCGAGCAGCACGGCCTGGCCTGGGAGCAGGCCGACGACCGGATCCGTCGCCTGGTGCGGGACCTGAACCGACGGTACCGGCGGGAGCCGGCCCTGTGGTCACTGGACGACCGGCCGGAGGGCTTCCGGTGGATCGACGCCGACGACGCGGACGGTGCCACGTACGCCTTCCTGCGACAGGCCGGTGACGGAAGCGTCGTGGTCTGCCTGACGAACCTGTCGGACCGGGACCGGGACGCGCACCGGGTGGGCCTGCCGGGCACCGGCCGGTGGCTCGAAGTGATCAACACCGATTCCACAGTCTACGGCGGGGGCGGCGCGGGCAACCTCGGGGTCGTCGGGGCCGAGCCGCTGCCGTGGCACGGGATGCCGGCCTCGGCCGTACTCCGGCTGCCGGCACTGACGACGCTGTGGCTACGCCCGGAATCCGCCGCCCACCCCGGGTGAACCGGGACGCCGGTGGTCGCCGCGGACGGCCGACACGAACGGCACCCGTCACTCCGTGCGGTCGGCGTTGCCGCCGCTCGTACGGATTGCCGATAATTGTTTCATCCAGCGAAGGCAGGCGTAATTCGCCGCCGCCGTACCGCTGACGGAGATCCCCGGACAATTCCGTTCCGGTACGCGTGCCGCGACAAACCCGGTGGACACCGCCGCCTCCGAATGACCGCCCAGATCTGTCGACGGGAGAGGTAGATGCTGTTCTACGTTCAGATGAAATGGAACCACGAGGGTCGGGTGACCCTGGACGAACTGTGGGAGATCGAGGCCGAGGAGACCGCGCACGCCCAGGAGACCGTGGATTCCGGTTTCGCCGTGGGCATCTGGAAGGTCGCCGCCCAGAAGCGCGTCATCGCCATCATCGACTCACCCAATGCCGAGGAGTTGGACCGGACCGCTCTGGGCCGGCTCCCGATGCGCGAGTACCTGGAGTTCGAGGTCGTCTGGCCGTTGCGGGACTACCTGGGCTTCGCGGCCGACGTGCAGCAGCGGTACAAGGTCTGACCCGCGCCCCGGCGCCGCCCGCACGAGGAGAGGAAGAGACGTGATCCATCAGATGATCTTCGCCTACCCGAAGCCGGGTATGTCGGAGGAGGAATTCCAGCGGTACTGGCTCGACGTGCACGCCGTCGAGTACGCGAGCAAGATCCCGCAGATCCGCCGCTACATGATCGACACCCGGATCCCGCTCGACGACCGGGATGACGAGCCACTGTGGAGTGGTGTCGCCGAGATCTGGCTGGCCAACGAGGAGGAGCAGTTGGCCTCGCTGCAGACCGAGGAGTTCCTGCAGGGGGCCCGCCTCGACGAACCCCGCTGGGCGGCGTTCTGGCGCACCGTCGTACTCGACACCGACGCGCACGTCCTGGTCGAGCCACCCGCGCACACCGGCACCGGTCCCGGGGTCAAGCTCATCCGGTTGGTCAAGCGGCGCGAGGGCGTGCCGTTGGCGGACTTCCGCCGGCGCAGCCTCGGTGAACACGCCCAACTCGTCCGTCAGGTCCCCGGCCTGCGCGGCTACCTGCAGGGCCACACCCGCGACGGTGCGTACGGCATCGGCGAGGCGGTGCTCGACGCGGCGTACCAGCTGTGGTTCGACGACGTCGAGTCGGTCCACCGTGCCCTGTCCTCCGCGGAGTTCCAACAGGCCGAGAAAGAACTGCGGAGCTTCGTCGAGCCCCGCTACATCCACCAGATGCTCACCCGTGAGCACTGGGTGATCGGGCCGGAGAGCCGCTGACCTGGCCAGCTCCGGTGACAGGCGACGTGTCCACGGCGTGGCCGGCCTCCGGCCGGGACCACCCGGGAACCCCGACCGGCCGTCACCGGCGCCACCCGTCCGCCACCGCCGTCCGACGGCGGTGGCGGACGGGTTCCCGTCTGCCTGCCCGTGGCTTCCCGGCCACGGCGGGAGGAGTGATCGCGACAATGAAGAGAATCGCCGTTGAGGACGTCTCCCCGGTCGTCGCCGAGGGGGCCCACCCCGTCAAGGCGGTCGTTGGCGAGCAGATGACCGTACGCGCCACGGTGTGGCGTGAAGGGCACGAGAGGGTGGCCGCGACCGTGGTCTGGCGCGGCCCGCGGGACCACGGTCCGCGGAGCACCCGGATGACCCCCGGGGCACCCGGCACCGACTCCTGGTTGGCGACCATCACACCGGACGTCGCCGGGCTGTGGACGTTCCGGGTCGACGGCTGGGCTGACCCGTGGGAGAGCTGGCGGGACACCGTGGCCGCCAAACTGGCCGACGGCCAGGGCGCCGGCTCACTGGACAACGACCTCGAGGTGGGCGCGCGGCTGCTGGACCGGGTGGCCCGTAGACCCGGCGCGGGTCACGGCCGAGGGCTACTGTCGGCCGCCGCCGCCGCGCTGCGGGACACCGCCCTGCCGCTACGGGAGCGGCTGCGTCCCGCCGAGAGCGCCGAGGTCCGGGCCGCCCTGTCCCGGATCCCGGTCCGTCAGTTCGTCAGCCGGGGGCCGACCCGGCAGGTCTGGGTGGACCGGCCCCGTGCCCTGTCCGGCGCCTGGTACGAGTTCTTCCCCCGCTCGACGGGGGGCTGGGACGACACCGGCGAGCCGGTGCACGGCACGCTCGTCACCGCCGCCGGGGAGCTGGACAGGATCGCCGCAATGGGCTTCGACGTGGTCTACCTGCCGCCGATCCACCCGATCGGGGAGCAGCACCGCAAGGGCCCGAACAACACGATCTCCGCCGCGGCCGACGACCCTGGTTCCCCCTGGGCGATCGGTTCCGCCGCCGGCGGCCACGACACCGTGCACCCGGCGCTGGGCACCATGGCCGACTTCGACGCGTTCGTGGCCCAGGCGCGCGGCCTCGGCCTGGAGGTCGCCCTGGACCTGGCGCTGCAGTGCGCGCCCGACCATCCGTGGGTGACCGCGCACCCGGAGTGGTTCACCACCCGACCGGACGGCACCATCGCCTACGCCGAGAACCCGCCCAAGCGCTACCAGGACATCTACCCGCTCAACTTCGACAACGACCCGGCGGGCCTCTACGCCGAGATCCTGCGGGTGGTGCTGCTCTGGGTCGAGCACGGGGTACGGATCTTCCGGGTGGACAACCCGCACACCAAACCACCGGACTTCTGGCACTGGCTGATCTGGCGGGTCAAGCAGCAGTGGCCCGACGTGCTGTTCCTCGCCGAGGCATTCACCCGACCGGCCCGGCTGTACGGCCTGGCCAGGCTGGGCTTCAGCCAGTCGTACACCTACTTCACCTGGCGTACCAGCAAGCAGGAGCTGATCGACTTCGGAAACGACCTGGTGGCACACGCGGACGAGGCCCGACCCAACCTGTTCGTCAACACCCCCGACATCCTGCACGCCAGTCTGCAGCACGGCGGGCGGGCGATGTTCGCCCTGCGTGCGGCGCTGGCCGCGACGATGTCGCCGACCTGGGGGGTCTACTCCGGCTACGAGCTGTTCGAGGACGAGGCGGTGGGCGAGGGCAGTGAGGAGTACCTGAACTCGGAGAAGTACCAGCTGCGCCCCCGCGACCACGCCGCCGCGCTGGCCCAGGACCGGTCGCTGCAACCGTGGCTGACCCGGCTCAACGAGATCCGCCGCGCCCACCCGGCGCTGCGCACCCTGCGGACCCTGCGGTTCCACCACACCGACGACGACGCGCTGATCGCGTACTCCAGGACCGACCCGGAGGGGACGGACGTGGTGCTGGTCGTGGTCAACCTGGACCCGCACCGGCCGCGGGAGGGCACCGTCCGGTGGGACCTGCCGGCGTTGGGCCTGGACCCGGACGCCCGGTTCACCGTGCTGGACGAGGTCGGCGGGGAGATCTTCCAGTGGCGTGAGCACACCTACGTCAGGTTGGAGCCGCAGCGGGCGGTCGCCCACATCGCCACGGTGGTGCGGTCGTGAGCGCCGGAACCGTCGGCGGCCGGGTCCTCGAGGTCGACGCCCAGGAGTTCGGCTCGGCCCGGCCGCCCCGGCCACAACACCAGTGGTACAAGCGGGCGGTCTTCTACGAGGTGCTGGTCCGGGCATTCAAGGACTCCGACGACAACGGCACCGGCGACCTGCGCGGCCTGGCCAGCAAGCTGGACTACCTGGCCTGGTTGGGGGTGGACTGCCTCTGGCTGCCCCCGTTTTACGACTCGCCGCTGCGCGACGGCGGCTACGACATCCGCGACTTCCGCACGGTGCTGCCCGAGTTCGGCCGGGTGGAGGACTTCGTCCACCTGCTGGACCAGGCGCACCTGCGCGGCATCCGGGTGATCACCGACCTGGTGCTGAACCACACCTCCGACACCCACCCGTGGTTCCAGGAGTCGCGGCTCAACCCGGACGGGCCGTACGGCGACTACTACGTCTGGTCCGACACCGACACCGGCTACCCCGACGCCCGGATCATCTTCGTGGACACCGAGGTGTCGAACTGGACCTACGACCCGGTGCGCGGTCAGTTCTACTGGCACCGGTTCTTCTCCCACCAGCCCGACCTGAACTACGAGAACCCGCAGGTCGCCGAGGCCATGATCGACGTGCTGCGGTTCTGGCTGGACCTGGGCATCGACGGGTTCCGGTTGGACGCGGTGCCGTACCTGTTCGAGGAGGAGGGCACCAACGGCGAGAACCTGCCGCAAACCCACGACTTCCTCAAACGGTGCCGGCGGGTGGTCGACGAGGAGTACAGCGACCGGGTGCTGCTGGCCGAGGCCAACCAGTGGCCGGCCGACGTGGTCGAGTACTTCGGCGACCCGGCCGTCGGCGGGGACGAGTGCCACATGGCGTTCCACTTCCCGCTGATGCCGCGGCTGTTCATGGCGGTGCGCCGGGAGAGCCGGTACCCGATCTCGGAGATCCTGGCCCAGACCCCGCCGATCCCCTCCGGCGCCCAGTGGGGCATCTTCCTGCGCAACCACGACGAGCTGACCCTGGAGATGGTCACCGACGAGGAACGCGACTACATGTACGCCGAGTACGCCAAGGACGCCCGGATGCGGGCCAACATCGGCATCCGGCGCCGGCTGGCCCCGCTGCTGGACAACGACCGCAACCAGCAGGAACTGTTCACCGCGATGCTGCTCGGCCTGCCCGGCTCGCCGGTGCTGTACTACGGCGACGAAATCGGCATGGGCGACAACATCTGGCTCGGTGACCGGGACGGGGTACGCACCCCGATGCAGTGGACCCCGGACCGCAACGCCGGCTTCTCCAACTGCGACCCCGGCCGGATCTACCTGCCGGTCATCATGGACCCGATCTACGGTTACCAGGCGGTCAACGTCGAGGTGGAGACGAACAACCCGGCCAGCCTGCTGAACTGGACCCGCCGGATGATCCAGGTCCGCCGCCAGCATCCCGCCTTCGGCCTTGGCGAGTACGCCGAACTGGGCTCCTCCAACCCGAGCGTGCTGGCCTTCCTGCGCCGGCACGTCGGCGAGGACGACGACGGCACACCGGTGGAGAGCGTCGTGCTGTGCGCGTACAACCTGTCCCGGCGCCCGCAGCCGGTCGAGCTGGACCTGTCCGACCACCGCGGCCGCGAACTGGTCGAGCTGACCGGCGGGACCCGGTTCGGCGTCGTCGAACGGCCCACCTACACCCTCACCATGCCCGGTCACGGGTTCTTCTGGTTCGGGGTGCTGCCGGTACGGGAGGCGTCGTGACCGCCACCGCGTGGACGTACGCCTTCGGTGAGCCCGTCGCGGCCCGGCTGGGGCCGGCACTGGCCGACTGGTTGCCCACCCGGCGCTGGTTCGGCAGCGGCGGGCGGCGCCCGGAGCAGGTCGAGGTCGTACGGGCGGTCGAGCTGACCGACCACGGCCGGCACGGCGGGCCGCGAGGGCTGCTGGTGGTCGTCGCCGTCCACCTGGGCGACACCGTCGGGCACTTCCAGCTGCTGCTGGGCCTGCGCCCGGACGACTCCCCGACCTGGCTCGGCGGCGAACTGGTGCTGCACGCCGGCGGGACGCTGGTCTACGACGGCACCGCCGACCCGGAGCTGATGTCGGCGCTGCTGCGGCTGATCGCCGACGGGGCCCGGGTGGGTGAGCTGCGGTTCGTCCCGGAGCGGCCGGCCGACCTGCGCCTGGCCCGGCGGGCCGGGCTGCGGGTCAGGCGCGGCTCCGCCGAGCAGTCCAACACCTCGGTGGTCTTCGGCGACCGGTTCATCCTCAAGCTGTTCCGCCGGCTGTCCCCCGGGGTCAACCCGGACCTGGAGGTGCACCGCCGGCTGGCCGGCGGGGCACACCTGGCCCGGCTGGCCGGCGCGGTCGAGGGCGAACTGCACGGCCAGCCGGTCACATTCGGGGTGCTGCACTCCTTCGTCCCCCGGGCGCGGGAGGGCTGGGACCTGGTCACCACCGGTGTGCGGGCGTTGCTGGACGGCGAGCCGGAGCCGGTGGACCTGCTGCCGGAGCTGTCCGAGCTCGGCTCGGCGGTCGCGGCGGTGCACACCCAACTGGCCGACGCGTTCGGCACCGCCGAGGTGACAGGTCCGGCACTTGCCGCGGCCCGTTCGCGGATGCACGACCGGCTGACCGCCGCCGCCCGGGATGCGCCGGTGCTGCTGCCGCACCTACCCGCCCTGCGTCGGGTGCTGGACCGGTTACCGGCCGGCCCGACCGAACGGGCCCAGCGGGTGCACGGCGACCTGCACCTCGGTCAGGTGCTGCGGACCACCGACGGTTGGCTGCTCATCGATTTCGAGGGCGAACCGGCCGCGCCGATCGGGGACCGGGTGACCCGGCGTTCGCCGTTGCAGGACGTCGCCGGGATGCTCCGGTCGCTGGAGTACGCCGCCGGGCACGCCCTGCTGGCCGGCGGCGCGCCAGAGGACCCCGGGCGCCAACGGGTCGCCCGGCAGTGGGTGACCGCGGCCCGGGACGCCTTCTGCGCCGGCTACACCGCCGCCGGCGGGGTGCCGCTGGGCGACCGCGCCGGCCTGGACGCCTACGAGCTGGACAAGGCGGTCTACGAGGTGGTCTACGAGACGCGCAACCGGCCCGGATGGGTGGACATCCCGCTGCGGGCCGTACGCCGGTTCGCCGCCGCCCAGCCGGACGCCGACAGTGGACCTGCCGAAATGCCGACCGGTCACACCGGCGACATCGCAAAGTGACGACGGCACCTTTCCCCCACCTTGTCGCCGGCCTGTCGGATTGGTTGACTTGAATTACCGAACAAGAAGGGGGAACGACTCGGGCGCGTAATTACGAGACAATCCGGCAGCATTGTTCCGCACGTGCGGGAATGAAGGAGAGAAAGTGTCCAAGAAGATTCTCATCGTTCTTTCGGAATACGGTTACTGGGGCGAGGAACTGCTCGGTCCGCTGGTCAACTTCGACCAGGCGGGTTACACGAGCGTCTTCGCCACCCCCAACGGAAAGCGCCCGGTGGCGCTGCCGCCGAGCCTGGACCCCGGCTACGTCGACCCGCCGCTGGGCCGGACCGTCACCACCCCCGAGGTGGCCGTGGCCGCCCGTGAGCTCGACGAGTCCGACCGGCTGGCCAACCCGATCAGCCTGGCCGACTGGATCCCGGAGCGGCCGTACGACAGCGAGTCGAACCACCTGCGGCTGCTGGAGGCCTACAACCGGGAACTGGCCACGCTGGACAGCGACATCCAGCAGTACGACGCGCTGACCATCGTCGGCGGCAGCGGCCCGATCGTGGACCTGGTCAACAACGGCCGGCTGCACGAACTGATCCTGGCCTTCCACCGGGCCGACAAGCCGATCCTGGGTCTGTGCTACGGCGTGGCCCCGCTGGCGTTCGCCCGGGACTGGGAGGACCGGGAGAGCATCATCTGGGGCAAGCACGTCACGGGTCACTGCAAGGAGTACGACTACAAGGACGGCACCGGTTTCGTCGGCGTCGACTTCAACATGGGCCCGCCGCCGTACCCGCTGGAGTACATCCTGCGCGACGCCACCGGCCCCGACGGTCGTTTCCACGGCAACGTCGGCAGGGAGACCTCGGTCATCGTCGACTACCCCTTCGTCACCGCCCGGTCCACCCCGGACTCGTTCCTGGGCGGCGAGAAGCTGGTCGAGGTGCTGGAGAACGGCCTGCGCCGGTACGGCTGGTAACCGGACGGTCTGACACACGGGTGAAGGAGCACCAATGACCGCAAGACCAGGAAAGATCGCCATTTTCGAGCAGTTCGCCGCCGACGGGATCACCAGGATGTTCGGCAATCCCGGCACGGTGGAGCAGGGATTCCTCGACGTCGTGGAGCAGTTGCCGGCCTTCGAGTACGTGCTGGCGCTGCAGGAGGCCGTCGCGGTGGGCATCGCCGACGGGTACGCCCGGGCGAGTGCTGGTCCGGCGTTGGTGCAACTGCACACCGGGGTGGGGCTGGGTAACGGCATCGGCATGCTGTACCAGGCCAAGCGGGGCCACTCGCCGCTCGTGGTGATCGCCGGTGAGGCCGGCGTGCGATACGACGCGATGGATTCGCAGATGGCCGTGGACCTCGTGCAGATGGCCCGGCCGGTGACGAAGTACGCGACCCGGGTGGTGCACCCGGACTCCGTGCTGCGGGTGCTGCGCCGCGCGGTGAAGATCGCCATGACTCCACCGCGCGGCCCGGTCTTCGTCGCCCTGCCGATGGACGTGCTCGACGCGCCAACGGAGGAGCCGGTCGTACCCAGCACCATCCCCACCCGCTCGGTGCTGCCGGTGCCGGCGGAGCTGGACCGGGCGGCGCAGGCCCTGCGCGGGGCCCGGCGGCCGCTGATCCTGATGGGCGACGGGGTGGCGGTCTCCGGGGCCCAGGCGGAGCTGACCCGGGTGGCCGAGCTGCTCGACGCCCCGGTGTGGGGTGTGGACAACTCCGAACTGAACATGGACAGCACCCACCCGCTCTACCGTGGTCAGCTCGGGCACATGTTCGGTGAGGTCAGCGCGGGGGTGGTCGGCGACGCCGACGCGGTGCTGATCGTGGGCACGTACGTGTTCCCCGAGGTGTTCCCGGCACTGGCCAGCCCGTTCGCCGAGGGCGCCACCATCGTCCACGTCGACCTGGACGACTGGGAGATGGCCAAGAACTTCCCGGTCAACCTGGCCCTGGTCGCCGACCCGAAGCCGACCCTGGCCGCGCTGGCGCAGCGGCTCGGCGCCGACCGGCCGGAGCCCGCCACGCCGGCGCCGTGGGTCCGGCCGGAGCCGACCGCCGACAGCCCGATGATCGAGCTGTTCGCCGCCGAGCTGGCCGCGCAGACCGGGCCGGACCTGGTGCTGTTCGACGAGGCCCTGACCGCCTCGCCGGGCCTGGTCAAGCACCTGCCGCCCCGGGTGGCCGGCAACTACTTCCTCACCCGCGGCGGGTCGCTGGGCGTCGGCATCCCGGGGGCGGTCGGCGCCAAGATGGCCAGGCCGTCGGCCGAGGTGGTCGGCTTCACCGGTGACGGCGGGAGCATGTACACCATCCAGGCGCTGTGGACCGCCGCCCGGCACGGCGTCGGCGCCAAGTTCGTGATCTGCAACAACCACCGGTACGAGCTGCTCGACCTCAACATCGAGCAGTACTGGCGGGAACGCGGCATCGACCCGCACCCCCACCCCGAGGGATTCGACCTGTCCCGGCCGGACATCGACTTCGCCGGCCTGGCCCGCAGTCTCGGCGTGGAGGCGGTCCGCGTGAGCAGGCCCGCCGAGGTGGTCCCGGCGGTGCGCCGCATGCTGGCGCACCCGGGTCCGTTCCTGGTCGACCTGGTCACCGGGTAACGGCCACCACCTGACCCGCGTCGGCGCGCCGGCACGGGTGGCGTCCGGGCGGCCCGGCGCCGCGGCCGGCCGGTCCCCCACGGGACCGGTCCGGCGCACCGGGCCGCCCGGCGCACCGGGCGGGGCCCGCCGCCCCGCATTCCCCGACGGCCCGGCGGCGGCCGCGGCACATCCTCACCCTGGAGTCCGCACAGTGAACGAGATGATCCTCCGCGACGGCGGCCGACTGGCCGGCCGGACCGTCGCGATCCTGATGGAGACCGACTACGTCGAGCCGGAGATCGACTACTATCAGCGCCGGTTCGCCGAGGAGGGCGCCCGGGTGGAGTTCCTCACCCGGCTGTGGGGCCAGTCGAGCATCACCTTCAGCGGCCACGAGTACCGGTTGCCGTTCACAGTGGACGGCGACCTGGAGGCGGTCGACGACGAGCGACTGCGCGGCTACGACGCGCTGATCGTGCCCGGTGGGATGGTCTCCGACCGGCTGCGCTACGCCGAGCGGCCGGGCGAGCTGGCCCCGGCCACCCGGCTGCTGGAGCGGGCCTTCGCCGAGCCCTCGGTGCTCAAGGGAATCGTGTGCCACGGCATGTGGCTGGTCGCCCCCATCCCACACACCGTCGCCGGCCGGGCGCTGACCTGCCACAACAACCTGGTCGCCGATGTGCGAAACATGGGCGCCGTCTACACCGACCAGGACGTGGTGGTCAACGGCGACCTGGTGACCGGCCGCAGCGCCGACCACTGCCACCTGTTCGCCCGCACCATGATCGACCTGATCGCCGCCCGGGTCGCCACGCGGGACACCCGCTGGTGGCGCTCGGCGGTGCCGAACGCGCGGAGAGTGCGCCATGGCAACTGACTACCGCCCCGACTTCACCTTCTCCGACCTGGTCGCCGGCTACGTGACCGGGCACGACCCACAGCGGCGCCAGGTCGACCTGCGCACCAGCGACGGCCGCGCGCTACGGGCCACCTACTCCCCCACCGTGTACGCCACCGTGGTCAACAACCTCGGACAGCCGCCGCAGGACGTGACCGGCGAACTGCCCGAACTGCTCACCCCGGGCCGGCACCTGTTCGCCTACGGGGTCTTCACCCCCGGCGCGGACGGCTACGCGTTCGAGGCGCACCGGGTGGTGCTGCCCGGGCGGCGGGTCGGCGAGCACGCCTTCGAGGAGCCGGGCTGGTGGACCCAGCAGCTCACCGAACTGGCCCGGTTCTACCGGCGGGCCCAGTTCGGCGACACGGAGGTGCCCGACTTCACCGACTACCGGACGGTGGTGCGACTGGGCGGTGACAAGAGCGCCAACCACGTGCAGGAGACCGACACCCTGTCCCGCCTGGTGTACGGCATGGCCTCGACGTACCTGCTGACCGGGGACGAGACCTACCTGCAGGTCGCCGAGCGGGGTACCGAGTACATGCGCGAGCACATGCGCTTCGTCGACCGGGACAACGACGTCGTGTACTGGTACCACGGCGTGGACGTGCGCGACGCGGTGGAGTCGAAGCTGTTCACCTCCGAGTTCGGCGACGACTACGCGGCCATCCCGGCGTACGAGCAGATCTACGCGCTGGTCGGGCCGACGCAGACGTACCGGATCACCGGCGACCCGGCGATCGCCGCCGACATCGACGGCACCATGCGGCTGTTCGACAGGTTCTTCCACGACGACAAGCAGGGCGGCTGGTGGTCGCACGTCGACCCGATCCGGCTCAGCCCGCACGAGGAGAGCCTGGGGCCCAACCGGGCCCGCAAGAACTGGAACTCCATCGGCGACCACGCCCCGGCGTACCTGATCAACCTGTGGCTGGCCACCGGTGAGCAGCGGTACGCCGACATGCTCCAGGAGTGCTTCGACCTGATCCTGGAGTACTTCCCGGAGAGCGGCAGCCCGTTCGTGCAGGAGCGGTTCCACGGCGACTGGACCCCGGACCGGTCCTGGGGCTGGCAGCAGGACCGGGCCGTGGTCGGGCACAACCTCAAGATCGCCTGGAACATGCTGCGGATGAACGCCATCCGGCCGCGCAACGCCTACCGGAGGCTGGCCGAGGAGATCGGCCACCGGATGCCCGCGCTGGCCAGCGACACCCAGCGCGGCGGCTGGTACGACGTGCTGGACCGCACCCTCGCCCCCGGTGCCACGGCCCACCGACTCACCTGGCACGACCGTAAGGCGTGGTGGCAGCAGGAGCAGGCGATCCTGGCGTACCTGATCCTGGCCGGCAACACCGGTGACGAAGAGTTCCTGCGGCACGGCCGGGAGGCGGCGGCGTTCTACAACGCGTTCTTCCTCGACCACGACGAGGGCGGGGTCTACTTCAACGTGCTGGCCAACGGCCTGCCGTACCTGCTGGGCACCGAACGGCTCAAGGGCAGCCACTCGATGAGCATGTACCACGCCTCCGAGTTGTGCCTGCTGTCGACGGTGTACCAGCGGCTGCTGATCCGAGGCGAGCCGTTGGACCTGTGGTTCAAGCCGAAGCCGGACGGCTTCGTCGACCGGGTCCTGCGGGTGGCGCCGGACGCGCTGCCGACCGGTCGGGTCCGGCTCGACCAGGTCGAGATCGACGGCAGCCCGTACCGGGCCTTCGATCCCGACCAGATGTCGGTCGCCCTACCCGACAGCAAATCCGACCTGACGGTACGGGTGCGGCTGTCGCCGGTCGTCTGAACACCGGTATCCGCCGGCCGGTGGCGCACCCACCGCCGGCCGGCGCGAGTCTCCTAAGGACGGACATGCGAGTCGAAAAGTCGATGCGCGAGAACACCACGGTCATCGCGCTCATCGGGGACCTGGACAGTGCCACAGCCTCGCAGGTGCACAACGACCTCGGTCAGCTGATCCCCGACGAGGGCCATCTGCTGCTGGACCTCAGCCGGATGTCCTACCTGTCCAGCGCGGGCCTGCGGGTGCTGCTGCTGGTCTACCGGCAGGCCCGGCAGAAGGGGCTCCGGCTGGCGCTGGCCGGCATCCCCGCCGACGTGCACGCGGTGCTGTCGGCCACCGGCTTCATCGAGGCGTTCCTGGTGGCCGACACGGTGGACGCGGGCGTGGAGGCGCTGAGCCGATGACCACCACCAGCCTGCCGCCCGCGGTGCACGCCGGGCGCACCCGCCGGATCGGCGGCTTCACGGTCCGCGCCGGCGACCCGCTGCCCTTCGGCGCCACCCCCGGCCCGGACGGGGTCACCTTCTCCATCCACTCCAACGCGGCCACCGCCATGACGCTTGTGCTGTTCCGGCGCGGCGACGCGGAACCCTTCGCCGAGCTGCCGTTCCCGCAGGAGTTCCGGACCGGCGGGGTGTACTCGATGACGGTACTGGGTCTGGACCCGACCACCGTCGAGTACGGCTACCGCGCCGACGGGCCGTACCAACCCGAGGCCGGGCACCGGTTCGACCCCCGGCGGGTGCTGGCCGACCCGTACGCCCGGGCGTTCGGCGGCCTGGAGCGGTGGGGCAGCCCGCCGTACCCGCCGGACGGCTACCGCTACCGGGCCCGGGTGGTCGACGACGACTTCGACTGGGCCGGCGACCAGCAGCTCCGCCTGCCCATGCGGGACCTGGTGATCTACGAGACACACGTGCGCGGCTTCACCCGGCACCCCTCCTCCGGGGTACGGAGGCCCGGCACGTTCGCCGGGCTGGTGGAGAAGATCCCGTACCTGACCGCACTGGGGGTCAACTGCGTCGAGCTGATGCCGGTGTTCGAGTTCGACGAGACCGACCTGGGCCGCGTCGACCCGTCGAGCGGGCGGCGGCTGCGCAACTACTGGGGCTACCACACCCTCGGGTTCTTCGCCCCGAAGGCCTCGTACGCCGCCTCGGCGCGGGTCGGCGGGCAGATCACCGAGTTCAAGTATCTGGTGCGGCAGCTGCACCGCGCCGGCATCGAGGTGATGCTCGACGTGGTGCTCAACCACACCGCGGAGGGCAACGAACTGGGCCCGACCATCTCGTTGCGCGGGCTGGACGACCGCGCCTACTACATGTTGACCGGCAACGGGGCGTACCTGAACCTCAGCGGCACCGGCAACACGGTCAACGCCAACGACCCGGTGGCCCGCGCCTTCCTGCTGGACTGCCTGCGGTACTGGGTGACCGAGTTCCACGTCGACGGTTTCCGCTTCGACCTGGCCTCGATCCTCACCCGCGGCCCGGACGGCACCCCGCTGGCCAACCCGCCGCTGCTGGAGGCGATCGCCGCCGATCCGGTGCTGCGCGACACCAAGCTGGTCGCCGAGGCGTGGGACGCCGGCGGGCTCTACCAGGTGGGCAGTTTCCCGGACTACGGCCGTTGGTCGGAGTGGAACGGGCGGTTCCGCGACCTGGTTCGCCGGTTCCTGCGCGGTGAGGCCGGTACCAGTGGTGAACTGGCCACCCGATTGGTCGGCTCGCCCGACCTGTACCGCGGTCGCGGCCCGCTGGCCTCGGTCAACTTCGTCTGCTCGCACGACGGGTTCACCCTGCACGACCTGTTCGCCTACAACGACAAACACAACGCGGCCAACGGCGAGGACAACCGGGACGGCGCCGACGACAACTACTCGTGGAACTGCGGTCACGAGGGCCCGACCGACGACCCCGAGGTGCTCGAGCTGCGCGCCCGGCAGGTCCGCAACGCGCTGCTGCTGTTGCTGACCAGCCACGGCGTGCCGATGCTGTTGGCCGGCGACGAGATGGGCCGGTCCCAGCAGGGCAACAACAACGCCTACTGTCAGGACAACGAGCTCTCCTGGCTGGACTGGGGGCTGCTGGAGCGCAACGCCGACCTGGTGGAGTTCACCCGACGGGCGATCGCGTTCCGCCGGGCGCACCCGGCGCTGCGCCGCGTCACGCACGTCACCGGCACCAGCCCCGGCGCGGCCCTGCCCGACGTCAGCTGGCACGGCGAGCGGGCGTGGACCCCGGACTGGTCGGCCGACCGGCTGCTGGTGGCGGCGATGCTGCGGGCCGCCGAGCCCGACGACGGCGGCGAGGACGTGGTCTTCCTGGCGGCGAACGCGCACTGGGAGCCCTGCGCGGTCCACCTGCCCGAGCTGCCACCCGGCCTGGTCTGGGGCCGGTTTGCCGACACCTCGGCGCCCGCGCCGCACGACGCGTACCCCCCGGGGCTCGAGCCGCCCCTGGCCGAACAGTCCCGACTGACGGTCGGCGCCCGCTCGGTCGTGGTGCTGACCGCGCTGACCGAACCATCTGAGAACCGAGGTGCATCATGAGCCTGGATACCCGAATGATCGTCGAGGCCGACGTCGCGACCCTGGTGCTGGTCGGTGAGGCCGACGCGGAGTCGGCCCCTGACCTGCACCGGCTGGTCACCGACGCGACCCGGTCGCCGCTGCGCCAGCTCACGCTGGACGTCACCGGGCTGACCTACCTGTCGTCGGCGGGCCTGCGCTGCCTGGTCTACGCCCACCAGCGGCTCGGCCGCGGGGTACGGATCGTGCTGGTCGGTGCCAACGACGAGGTGGCCGAGACGATCCGGCTGACCGGATTCGACCGCAGCATCGAACTGCGGCCGGAGCTCGGCTAGTGACGGAGTGGAGTCTGCGCCTGCACGACGGACGGGCGCCCTCCCGGGAGGTCGCCGACTTCGTCGCCCGGCTGGCCACCGGGCTGGGCCTGGCCGTGCGGGAGGCGTACCGGCTGCGGCTGGCCTCCGACGAGATCACCACCAACATCGTCGAGCACGGCTACCGCTGGCAGCCCGGTCGGATCCACCTCCACGGTGGCCGGCGCGACGACATGGTGTGGGTGCGGATCAGCGACTCCGCGCCGCCGTTCGACCCGCGCGGCCGGGACCTGACCGCGCGGGTCCACGCCGACCCGATGCTGCGCCCGGCCGGCGGGTGCGGGCTGCTGCTGGCGATCCGCAGCCTCGACGAGTTCGGCTACGAGTACGTCGACGGCTGCAACCACAACGTCCTGGGGGTACGCCAGGCCCGCGGCGCAACCGGCCAGGGCCCGACGGACGGGGGACACGATGAACAGGCCGACCGCGATCATCGTCGCTGACATGGCCCTGCTGGTGCCCGAGCTGACCACCGCACTGGTGGAGGCCGGGCTGGAGGTCCGCCGGTCCGACCCAGCGGAGCTGGAGTACCACCCGGGGTTGGCCGACGGCACGACGGTGGTGCTGGTGTCGGCGTCGCTGGGCCTGCAGCGGGTCGCGCTGCTGAGTCAACGGCTGGCCGGTCTGCCGCGGCGCCCGGCTGTCCTGGTCTTTCCGCAGGGCGACCTGTGGGCCCTGGAAGCGTGCGCGCGGGGCGGATTCGACTACGTCACCGAGCCGTTCCTGCCCGGGCTGCTGCGCAGTCGGCTGTCCACCGCCTCGGAACGCGGGGACCTGCTCGACACCGTCGAGGAGATGGCCACCGAGGCGAGCCTGCGGGCGTACGAGCAGGACCTGAACAACGCCCGGGAGGTCCAGGCGGGATTCCTGCCGGAGTGCCTGCCCACGCCGGACGGCTGGGAGGTGGGCGTACGCTACCGGCCGGCGCGGCAGGTGTCCGGCGACTTCTACGACTGCTTCGAGCTGGTCAACGGGCTGCGGTTGGGGTTCCTGGTGGCCGACGTCTGCGACAAGGGGTTGAGCGCGGCACTGTTCATGGCGCTGATCCGCACCCTGCTGCGACACACCGCCGAGCACGCCGGGTCGTGGAACCTGATGGGCGACACCCCACCCATCGCCCTCGCCGGCGGGTCGATCGCCAGCACGTCGCTGGCGCCGATCCTGTCCGTCGGGGCCGGACCGCTGCTGGAGTCGGTCAACGCCACCAACCGGTACCTGGCCCGCAACCACCTCGGCCAGGGCTACTTCGTGACGCTGTTCTTCGGGGTCCTCGACCCGGTCTCCGGGGCGCTGCTGTTCGTCAACGGCGGGCACAACCCGCCCGTGCTGCTGCGGGCCGACGGCAGTTACACGCTGCTGCCGCCGACCGGGCCCGCGATCGGGATGCTGGCCAACAGCGTGTACTCGTTGGGCAACGTCCGGATGGAGCCGGGTGACACCCTGTTCGTCTACACCGACGGTGTGGTCGAGGCCCGTTCCCACACCGGCGGCCTGTTCGGCATGCCACGCCTGCTCGACGTGCTCGACCAGCCGGTCGACTCCGCCGAGGCGCTGCTGGTGGCGGTGGAGGGCCGGCTGGACCGGTACGTGGGAACGGCGGATCAGGCGGACGACATCACGATGCTGGCGCTGCGTCGGCGACCCTGACCGACGGGGCCCGGCCGCCCCACGGGCCGGCCCCGGCGTGGCCGGGCTCAGCCACCGTTGACGACGGTTCCCTGCCCGCACTGCACCGCACCCTCGGCGGCGACACGGCGCAGCCGGTCGCCCTCCGCACCGGTGGGCACGTGCAGGACGACCGAGTTGAAGGCGTCGGTCATCCGCAGCACGACGAGCTGGACGGTCAGGGCCTGTCCGCTGGGCAGCCGCAGGTGGCGCGGTCGGGTGTGCGGGTCCCGCACGTCGTGGTCGGACCACCAGGTGCGGAACTCGGGGCTGGCCTTGCGCATGGCCTCGATGAGCTCGTTGAAGTGCTGGTCCCAGGGGCGGGCGGCGGAGGCGATCCGGAACCGGGCGATCACGTCCCGGGTGTCCTCGGCCCAGTTGACGATCCGTTCGCGGGCCTGCGGGTCGGTGAGCATCCACCACAGCATGTTGCGCCGGCCCGGCGGCAGTCCGTCGAAGTCGGTGTACCACCGGGCCGCCGCGGCGTTCCACGCGGTCACCCCGGCGTAGATGTTGCCGGCGTAGACCGGATAGTCGGTCTCGCCGATCAGCGCGACGATCTGCCGTACGAGGCCCTCGTCGGCCGCCTCGGACAGGTCGGGGCTTGCCGGGGGTGCCTGGCCGTTGGCCAGCAGGTAGAGGTAGCGGCGTTCGTCTTCGCTGAGCTGCAGCACCCGGGCGAGGCTGTCGAGCACCTCGGGTGAGGGGCGGATGTCGCGACCCTGTTCGAGGTACGTGTACCACGTGGGGCTCAGCCCGGCGAGGACGGCGATCTCCTCCCGACGAAGCCCCGGGGTGCGTCGCCGAGGACCGACCGGAAGACCGACGTGTGCCGGCATGATGCGCTCCCGCCGGCTTCGCAGGAACTCGGCAAGGTCAAACCTGTTGCGACTGACAGTCAAGACGGTATCCCCCCGTACGGTTCCCCCGAACCACGCCGACATAGGCCCTCGGCAGCACCCAACCTAGTACGTGGGTGCCGCCGGACTTCCCCACGCCGCGCCCGCCGATCGGCGGGTGACCGCTCCCCCGGTCAACGGGGCGCACGATACGGTCCGGTGCCATCCGCTGTCCACTGTGGATTGAGGGAGACGCGCGGCGCCGGAGACGCTCAGCGGTCCCGATGGGCCGGCTCCGGTACACCGACCACCGAGTTGATCAGTGCCGACAGGGACACCGCCACGTCCCAGCCGCATCCCTCCTGGGCCGCGTGGAAGTCGGCGGCCGCGACGGTGGCCTCGCTGATCCGACCGGCCAGCAGCAGGGCGTCGATCAGCGCGCCGGTCAGATAGGGCGCGACCCAGGGCAGTTCGGCGCGCAACGCGTCGGCGCCGATGATCGCCCGGCGCAGGTGGGAGATCGCCTGTCTCGGCCGGTCGGCGGCGAACTCGGCAAGTGCCTGGGCGCTACGGACAAAGACCGCCGCCTCCGGGTCCTCGTCCGGCCCCGGGGGGTTCAGCGCGGCGACCGGGGCGCCGATGTGGCCCAGGACGGCCAGCACCCACGCCCGTACGGCGAGCAGCAGCGCCTCCCGGCCGGGATTGAGCCGGGCGGCTTCGGCCAGCAGCTCGGCGGCCTGGTCGACCTGGCCCAGGCCGAGGGCGAGCAGCAGCGCCCGGGACGTGACCAGCCGCACCGATCGGGCCTCCTCGACCGGGGGTTGGTCCAGTCCGTCGAGCAGCCGGAGCCCCTCGGCCGCCTGGCCGCGCAGCAACAGCACGAAGGCCCACACGGGTACGGTCTCGTCGGCCGCCCCGACCCCCAGGGCGAGTTTGCACAGCTCACTGAGCCGCTCGAAGGACAGTGCCGCCCAGGTTGCCCGCATCGCGGAAAGCAACCGGTCCCGGCCCCGAACGGTCAGGTCGAGCCGCCTCCCGAGCTGCGGGGGCAACTGCCAGAACCCCCGCGTCCGCACCATGGTCTCGGCCAGCCCGTTGCCGATCAGCAGGTCGTGCAGCAGGCCGGGGTTGCCGGCGGTCGCCGCGTGCAGGGCCTCGGCGGTGGCGGTGGCCACCTCGCCGCCCAGCACCCCGGAGACCAGGGCGCGGGTGTGGCCCTCCGACAGCGGGGGCAGGACCAGTGTCCGCACACCCGGCTCATAGCGGAGGCAGTCCAGCGGGTCAGGGGTCGGCGGGGGCGGATCGCTCGGTCGGCTGAGCAGCATGACCGCTCCCGCGCCGCGGTGCAGGTCGCGCAGGGTCTCGATCACGGCGTGGTGGGCCAGGTGAGCGTCGTCGACGACGAAGACGGTTCGCCGGGCGCGGAGTTCCCCGGTGGCCGCCGCGGCGGCCTGCACGACCGCCGGGGTCGAGGCGGGCACGACTGTCGTCTCCGCCATCTGACGTTCGGTCAGCATGGTGGCCAGTGACGGCCGGGGGGCACCCACGTCGACCACGATCACGCGGTCGCGTCGGTGGTCCAGCAGGTCGAGGGCCCGTACGAGCAGTGCCGTACGACCGATACCGGACTCGCCGGTGACGATCAGGGGCCCTGGACGGTCCCGGCGCAGCACGTTGTCGATATGGTCCAACTGCTCCGTTCTCCCGGTGAACGGCCAAATCATTTCCTACCTCCACTTTTGCACGACCTCGACGGACGCTGTCGATCCAGCCAGCACAGGGCACGCGCCAGACGCGACGCACTGTCACTCAACCAATGATTTCGCACACAGAATCATCTGCCAAAGAACAGCTAACAGAGTCCCACCATTTTGTGCGATGTCCAGGTATTGATCGCCGAGGTAGTCCCGGCCCGCAATACGGACACAGAGGGTGACGACGGCGGTCGATCACCACCGGTGAGTCGCGGCCGACCGGATCGAACGTGACGGGGTGCCCCACCAGCGCAGCGGACTGGATGCTGGTACTCAAAGTGCCGACATCACTGCATTCTGTATCGCTCATTTGAAGGAATCGATACTTCTTTGAGCAGGCAGCCAGACATGCGACGTCACACAACCAGGGAGCCGTAGGTGATCCTCAAGATCGAAGACAGCCTGGCAAGTCAGGGCCTGCCGACGCGCCCAGGCCGACACGGTGCCGACGGCGGCGGACCGGCGACGTCACCGTCCGGCCGGCGGTGCCGCCGATGCGGACCGGGACACAGGTGCCGGTACGGGGCGCCACCGACGGCGGGTGCCGGGCGGCGGTCCAGACCCAGGCCGGCCGGGAGCGGCGGCGTCGGCGGACCGGTGACACCGACCCGGACGCCCATCCGGTCCGTCCCAGCGGCGCACGCCATCGTCGACCCCACCCCCGACCTGGTGCAGACGATGTCGAGGGCAGGACCGGTGGCACCACTGCGCCCGACCACTGCGCCCGACCACGTCGCCCGACCTCCGTCCCCGCGTGGAGCGGGGACCCGCCGCCGGATGGTCGCTGGCGCGACCCACGGTCCGGTCGCGGACAACCGAACGGCAGCACCCCGGACCCGATCTCCGCATGGAGCTCGGGTCCGGCCGCCTGCCACCGGCCGCGCCCCGGGGACGCCGACGGCCGTGACGAGGCGCCCGGCGCCGTGAGCGGTGCAGCGTGATCCCACCCCCGACGCGGCCCGCGGCCGGCACAGTCAAAATGCGCGCGCCGGATGGAACGCCACCGTCCGACGCCCTGACGACCGCCGGGCGCGGCAATCCGACCCCGATTCTCCGACTGACGGTGCTGTCGGTCGGAACCTTGCCAAGTATCGACGGCTTCCGCTTCTGAATGGCGCACCACCGTCCGGCGCGGTATGGATGGAACAACCGGCGATTTACCTCGCCGATATCACCCCCCATCCGCATCGGAATGCGTCAGATTTTCCGAGAGGCGAGTACATCCCGTACACACTGCGTGCGATCCAGATATCCAAGTCTGTGGACGTCCTGGAAGCATGGCAATACCGCTGAAGCCGCGAATCCGACGGGAGCATTTAATGGTAAACATTGATACCAATCTATATCGCGGCAGCACCGGCGACGATCTTCTGTCTGAGTTCTGCCAGGAGATGCTCATGCACCTGCCGCGGTCGGACCAACGCCGCTGGGGGGAGATCTACATCCGGGGTCTGGTCTCCGTGCCCGGCCGCAAGTCGATCCGGCGCATGTCCGACTACATCGTCGGCGGGCGGGCCGACCAGGGCATCCAACAGTTCGTCAACCAGAGCCCCTGGGAGTGGGCCCCGGTCCGGCGCAGCCTGGCCAACCACGTGCTGTCGCTGTCGAAGCCGGACGCATGGGTGGTCGACGAGGTGGTGATCCCCAAGAACGGCGCCAACTCCGTCGGGGTCGCCCGGCAGTACGCCCCCTCCGCGGGCCGGGTACTCAACTGCCAACTCGGCCTGGGCATCTTCCTCAGCAGTGGCGAGCTGACCAGCCCGGTCAACTGGCGCCTGCTGCTGCCGCCGAGCTGGGACGGCGACGCCGCCCGTCGCGACCGGGCCCACGTTCCGGACCACGAGCGGCACCGGACGCGATGGCAGTACCTGATCGACGCGCTGGACGAGATGACCTTCGAGTGGGAACTGCCCCCGATGCCGATCGTGGTCGACTCCAGCCACGACACCTCAGTCGAGCCCCTGCTGCGCGCCCTGGAGGAACGCGGCCACCGCTACCTGGTCCGAATCGCCTCGGGTACCCCGATGTCCCTGGGCGCGACGGCCTGCCGGACCGACACGATCACCGCCAGCGAGTTGGCCACACTGGTCAACCGCAACGGCAGCACCTCCCTGAGCTGGCGCAACGACGACGGCACCGCATCCCGGTTCGTACTGCAACCGCTGCACCGCGGCGGACTCGGCATACACCGGCCCCGGCACCTGCTCGCCGAGTGGCTACCCGGTCAGCAGCGGCCGAACGGGATCTGGCTGACCAACCTGACCTCGGTCAGGCTGCCCCAGTTGATCGACCTGGCGCGGACACCACGGCGCACGCGGGCCGAGCTGAGTGATCTGCGCCAGGAACTCGGGCTGTGCCACTTCGAGGGGCGGTCCTTCCGCGGCTGGCACCATCACCTGACCCTGGTCTCGCTGGCGCACGCGTACGTGCGCGGCCGGGACCTCGCGGAGCGGGACGAGCAACTGCGACTGCGCGCGTCGTACGCCTGACCCCGCTCCGGTGGGCGTCCGCGCCGGATCGGACCGGTGCGGAGGCCCACGAACCTGGTTGCCAACCCCGGTAACTGGGCGACTCAAAACCCCATCGACAAGCTTAAAGCCCTGACCAACGTTTCCGCTGGTCAGGGCTTTTTGTCTGTCGGGGATGGCCGGATTCGAACCGACGACCCCTTGTTACGCGACCACGGACGCCGTCAACCGCCAGCAGCGCACAGCGTGCCAAGGGAGGCGGGACGTCGACGCGACCATCCACGGAAGCCATTCGGCAGGACCGTGGCATCCACGTCTCACATCACCCGGTCGGCGTCGTAGACGAGCGCGCCACAATGCCGGAAGATCGACTGCGCGATCAGGCCGGGGCGGGCTGTTTGCTGGTCACGTCGGGACAGGCGTCGAGGATGCGTCGGCAGGCTGTCAGCTCGGCCTCGGTGTAGGCGAGGAACAGCACTCGCTCGGGGGCGGCGGCCGAGCGGGTCAGGTGGTCGACAGCGGCCAGCAGGAGGGTGCGGGCCGTCTCGTCCAGGTCGCCGCCCGCGGTGCCCGCGCCGGCCAGCGGGAACAGGACCACCTGGGCCGGGGCGAGAGCGGTGCCATCGGCGAGGACAGGGCGTCCGGCTGCTTTCAGGGCGTGCTGCACGGCCTGATCGAGGTCACGGATCGGGCGGTAGCCGCTGCCGGGCTGGCCCTCGACCGCGGCCGAGTGCACGATCATGCGTACGCCATGGGTCCGGGCCAGCTCGCCGGCCGAGGTCACGATGGCGATGCCGGGGGTCACCGGGCGGTGGTCGCGGACCGCGTCGGCCAGCTCGTTGGCGATCACGTCGTCGAGGACACGGCCGGTCACGTCGCGACGGGAACCTTCGTAGCGAATGATGCCGGACATCGAGAACTCGTGGATGCGGGACATCATCAGGTCAGTGTTCTCAGAGTTGACCCAGGCGTCGGCGCTGGTCACCCGGCGTACGTCACCGGTGATGACCCCGATCCACCGCTTGCCCGAGCCGGCCGTGCGGCGCAGGCGATACCAGTGGGTCTCCTGACGGCCGATCACGGCCGGTCCGGGCGGTGCGGCGGGGACGGCCTTGCGGGCGGCTGCGGCCTCGCGCTTGTCCCGGTCGGCGGCCCGGTTGCCGGCCCGCAGCGCGGCGGTCCAAACGAGAAGCACGAAGGCGCCGGCTCCGCCAAAGGTCACCCCGAAGACTGTGCCGTCGGCCGTAGACGTCGGGAACAGTGAGAAGGTGACGAGCGTGGCCGTGAGGGCGGCGCACAACCAGACGAAGACGAAGAGCGTGTGGCGTACGCCGACCGAGGCCGGCCGGGTCGCCCACCAGAGGGTCGCCAGACACAGAACCAGAAAGACAGCGGCGGCAACGGTCACGACCAAGACGGGAACCTCGATTCCAGCCGGGGGTTCCCACGGTAGCCGGTGCGTCACAGCTGGTGCATGACACGGCGGAGGGGAGAGGCGGCCCTTGCGTACGGGTCTCCAGACGGTCGAGGTCGACACCGGTTTCGCGGACGCGGTGATCGGGCCGACGCCCAGGTGCTCGCCGGTGGCGTCCCGGTGTTCCTCCTGGAGAACTGGCGTGCGGGGCCGGAGCCGGACACGGCCTGGCTGCGGGCGGTGCCGAGCCGGATGCTCGACCCCCGGAACGCGGTCGTCGAATTCCAGGGACGGACAGCCGAGCTGGCCGGTCTGCATCGGTGGTTGTCGCCCGACTGGCCGGACGCTGGCTACACGGGCCAGAAGGAGCGGGCAAGACGCGACTGGCGGCCCGGTTCGCCGACCAGGCGGCAGCGCGGGGGTGGAAGGTTGGGGTGCCCACGCGGGTGCTGTTTCTGGGAAGCCCGGCCCTGATCGGGCTGGCCTCGATCCCGGCGGTGCCACTCGGGCTGCTCGATGCGGTCGAAGGCGCCCTGCCACGGCACCGGGACGTCGATCTCGACGCCGGGATCGCCGCGATCAGCGCCGTCCTGACCCGTCACCGGATCGCGGCCACAACCAGCCCGGCCGTACGGGCCGCGGTGCACCTCGAAGGTTGACTCTACGAGCAGGTGGGCCGGTCGCCTGATCTCGCAGGCCGGCTGCCTCGCGGCAGTCGGCCAGCCGGCGAATGCCCTGGTCGCGGCCGACCGAGCAGCTGCGGCCGGAGGCAGCGCTCAACAACCCGGGCTTCCTCCAGGCACGACAGGGACTGGTCTCGACTGTCGAAGCCGCGGTCGAGGAAGCGGGTGAGATCTGTCGCGAGCTGGTCCGGCGGCATCCGGGATGCTCTGAGGACGGTCTGGCCGAGGTGGAGGATATGGCACGCGAGATGCGGACCTAGCAGACTTCGAGCGGGCGGATGTCGGCCTGAAGCCGGGTGAGGGCGGCGCGCAGCGCGGGCAGGCCGTCCATGGTGCTCGCGGTCAGGAGCAGGCGGACGGGGGCGTCGGGGCGGTGCACCAGGCCATTGCTCAGCAACCAGGTCAACTCGGGTGTCGACCAGTCGTCGGCGCCGCCCACCATGATCACGACGCCGGGGAATCCGGCCGGCGACTCGGTGGGCAAGAGGTCGACGGCCCGGGGCATGGCCGGCTGCTGGATGCGGGCGTCGAGCACGATCCACCCGGCCTGCTCCAGCTCGGCGGCGATCGATTCGGCCACTTCACCCGTACGCGG
Organism: Micromonospora sp. NPDC049101; assembly: GCF_040648675.1. NCBI lineage: Bacteria > Bacillati > Actinomycetota > Actinomycetes > Micromonosporales > Micromonosporaceae > Micromonospora > Micromonospora sp. NPDC049101. The sequence continues at coordinate 164,198 of NZ_JBEZED010000002.1, read as the reverse complement.
GAAGTCAGGCCCGTACAGCCAGAGCGCGGCCAGCCGGCGGCCGGGCCACTCGTGGGTCACGGTTCCCCCGGTGATCAGGCCGTGCAGCCGGGTCAACCGGTACGAGGCCTTCTCACGTCCGTGGACATGCAGGTCAGCATGCATGACCGCGTAGGCTGAGGCGCCGCGCGCGAGAAGCCACTGCTCGTCCATGTTGTCCATGATGCCCGCCGCTACGCTTGGCCCGTGAGCACACAGGACGGTGCGGACGTGGTGGTGCTGACCGCGCTGCCGCTCGAGTACGATGCGGTCAGAGAGCACCTGCAAGGCCTGGCGCGTTCTTCCCATCCGGCCACGGGCACGCAGTTCGAGGCCGGGTCCTTACCCGGCGGCACCGGTCGGGTGGCGATCGCGGTGCTGGGGCCGGGCAACACCGACGCCGCCCTGCTGGCCGGTCAGGCCATCGAGTTGTTCGATCCACGCGCGATTCTCTTCGTCGGAATTGCCGGCGCCCTGCACGATGATCTCCAGCTGAGTGATGTCGTCGCCGCCACCAAGGTCTACTCGTATCACGGCGGCTCGGTGACGGACGACGGATTCCGCGCGCGTCCTCGGTCCTACGACGCGGACCACGAGCTTCTCCAGCGCGCCTACGCCGTCGCCCGCGAGCAGTTCTCCGGGCCGAGCACGCCCATGATCCATTTTCGGCCCGTCGCCGCGGGCGAGGTCGTGCTGAACTCGCGTACGCAACCGCTGGCCGACCAGTTGCGGACGCACTACAACGACGCCGCGGCGATCGAGATGGAGAGCGCCGGGATGGCTCGGGCGGGCCACATGCATCGGAAGCCGACATTGACCGTTCGCGGCATCAGTGACCGGGCCGACGGCGCCAAGGCCATCGTCGACGCTTCCGGTTGGCAGCCTCGGGCGGCCCGGCACGCGGCCGATTTCACGATGGCCGTCATCGCGGACTTCCTCTCCGCACCGCCCAGTTCGGCCGGGCGCCGGCCGGAGCGCGCGGGTTCCCCGTCCTCGATCCAGAACATCAACGCAATCGGCGCACCGGCCTACGGCGCTCTGCACGGCAACGTCTACGTGCACGAAGGCGAGCGCCCGTCCACGCCCGAGTGGCGCACGGTGAGCCGACCGCCCGAGGTGGCCTGGCGGTCGATGATCACGCGGTCGACGCTGAATTTCGAGCCGTCCACGCTGGAAGTGCATCTGGTCCCGGCCACCCAGGCCCCGTACATCGAGGTCCGCCGCTTGGCCGGCCTGGCCGACGAGCTCGCCACCCACCTTCCCGCGAGGGTCGCCGTCGAGACCGAGGTCGATGATCGGGGCGCCCGGGCCGTCTCGACCGATCGCAGGGCCGGACCGCAGGGGCTGTTTCTCGGCCGCAACGGTCAACGTTCCGCCTGGGAACCGCTCCCCCGCGACACCATGGGCGCCCTCCTCGACGAGTCCTGGCTGACCGACCACCTCGCGGCGTTGATCACCACTTTGATCAGGTTCAGTCCTCCGCGTGCGGCCCGATATGCGCCGGCGCTCGCGGTGAGCTCGGCCACCATGCTGACCATTGGGCGGGCGGATCAGTTGTCACGGACAGCGGCGAGCGGGTTCCTGATGAGGGACAAGCTCGAGGTGCCGCCCGAAGAATCTGTGCCGGCCGACGACCTCGACAACCTTGCCTCCGAGGTGGCGGCCGAGCTGACCGCCCGGCTGCTGCTGGCCTTCCGCCAGGGCAACCGCTAGGGGCACTGGCCGTGGGACAGCACGTCAGCGCGGTCGAGGGATTCGCGCACGGAGTCGTCGGGGCCGATCTGCACGTCGGGGCCGACGGGGTGCCGCTTTACCTGCTCGCCCGGTGGGAGCGGGTGGATACGCCTCCGAAGGAATGGCTGGCCGAGCTGCCGAGTCGCCTGCTCGACGCCCGGCACCGGGTGGTGCCGTTCACCGGTCGCGACGACGAGCTGGCCGCCTACCGGCGCTGGCGGGACGGCCCGGCCGCGTACGGGATCCGCTGGTTGCACGGCCCGGGCGGGCAGGGCAAGACCCGGCTGGCTGACGAGGTGGCCGCTCAGGCCCACGACGACGGGTGGTTGGTCGTCACCGCGAGTGCCGGTGCCGGGCAGATCCATGCTCCGTCGGCCGGTCCTGACCTGAGAGCGGCCGACACCCCCGGCGTCATGGTGATCGTTGACTACGCCGACCGCTGGCCCGTCTCGCACCTGATGCTGCTGTTGGAGAATCGCCTGCTGGCGCGGGCAACGGTGCCGGTACGGGTGCTGTTCCTGGGGCGAAGTGATGCCACCTGGCGGGGACTCACCAGCGCACTGAACGCCGGTCACCTTGAGCTGGCGTCCGAGCGTCTGTCCCCGCTGACCGGCGCCGGTGACACCCGCCGCCACATGTTCGAGGTGGCCCACCGGGCCTTCCAGGACGGCGACGAGGGAGTTCCGGCCGGCGTCGGTGAGTTGCTCGCCCGGCCCGATTTCGGCCTGACCCTGGCCGTGCACATGGCGGCCCTGGTCGCGGTCGACGCCCGTCCGCTGCCCGCCGACCTGGCCGGCCTCACCCTCTCGTTGCTCGATCGTGAACAGCTGCACTGGGCCAATCGCTACGGCCGGGGCGGCCGCCTGCGGCCCGACCTGATGCGCCGGGTCGTCTTCGTCGCGTCCGTGTGCGGGGTCAGGCCGTCCGCCGAGGCCGCCGGTTTGCTGAGCGACGCGTTGCCCGGCCACATCGATCCGGTGATGGCCGCCGACGACCACGCCGCCTGCTATCCCGCCGACGACACCCAACGGTTACAGCCGCTCTATCCCGACCGGCTCGCCGAGGATTTCGTGGCGTTGACCCTGGACGGCCACGATGCCCCCCACCCGTCGGCGGCGTGGGCCGGGCCGTTGCTCGCGCGCCTGCTGGAACGCGATCCGGCCGGCTCGTCGCGACCGTGGCTCTCTGCCGCCATGTCCACCCTGGCCGCCGCCTCGCTACGCTGGCCCCACGTCGGCGCCCGGCATCTCTATCCGGTGCTGCGCTCGGATCCCCGTCTGGCTGTCGAGGCCGGCGGCAGCCCTCTGGCCGCCCTGGCCACGGCCGAAGGGGTCGACCTGGACCTGCTCGTCGAGATCGAGCCACACCTGCCCAAGGGCCGCCATCTCGACCTCGACCTGGCCGCGCTCACCCTGCAACGCCGCCTGGCCGACCAGCGCCTGGCCGCGGCCGACGGGCCGCGGGCGCGGGGTGACGTCCATGTCGACCTCGGCTATCGGCTCAACGTGGCCGGGCATCGCGAGCAGGCTCGCACCGAGATGGCGGCCGCCGTCGAGGCGTACCGGATCGCGGCCGCCGGCATTCCGGCCGACCCCGACCTGGCGCACGCGGTCATGAATCTCGCGCATACCCAACTCGACGTCGGTGACCGCTCCTCCGCGCTGGCCAGTGCCGAGGAGGCGCGGGATCTCTATCGCACGCTCGCGGTCCAGGATCCGCCGGAGCACGAGCCCGACCTGGCCTATGCCTGGATGACCCTCGGAACAGTCCTCGCCGCCCTCGGCCGGCACCGGGAGGGCGCCGATGCCTGCGGCGAGGCCGTCCAGCTCTACGCGAGGCTCGCGGAGTCCGATCTCGACCAGTACGAGGGTGAGCTGGCCGGGGCGCTGGGCAACCGTGGCATCTGGCTGCACGGGCTAGGCGCCTACGACGAGGCGCTGGCCGACGTGCGCCGGGCGTCCGCGATCTATCGGCGGCGGGCGGCCACCGACCCGAACGCCTACCTGCACGAGGTGGCGGCCTCACTGGTGAACGAGGGGATGCAGCTGGACGGCCTGCGCCGCTATCCGGAGGCCGTCGAGGTGATGACGGAGTCGGTAGCGGCCTATCGCAAGCTGGCCAAGCTGCGTCCCGACTCGTTCGAGCACTTCCTCGCGACCGCTCTGAGCAACCTGAGCGAGCCGCTCTTGCACGTCAGAGGCATCGCGGAGGCACTGGCCGCCTCGGCCGAGGCGGTGGAGATCCGACGGCGGCTGGCCACGGCCCGGCCCGCCGTGTTCGAGGCCGACCTCGCCGTCGGCCTCAACAACTACGCCGTCGACCTGCTGGCCGCGGAGCGCACCGGCGAGGCGATGGACGCGGTAGCCGAGGCCGTGGCGATCCGACGCCGGCTGGCCGCGGGAGACCGGGCGACGTACACCGAATTCCTCGCCTCCTCCTTGAACAACCAGGGCCAGGTGCAGCGGGCGCTCGGCCAGCCCGAGGGGGCCGCCGAGTCGTACGCCGAAGCGACCGCCCTCTATCGCGAGCTCACGGCCGAGCGGCCGGCCGCGCACCGGATCAACCTCGTCACCGTGCTGAACGGCAGCGCTCGCGCCCTGCATGACCTCGGCCGCCACGACGAGTCGCAGGCGTCCGCCGAGGAGTCCGTGCGTGTCTACAGCGAGTTGCCGGCCGAAGTACGGGAACGGCCCGGCGTACGACAACTCCTTGAGGAGGCCGAGGAAGTGTTGCATGGCTGAGCTGGACGAGGCGCTCGAGTGGCTGGCTGAAATACCGTGCCCTGGCCACCCTTGCCCAGTTGGCGCCCAAGGATCACCCGGGTGCCTTCCGCCATCAGCATTACTCGGCTGCCTGATCCGGCGGCCGCTGCGACGGCATCACCTGCGCCGGCGGCCGTACCACCGCCTGGAGCTGCGGCGGCGGCACGAAGCCGGGCGGCCACGGGGTACCCCAGCGGGACGCGCAGATGGCTACGGTCGCCCACGGGACCCACGGCCCATGCAACATGATCGGCTCGGTCCGCTCGTAGTGCAGCGCCACGGAGTAGCCGAGCGGGTTCGGCTCGATCATGAGCAGGTGGTCGTGGTAGTACGAACTCCACTGCCCCGCCATCACCAGCAGGCGTTCGCTGGTGACGATGGCCGGGAAGCGTCCCATCAGCCTCCACTGCGGAGCGGCAGCCGCCTGCGCCTTGCGCCGGTTGTTCGCGTTGACCGCGGCCGAAGCGGCCAGTGACGCCGCAGTGAGGAAGAGACCCCCGGCGGAGAACATGCTGCTTGAGTACTCGACGTCCGCTCCGCAGAAGATGGACATGTTGACTGGCAGCGTGCCGTACTGCACTTCCTGTGGCCGGCACGCGATCGTCGGCGGGGTCGCGAGCGGTTGTTGCCCCGCCTGCACGCGGGCGATCAGCAAGGTCATCGAGTGCCAGCCCGCAGCGGCTTGCTCCGCCTCGGCCTGCTGCATCTGCTGATACCTGGACATGCTCATATCTGACGGACCGTTGCCACCTCACCGCTACAGCCGCCGGACGTCTGGTCTTGCGGTGGTCGGGCTCGCCGCTCAAGACATCTCGGCCGGGGCGTCCTGCCCCGATGCTGTCGTGACGTTCCGTTACCAGCGAGCCAGCACCGGCGGTATGGCGCATCCGCTTCTTCCGAATTGAGTGCATCCGATCAGTCGGCGCGAGGCGCCGAACTCGCACCTTGCCCACTTCCAATAAATGTGGCGACGGAGTCAAGAGCGCCAGCTTCTCCAGTGAAGACTCCGGGACTCAGATTACTTGCAAGATCATTTTGCCTGATGCGGTTCGCATTACAAGTCAAAGCCAACAGTGAGATCTTCGTGAATGTAATTCACTCACGCACCAACCGAAAGAGGCCACTGGCAGGTGGCGCAAAGATTGCGGGCACTAGGTAGCATGGGGTGCCCGTCCAGAGGAGAAGTCTAGTGATGCTGGAAGATGCGGGCAACCTTGGTGATCTTGTCGGCTCCATCGGAGTAATCATCTCCTTACTTCTAATTGCACGACAGACTCGCCAGTTGACACAGCAGACAAAGATCAGCAACGAGGTCGGTTCAACCGAAGCCGCCTACAGCGCTCTCGAGCGGATTCACCAGATCAGTCAAATCATGATTGACGATCCTCAAATGCAACAGTACTTTCACGAAGACAAGGATTTTCCTGCCGATAAGCTCGAGCGCGCGCGGGTGATGATGGTGGCACAGGTCCTGGCTGACACGATCGACTACGGGCTAATGGTATGTGACCTGCGCTCGCACATGGAGAACTACCAAGGATGGCCGGCATTCGCAGTTAGCTCCATGAACACCAGCCCCGCATTGCGCCGCGTCGTAGACGATCACCCAGAGTACTGGCCGCGACTGAACCGGCAGTGGCGGGAGCATCGCCGCGAGCTGGCGCGACCATAGAATTGAGGCAAGTACTGCCGTGGCCCGCCCTTGGAAGCCGCCGCCAGCACCCCCTCCTGCGGACACCGGAGGTGTTACTTTGACCGGGTGGCTAGCAACGCAGGCGTCACCGCCCTTCGGGTCATGAGATACGACGACTTAGCCCGTACGGTCCTAACTCGACCTCCTCAACTCGGCGATTCACGTCTGGTTGCCATCGATGGCCCCAGCGGATCTGGTAAATCTTTCTTTGCGGAACACCTCATGCAGGGCATCGCCGCATGTGGGTCTAACGCTTCCCTCGTGCATACTGACGATCTACTAGAAGGCTGGGACGATCAGATTTCGTTCTGGGAGCGCCTAGAGCTTTGGGTACTTCAGCCGCTACGCCGAGGCGATTCTGGCGGTTTCTACCCATATGACTGGGCAACCGCGCAACGTAGTGCCGACTGGATTACTGTCGCGCCCGCCCCGATTGTGATCATTGAAGGTGTCAGCAGTTCCCGGCAGGCGATTTGCCAGGAACTTAGTCTCGCAGTGTTCGTCACAGCACCCCAGCCGTTGTGCGTTTCACGAGTATCGGCCCGCGACGGAGGAGACTTGCTGCCATTCATGGAGAATTGGCGAGCGAGAGAAAAAGACTTCTTTCGGGAGGACCGAACCCGAGCGCGGGCCGATTTAGTCGTAGACGGCGCGCCCAGCCGGAGTAGCTATCAGTGGGGCGAAGAATTCGTCGTCACCTCCGGGTGAAAGCATTAATTGTGACGGGCGCGCAACCCGATGAAGATCTTGTTCACCCGGGCGGCGTCGAGCGACGCATTCGGATCGGCGGCGAGCGCGGCTTCCAATCCGGCGCTCGGATGTGTAATCCCCGGACTGGCACGGGCTGTCTCCGAGCCACCTCGCCTACCTCATCCGCCGCTATACCCAGTTGGTGAGGTGGTGCTCGACCTCGACGCGCACCCCGCCGCCATCGCTGTGACCGCCTACCTGGACCGGGTACCGGGCCGGCTGGTCACCGGTCGCCACGGCCTGCACGTGCGGCTTTGCCTCGCCTCGCCAGCCCTGGCGGTGGTGGGAATGTCTGCTTGCGGTGCGCGTGAGAGCATCGCTCGATGCTGCGTTATGACGAAGCGGATCTAATCGCCTACGTTGCTGAGCACTGCTCCGGGGTGGCCCTCGCGTTGTACGACACCACGGACCAGGCCGCTGGCGTCGCAGCGCTGCAGGGTGCGGTTCGGGCGGTTGGCCGGATACCGCATCCGGACGACCCCGAGGACCCGCTGCCGAGTTGGTGCACCGTACTCCTGGAGGACGCCGTTCCGGTGTTTCGTCTGGACCTCAAGGACGAAAGTCAGTACGCCGAGCACGTCGTCCGGATCGTCCTTGATGAGCTCGACGCGGCTGACATCGACGGTCGACTCGAGCCCAAGAGGCCAGCACAGCCGCCCTACGACCATGACGCCCAGGCCGACATCTTCTACGGCACCGCGACGGGCCTGACCGAACTGGACGGGGGGCTGCCCCCGCGCTTTCCCGCCAGCTTCCCAATACCGCAGGAAGCCACGCTCGTACTCGCTCAGCAGGCCCGCGACGGCACCTGGGAACACGCCGCTTGGCGGCGTTCAGGCCGGCCATTCATCGAATACCCACAGCAGCTGCGGACCTTTGGGTGTGAGCTCGGCAGCGTCGCCGCGGCCGAGGTCGCCGACTACGTCGACACGACATGCATGGTCAGGTACTCGCTGGGACGGGGACGGGACCGCGGCAGCGTCTCGCTCTATCACGAGATGCGCAAACCGGGTCAGCAGCCATCGAACTGGTACGTCAGCGTCGTCTGGCAAACCGCTACCGACCTGCCGCCTCCGTTACCCGAGAAGACCTCGGCACCGACGTCTGCCGCCGATCGCGGCCTGGACCCGGCAAGGGTACGCGAGCTGGTGCCGGCCTTCGCTGGACTCGAACACATCGTCAGCTGCGAGACGCTGCTTGCGATCAATGCGGCGTCGCTCGCCGTGAACGCGGTGGCCAGTGCCCTGCCACCGCAATGCCACCATGAACGGAACTTCCCGCTCTGGCAGCATGGCCAGCTCGCACCGCTGCTGCGCGGGCTAAGCCCCGATCAGATGACGGTAGTCCGCCACGCCTGCCTGACGACGATCTCCAACTGGACATACCATCGGATAGCGCGCCTGCCACGCCTTCCCCTGGCTCGCGACGACGCCGGCTATCTCTTCGCAACCGACGCCCGACACGCGGCCGCCCCGACGCTGCAACCCGAGCAGATCCTCGAAACCGAAACGCTCTACGCGCTGCAGACCGCCGCGATCATGCTGGACCCGTTGCTCGAAAGCCTACGCACCACCATCGCCGACCCGCTGACCCAACTCCTCGGCCAACTCGTTACACACGACGACGGCAGGCCGCTGGAAGAACTGGTCCGGGGTCCCGACGCAGACCGCTCCGAGCTCGTCGCCGAAGCCGAGCGGGCTGGCATCGTGCAAGGCTCGGCGAGCACCATGTCCGCAGCCCCGATTCTCGTGCGCCTCACCCGGGCCGGCACCCATCAGGTCAACACAGCGATGCGCCAACGAGCCGGCCAACTCTCCAGAACCCTTGAGGGCATCACCCCCGAACAGCTGACCGATGCACGCGACGCCTGCTGGCAGATAGCCTCAAACCGGCCCACTTCGCCCGCAGCTCCCTGACCCGGGAGTTTCTAGTCGATCGAAGCGCGAGGCCGTCGGGTAGGCGACCGGGCCGCCGCCGGGGATCAGCTCGACCACCTGGCCGGTCGCCCCGGGGCTGCGGGTTGTCGGGGTGCCCGTCCAGGGGCGGCAGCTCAGGGGTCAGTCGGCGGGGCGCGAAGCGTACCGACCGTGCGCCACCAGGTCGGCGAGCAGGTCCGGTGGGATCTCGTACAGGTATCCGCAGCCGCGGTCCACGGCGAGAGCGCCGCCGTCGACGCTGGAGATGTCGGCGTCCAACGTGGTGTCGCAGCGGTCGCAGTGCACCCGGGGCCGGGGGTTTCGGCGGCTGCCCCGGACCTGCGCAGCGGGGGCCGGCAGGCGGGTGAGCCGCTGGGCGACCGCGACACGACCGGTTCGGATGTCGATGCTCAGGTCACTGGCGCACCCCTGGCAGGTGAAGGACTTCACGGCGGGATGCGCGCCGTTGCCCTGCAGCACGAACGGGGCCTGGCAGCCGGCGCAGGTCAACGGTCGCCGCCAGTGGCCGGCGGGTGGGTTGTCCGGCGCGGGCGGCGGGCTGCCCGGGCGCGGACCGACCAACCGTGTCGAGGCGGCCCCCGGCGCGGGGAGGCCCGGCGGGCTCGGCCGGTCGGCCAGGCGCGACCGTACCCTGTTCCACGCGCCGGTCGCCGGGGCCGCGTCGAGCCGCGGCTGCGCCAGCGGGCGCAGGTGGGCGCGGTGCACCTCGTCGGGGTACGCGTCCCACAACCGCACCCAGAGGGGCGCGAACACCTCCGCCGCCAGGCCCGGCAGCAGCTCCCGGGAGAACCGCCACGCCGCCTCGGACGGCGCCACCGAGATCAGCCACCGCCACAGGACCGCCCAGACCTCGGTGCGCTGCCAGGTGGTCAGCTCCCGCTGGGCGGCCGCGAGCAACTCGGGCCGCGCCTGCCACTCTTCCACGATCCGGTCGATCACGCCGTACGCCTGGTCGACCGGCGCGTTGGACTCGACCGCCGCCCCCACCACGTCCAAGTCGGTCGGATCGCCGCTGATGAGGTCCTTGGCGATGAGCGCCCAGGACGGCCGTGTTCCGTTGCGGCGCAGCCAGTTCGCGACGACGACACGGAATTCCCGGTCCCGCAGCAGGTGCCGGCACGGCCCCTCGTGTATCGCGATCCGCCACAGCGGGCCGGCCGAGAACTCGTAGGTGTCCGCCGCGCTGAACCAGCGGTGCACCAGCTCGCCCAGGTGCGTGCTGTCGAGGTCGCCGGCCGTCGCGGCCAGCACCCCCGCCCACCGCTTGTCGGTCATCTCGGTCAGCAGCCAGGGCAGCGCCAGGGCGCGGGCCCGGTCGACGGGCAGTGACGGGCGGATGGCGGCGTACACGGCGCCCCACGCCGGTCGAGGGACGCCGAGCCACCGTTCGGCGTGGACCAGCACGGCCGGTTCGGCGGGGGTGCCCGCCGAGGCGGTGGTCGCGACCTGGAGGAGCTGCGCCGCGCGGCCGGACGCCGGGTGGGCGCGTACCCAGTCCAGCAGGGTGCGGGCCGTCCGTTCCCGGTGCTCGGGGGCCGTGGCCCGGGCGATCCGGGAGGCGAGGTCACCCCACGCGGTCTCCTCGTCGGGGTAGCGGGTCAGCCAGAGCAGCGCGGTGTCCGCCACCTCGGCGCGCCGCGCCGGTGGTGCGACGCGCAGCATGCCGACGAACACGTCGGCGCAGTGCAGGGCGTCCAGGCCGCCGGTCAGGCGGTCGGCGCCACGGCCGACGAGCCCGTCGTCCGGCTCCACCATGTTCAGACAGAGATGGCTGTACACGCGGGGCCAGCGGGTCGAACCGGGGTTGCGGTCCAGCCAGTCGATCGCCGCGGCCCGGATCTCGGGTTGCCGGACGTGGGCCGCCCGTAGCTGCACGAACAGCAGCGACCAGGCCGGGTGGTCGGCCGTCAGCAGGCCGACCAGTCGATCCCGCAGCGGCGGGCAGAGCTCACCGTGCCGTTCCAGGTGGGCACGCAGCACGTCGCGCCGCCAGCCGCCCCGGAGAAACCAGGGCCAGCTGACCAGGCGGGCGAGGGCGTGGCCGGTGCCGATGTCGGTGGGGAACGACCGCATCCACGCCCCGAGCGCCGGCAGCAGGTCGACCGGTACGGGCGCGGCGAGGATCTGCCGCCACACCAGGGCCTGCTCGCGGTGGGGAGGACCGGCCAGCCAACCGTGCACGACGCCCTGGTGGTCGCCGCCCCGGCGATGCAGGGCGGCGACCAGCGGCGCGAGCGGCCCGTCGGTCGCGATCCCGCCGCGGACCAGCCGGTGCGCCACCTCCAGCAGCGGGCGGTACGACCACGGCTGGCGCAGGACGGCCACCAGGGTCTGGAGCGCGTCACCGTCGACGCGGCCGGCCGTCGTCTCGACCAACACGTCGAGGTCCCCGTCGTCGGGTCGACGCTCGACCAGCCGGCGTGCCGTGGAGTGCCAGGCCGGCCAGCTCCGCTTCGCCCGCAGGAAGGCCCACACCGCCCGGTCCGCGACCGGATCGCGCAGCCGTACCAGCGCGTCGACCAGGTCGGCCAGCCCAACGTCGGTGCCGGCCGACGTGGTCAGCCGGTGCAGGGCGTGGGCCATCGGACTCCAGCCCCGGGCAAAGCGGACCTGGCGCTCCAGGCCGACCCAGACCGCGAGCACCGGGTGGGCGAGGCGGGTCAGGTCCGCACCGGTCGCCTCGGCGGCGGCGAGTACGGCGGCTTCGGCGTCCAGCCGGGAAAGCGGGGACGCGGCGTCCGGACCGTCGGCGCGACCTGCCGTTTCGGTCGGATGCTGACTCAGGGCGGCCCGGGTGACGGCGGCGAGCAGCACGCGTAGCAGGGGCAGGCTGGCCCAGCCGCGCGGGTTGACCCGCACCGCGCCCAGCAGCGCGTCACGCAGGTGCTCCCGCCGGACGGCGGCGTGCCCCGCCACGGGAAACCAGACGTCGTACATCAGGCCAGCCAGCAGGGGATGGGCGAGCCGGTAACCGGGGCGACCGTCGTCGGACGGCAGCACGTGCAGGTCGGTCCCGTAGCCGTCGAGGGCGTCCCGGACCTCGGCGGGCAGCAGGTGGAACGACTCCTCGGGGTAGCCGACGTCCAGCCGGTTGACGGCGAGCAGGTCGACGAAGAACCCGTACAGCTCAGGACTGTTGGTCGCGGTCACCCGCGACCGGAAACGCCTGGCGTACGCGGTGATGCCCTCACCGTTGTTGCGCCACTCGAAGAACAGCTGCGCGGGCAGGGGAACTCCCCCCTCGGGCAGCCGGGGTGCCGGGGTGCCGGTGCGCAGGGCGTACCAGTCACGGAGCTGTTCGCGCAGCGTCGTGTCGTACCCGTCGTGGCGGTAGCCCCCGGTGACCACCTCGCCGTGCCGCCGCTCGAACATCGCCCGCTGCTCGGTCGGGGCGCAGCAGACGAAGACCGGCAGGCCGCTCACCGGCTCGGTCTGCAACCGGTGGGCGAGGATGTCGAACGCCTGCCGCCAGGGGTCGGGCCCCTGCCCGTCGCCGACGGTGAGCGGGTCGTCCACCCCGATCACCACGTGCCGGGTACGACCGAGTCCGTCGGCGTGCCGCGCGGCGTCGGACAGGTGGGACCCGCCGGCGGGGCACAGCACGGACATGCCGGCGCGGGCGTTGAGCCGGGCCAGCAGTTGCAGGAGCAGGATGCTCTTGCCGGCGCCGGACGGCCCGGTGACCCAGAACATCGGAAGCCGGCCAGCGAGCTGACCCGCGTCGGCCAGGATGACGTCCTCGTACCAGGCCCAGTAGGCCCGTTCCACCTCGTCGACGGCGTCGGTGGGGGCGAAGAAACCCTCGCGGAGGTGGGCCAGGGTGGGTTTCTGGTTGACCAGGACCCCACCGGGACGGGGGACGACGTGCTCAGGTGCCCGGTCCCGGCCGGTCATCATGACGACGGGCGCCGGGCCGGCCTCCCCGAGCGTGGTCCGCAGTAGCTGCTCCGGGTGCTCGCCCAGACCGGAGGCGAAGATCTCGCTGACCAGCTTCGGTGCCCGCGCCGCCGGTTGTGCCCACCCGCCGTTGTGCAGCAGGGCGATCAGCCGGCCCTGCGGGTCCGCGCCCGGGTGCAGGTCGACCCGGTCGATCAGGTCGTGCAGGGTGCGCTCGGCGTCCTCCAGCTCGTCCGTCGGTTGGCCGGCCAGCATGTCCGTCAGCCACCGCCGCATCTCCGCGTGCGGGTCGGCAACCGCGATGCGAGGCGCCTCGATCCGGTACCGCAACCGGGCGCTCGCCCGGGGCAGCGCCGCGACGGTCGAGTGCACCCGGGCCAGCTCGTCGAGCAGCTGGCGCAGGACGCCCGCGGAGAGGGGTCGGCTCGCCGCCACCCGGTACACCGGCCCGGCGGCCTCCGAGCGTGTCAACTCGGTGTGGATCCGCTGCGCGGCGGCACCGGGATCCTGCGGATCCACCGTGGCGAAGGCGCGCTCCAGCACCTCGTACAACTGGATCGCGAAGGTGCCGGGACGCCGCGCCGCCTCCGGCACGCGGGGATTCTGCCGCAGCTCGTCGTGGACGGCCCGCAGGTCGTCCAGCCAACCGGCGCTGGCCCCGTTGCCCGGCAGGACCGGCGCCGCGGCGTGGTCGGGCACCCCGAGCAGCCGCCACCACCGCTGCGGATCCGGGACGCCCGGTCCCCATTCCGGCCACGCCCGGTCCGGCTCCAGCAGGGTCAGCGGCGCGCAGAGCAGGCGGCCGGTACGCGGTGCGTGCTCGACCACCACACCGACCAGGTGGTCCCGCACGATCACCGGACCGCCGGACATCCCGTCCCAGGCCGAGTTCGGCGGGTGGAGGAAGCCTCTCGTCCGTGCGCCGCCGGGGTCGCCGTCGGTCACCGGGGGCAGGCGGACCTCAACCAGGCCCGATTCCAGCTGCGACGCCCGGAGCAGCGAACCCCGTTCACAGAACGACAGACCCCGGTTGGTCTCGGCGAACGCCGGACAACCCCACACGTCCACCCCGTCGAGCGGCGCGAGGTCGGTGCCGACGCGATCCAGCCGGGCCACCGGGAAGGTGCGCAGCCCCGCTCCAAGCCCGGGTACGCGGAGCAGTGCGAGGTCGGGGCCGTCCGGGCCCGGCGTCCAGATCGCGTCCGGGCCACACGGGACCGCATGCCGGGCTCCGTGCAGGTCGACTGCGGCGACCGTCCGACCGGCGGTCACCACGTGCGCGCAGGTGAGCACCACCTCGGGCCGGACCACGAAGCCGCTGCCGTAGACGTAACCGCCCTCGACCCCGACCTCGATCCGCACCAGCCGCTCCGCCGAGGACAGCCCGGCCGACGGTGTCACCAGGACCGGCCTCCCCTCACCGCAGCCGGGTCGCGCTCACCCGGTTGACCTGCACCGGGTTGCCGCTGGCGTCCACCGGTGCCCCGAACTCGATGGTGATGGTGTGGGTGGCCTCGCGCGAGTAGCTGGCGCCCCCGCCCAGCTCCGCCTCGATGATCGGGATCTTGAAGCCGGCCCGGCCGTCGATGTCCGTGGTGGCCACCGCGCTCAGCTCCACCGAGACGGCGTTGATGGGAAACCGGATCTCCGCGCTGGCCGCCCTGGTCTGGGCGAGCGTCAACTCGCGACGCAGCTCCTCGATGGCGTCGGCCAGGTCTAGGCCGCCCTTCCTGGTCATCCGCACCTCCGGGATCACGATCGGCGTGCGCCGCCCGATCGGCGTTTCGACAGCATCGCAGGTGGTAGTCGATCATCCGGTGCGGATGCGGTGCGAGGGAGTGTCCGATTTCCGATTGCCGCAGGCCGCCGTCCCCGCGCCCATCGGTGCCGGGTCGGCGCGCCGCTGCTGCCGCCCCGACCGCCTCGTCGGCACCGGTTCCCGAGCCGTAGGCCCCTCGATGACCGCAAGGCGTTGTGCGGGATCCTGTTCGTGCTCTACACCACGATCCCGTGGGAGTACCTGCCCCAAGAGCTCGGGTTCGGGTCGGGGATGACCTGCTGGCGCCGGTTGCGGGACTGGAACGACGCCGGCGTGTGGCAACGCCTGCGCGAGACACTGCTCGGCAAGCTGCGGGCCGCCGACCAATTCGACATGTCCCGGGCGGTGATCGACGGAACCCATGTTCGGGCCCTCAAGGGCGGCCCAAAGCCGGTCCGAGCCCGGTCGACCGCCGCAAGCCAGGCTCGACGACATCCACGAAGCCTTCCTCACCCTCGCCTGCGCCATCATCTGCTGGGAACGGGTTGAACGCCTCGGTCACGGCGGCGGCGCGGTCCCGGACGCCGAGATTGGCATAGCTGCTCAGCAGGTGGCGCTTGACAGTGGCCGTCAGGCTGACGGTCGGCCGTTGGAACAGCCACATGGCGCTGAGCGAGAAGGGTTTCTACGGTCTCGCGTACGCCATGACCTGTTCGCCGCCGTTGCGGGGCAGAAGTCCGTGACCAGCTCCAGTTCCACGCCCCCGACGCACACGGCACCGCGGTCCCGGCCGATCCGATGGCACGCCTGACAGGCGTGATCGATCCCGTTCGGTCAGCCGCGAAGGTAGGTGAGAACGGCCGACACCCGGCGGTCCGAGTGCGGGTCGATCGGGAGCTTGGCGAAGATGTTGCCGATGTGCTTGCGCACCGCGGCCTCGCTGACGAACAGCTTGCCGGCAATCGCGTGGTTGGTGTGGCCTTCGGCCATGAGCGCCAGCACCTCCCGTTCGCGTTCGGTGAGGCCGGCGAGCGGACCGTCGGTGTGCCGGCGGACGACGAGCTGGCGGACGACCTCGGCGTCGATGACCGTGCCGCCCGCGGCGACACGGTCGACGCTGTCGAGGAAGTCGCGTACGTGGCCGACCCGGTCCTTCAGCAGATAGCCGATGCCGCCGCCGGGGGCGGCGTCGAGCAGCTCGCCGACGTAGGCGTCGGCGACATAGGCGGACAGCAGCAGGATCGCGATGCCGGGATGGGCGGCTCGGATGGTGGCCGCCGCGCGCAGGCCCTCGTCGGTGTGGGTGGGTGGCATGCGAATGTCGGTGACGACGAGGTCGGGGCGGCAGTTGGCCGCGTAGGTGAGCAGGGCCTGCGCGTCTGCGACGGCCGCGACGATGTCGTGGCCAGCGCGTTCGAGGATTCGCACCAACCCTTCGCGGAGCAGGGCCGCGTCCTCGGCGACCACGATGCGCAGTGCCTTCGGCGGCGTCAGTGGATTGGGCACGTCATCCTCACCTGGGTCGGGCCGCCGACGGGGCTGGTGACGTGCAGGTCGCCGTCGAGGGCGTCGAGCCGGGCGCGCAGTCCGGCGAGGCCGGTGCCGGCCTGCGGGTCAGCGCCGCCGACGCCGTCGTCGACCACCGAGACGATCAGTGCGTGGTCCTCGGTCCACGCGTGCACCTGTGCCGATCGGGCCCGGGCGTGGCGGGCGATGTTGGTGAGGTTTTCGCTGACGAAGAAGTAGGCCGCGGCCTCGACGGCCGGGGGGAGCCGGCCGTCGAGGGCGAGATCGAGGTGGACCGGGACCGGTGAGCGACCGGCGATCTCGTGCACGGCCGCGGCGAGACCATGGTCGGTCAGTACCTGGGGGTGGATGCCCCGGATCGTGGTGCGCAGGTCGGCGAGGGCCTGCTCGGCCTGCTGATGGGCCTCGCGCACGAGGTCGAGGCCGGGGCCGTCGGTCAGGTCCAGTTCGGCGCTGCCCAGTGTCATGGTCAGCGCGACGAGGCGCTGTTGGACGCCGTCGTGGAGATCGCGCTCGATCCGGCGGCGTTCGGTTTCGAACGCGTCGACCAGCCCGCTTCGGGAGCGGCGCAGCTGCTGGACCGCTTCGGCCAGTTGGGCTTCGGGCGGGTCCAGCAGGTGCCGCACCAGGGCCGCCTGGCCGCAGGCCAGCGCGGTGACCGCGTACGCCAGCAGGACGAGTGTGAGGATGCCGGCGGGCGCCGCCAACCACGCCTCACCGGTGTTGTCCACCCGCCACCCGGCGGCCTCGACCACGTCGTGACGGACCAGCACCGGAGCGAGGATCAGCACGACCGGAGCCGTCAGCAGCACCACCACCGCGGCGTCCACGAGCCAGAACAGCGTCACCAGCAGGACCGTGACGGCTGTCTCCGGCCAGGCCACGCGGCCACGTTCCCGATCGCGCGGCGCAGGTAACCGGCTCACCGGTCGCCCGGGAAAGATCAGCCGGAGGCGGCGCCGCTCGCCCGCGGCGGCGAGGTGCGCGAGCGTCGGAAGGCCGGCGAGCACGAACAGTCCCGCGACCACCACGATCGTGGCCACGCCCACTGTGAGTACCACGAGCAGGAGGATCAGCCAGCCGAGACCGATGGGCACGGTGGTGGCCACGTACGCGAGTGAGCGCCACGGCCACACCGACGCCAGAAACCGCGTGGGACGTCCCCGTACGGCTGTCCAGGCATCATCCACGTGCCCAACCCTACGGTTCGCACCGGCCGGGCGGGGTAGCGTGCGCGCTACCCCCGAAGTCGCGTCGAAGCCCGTGTGGTGGGCCGCGCCGGCAGGTGTACTCAGGGCATGAACCAGGCATCCCCGGCGGCCGTCACGCTCGACGGCCTCACCCGCACCTACCGCTCGCGCGCCGGCACGGTGCATGCGCTGCGCGGCGTCACCCATGTGTTCCAACGCGGCACGTTCACCGCGATCATGGGACCGTCCGGCTCCGGAAAATCCACCCTGCTGCAGCTCGCCGCAGGCCTCGACCGGCCGACCGGCGGGCGGGTGCTCGTCGGCGACACTCAGCTCGACAAGCTGGACGAGACCGCGCTGACCCGCTTCCGGCGCACGTCGATGGCGTTCGTCTTCCAGTCCTACAACCTTCTCGACGCGCTCACCGCGTTCGAAAACGTCGCGCTTCCCGCCCGCCTGGCCGGACGCCGTGTCGACCCGGCCGCCGTGCAGACCGCCCTGGCTCACGTCGGCCTTGCCGAACACGCCAGGCGTCGGCCATCGGAGCTGTCCGGCGGCCAGCAACAGCGGGTCGCGATCGCCCGGGCGCTGCACGGTCGGCCCGACGTCCTGTTCGCCGACGAACCCACCGGCGCCCTGGACCGCGGCACCGGACGCGACGTGCTGGAACTCCTGCGCTCGCTGGCCGACGGCGGCCAGAGCGTCGTCATGGTGACCCACGATCCACTGGCTGCCTCGTACGCGGACGCGGTGTTGTTCCTCGCCGACGGGCAGATCGTCGGTCACCTCACGCACGCCGACGCCGGTCAGATCGCCGCGACGATGACCGACTTGGAGCGATGATGCTGACTTTGAGCCGGCAGACGGTGCGCAGCTCATGGCGCGGCTACCTGGGCGCCTTCGTCGCGCTGCTGTTCGGCGTCGTCCTGATCGCCGTCACCGTGACGCTCCTCGGGAGCGTCGACGCCACCGGCGGCCGGCCCGGCGTCACCACCGACCAGCGCGCCCAACTCGACGACCTGGCCGCGGTGTTCGGGATGATGTCGGCGATCTCGGCGTTCATGGCGCTGTTCGTGGTCAGCAGCACGTTCGGCTTCGTCGTGGCCGGCCGCCGGCGCGAGCTCGGCCTGCTGCGCCTGGTCGGCGCGACGCCAGGGCAGGTGCGCCGGCTTCTGCTGGGCGAGTCCCTCGTCGTCGCGGCCGCGGCCACCACGGTTGGCGGTCTGCTCGGCACGGCGCTGGCCCCCGCTGTTCTCTGGCTGGTGGAGGCCATCGGGATCACCACGCTCGACCTTCGGGCGCCGCGCCCGTGGATCGCCTGGGCGGTCGCCGTACCCACCGGTGCCGTGATCGCGCTCCTCGGGGTCTGGCGATCCTCGCGCCGCGCCGCCCGGATCGCCCCGAGCGCCGCCCTGCGGGAGGCCACGATCGAACGAACCCGGCCGAGCATTCTCCAGCTCGCCGTCGCGACGCTGTGCTTCGGCGGCCTGGTGGTGGTGGTCGTCGTCGCCGCCGGCATGCCGCCGCTGTTCGCCCTGATCGCCTCCATCCTGCTGCCCGAGGTGGTCGTGATTGGCCTGACGAGCATCGGCCACGCCGTCATCCCGCGGCTCGCCGCCCTGCTCGCCCGCCCGTTCGTCGCCCGGGACGTCACGGCCCGGATGGCCCGCGACGAGGTGCGTGCGGCCGCCCGCACCACCGCCGCGGTCGCCGCCCCGGTCGTGGCCATCTCCGCCATCGCCGGGTCGCTGCTGCTGTCCCTCAGCTTCCTCGCCGACTGGACGAACGCGCAGGACCGGGCCCGGCTGCGCGCACCGCTCGTCGTCGAGGCAGACAGTCCGGCCGCGGCGGCGGTCGCGTCCGACAAGGCCGTCGCGATCGCCGACGTACGCCGGCAGGGCATGCTCCAGCGTGACGAGGAGGGCCGTCCCGGCGTGCGCGATCAGGTCGAGATCCTCGACCCCGTCACCGCCTCCGCCGCCCGGGGCCTGACCGCCACCCGCGGCACCCTCGACGACTTCCAGGGACGCGTGGTGGCGGTCACCGCCTCAGGGGTCATTGACGCCGGCGTCGGCCTGGGCGGCACTCTCCCGGTCTGGATCGCCGGCGAGCGGGTCCCGTTGCGGGTCGTCGCCGTCATCCCCGACGCACCCGACCTGTACGGCGATCTCGTCATCCCGGCCGGCCTGCTCCCGCCCGCAAGCGAACGTGCCACCGGGACGGTCTTCGTCCTACCGCGCGCCGACGCCGCCGCGGCGCGCGTCTCCCTCCAGCGCACCCTCGCCGGCACCAACAGCCGGATCCTCGACTCCGGCGACTGGATCGACGCCACCACGGCCCAGACCCGCCAGGCCAACAACCTCGGCCTCACCATTCTGCTCGGACCGGCCGGCCTCTACGCCGCCATCGCGATCGTCAACGCCACCCTCATCGGCGGATCCCAGCGGCGCCGGCAACGCGACCTGGTCCAGTTCCTCGGCGCGACCCCCGACCAGGTCCGGCGAGCAGCCATCTGGCAGGCCGCCCTCGTCTGCGGCACCGGCCTGCTCCTGGGCGGTGCCACCACCGTGCTGCTCGGCTGGCTCGTACGCCGCGCCATCACCGCCGACCTGGTCGGCATCGCCGTGCCCATCACCATCCCATGGCTCCCGCTGCTCGGCATCGGCGTCACCTGCCTGCTGCTCACCGTGGCCGCAGCAGCGGCCGGTATCCGTACGCGCAAGGCTCCACATCTAGCCGGGAACGCGCCATGAGCGTGGATCCCGGAAGACGTCACGGTGTTAAATCCTTCCGACAGGAGAACCCGATGTCCCGTGTCCTTCCCCGCATCCTGGCGGCCCTGGTGACCGTCGGCGCCGGCCTCGTCGCCGCGCCCGCGGCCCACGCCGACACCTCCCCCGTCCAGCGCAGTGTGGACGCGCTGGTCTCCCAGGACCGATTCCCCGGTGTGCTGGCGTCGGTGCGGCAACCCGACGGCCATACCCGCAACTACACCGCGGGCGTCGCGGACCTGCGCACCGGAGCGAAGATGCCGGTCGACGGGCGGGTCCGGATCGCCAGCAACACCAAGATGTTCACCGCCACGGTGGTGCTCCAGCTGGTCGGCGAGGGCAAGGTCGGCCTGGACACAACGGTCGAGACGTACCTCCCGGGCGTGGTCCGTGGTCCCGCCATCGACGGGCGCAACATCACGGTCCGGCACCTGCTGCAGCAGACGAGCGGCCTGCTCGACTACGACGAGGCGATCTTCGCGGACTTCCCCGACGGACTGAACACCTACTACGAGCCGTACGACCTGCTCCGGGCCGGCTTCGCCACGAAGCCGGAATCCGCGCCGGGGGCCAAGTTCGTCTACAGCAACACGAATTACATCCTGGCCGGCCTGGTGGCGCAGAAGGCGAGCGGCCGCCCGATCGGTGAGCTGATCACCGAGCGCATCATCGAGCCGCTGGGCCTGCGCGGCATGTACTGGCCGGCCGAGGGTGAGACCACGATTCGCGGCACCCACCCGCGCGGGTACCTCCCCGCCGATCCGCCCGTCGACATCACCGAGTCCGACCAGTCGCCCGCCTGGTCCGCCGGCGCCCTGGTCGGCCGCCCCTCCGACGTCAACCGGTTCCTCGCCGGACTGCTGGGCGGCCGCCTCCTGGCACCGGCGCAACTGGCGGAGATGAAGAAGACGGTGGCCGCGCCGGGGTTCGACAGCGTCGGCGGTTCCCGGTACGGCCTCGGCCTCGCCACGTTCGCGCTGAGCTGCGGCGGTTTCGCCTGGACGCACGGTGGCATCGCGCCCGGATACGTCACCGTGGTCGGCATCACCGCCTCCGGCAAGGCGGCGACCGTCGCGGTGAACTCGATGGTCCCGGACGACGACGCCAACCGGCGACTCGAGCGGTCCCTCGACATCGCCCTGTGCCGGGGCTGACACCCCGCGTCGCCCGCGTCACCCTGATCGGGCCCGGCGGCGGCGGGAGCGGATCGGAGGCTCGCGCGGCCTCGCCTCCGCGAACCGCGCGCTCGGTCTGCGGGAGACCCGGCCCAGCTCACACCGGGGGATCACCAAGACCACGGTCGCCGACCAGCTCCGGCTGCTGACCGCGCTGACGTCGCCGACGGGACCGCTGACCCCGCAGGACCGTACTTTCATCATGGGCCTCATGAAGAGGGTAATCTCCGAGCAGCGATGGGGGGTCAGCGCCGCACGGGAGTCGGGCAGTCAGTCTTACTACGTCAAGAACGGCTGGGACGCCGCCGATGTTGACGGCGGCCGCTGGCTGGTCAACAGCACCGGACGGATCGTCGAGGCCCGTCACGACTGGCTGATCGCCGTACTCTCCGACCATCACGTGAGCCAGGAAGCGGGCGTCCGCGTCGTCGAGAAGGCCGCCACGTACGTGCTCAACGAGCTGCGCGCCGCCACCTCGGCCGACGGCCCTTCACAGGGGTAGGCCGCACATCCGAACTGCCCCACGTCGGCTACCACTTTGACGAGGTCAGTCGGCGTACACGATCAGCGCTTTTCCACAGTGCCCACCCGCGGCCGCGCGCCCCCATGCCATCCTCGGCCTTGCGGGCCGTGCGGTACGCGGCCTGGCTCGCTCCGCGGAACATGCTCCAGGCGATGGCCAGGTCACGAGCCGGATCACGCGTCATCGAGTCGATAGGAAGCAGGGAGATCCGCGGCGGTCAGCGCGCCGGCCAGGCGGCCATGGCCAGTTCCGCGGTATCGGTGAGTTCCGCCGCCGTGGCGCCATCCCGGGCGCGTTGGGACATGCCGTGCATGACGGCCGTGAAATACGCGGCAAGCTTGCGAGGGTCGGCTGCCGCCGGCAGTTCGCCCTCGTGCCGGGCGGTTGTCAGGCGCTCCTCGAACGTGCCGACGCTGGCGTTGCGCAGGTCGCGCATGTAGGTGGCGACATCGGTGTCGGCCGCGGCCGCGCTGCAGAGCAGGTTTCCGGCCGGCGTCTCGGGGTCGGTGTACATCGCCGCCGCGTCGAGCAGGATGCGGCGGAAGGCGTCGAAGGCCGTCGACTCCCTGGACATGGCGGCCCAGATGAACTCCCCGGCCGGGGAGCGGCCGTACGTCTCGATGACCTCGTTGAACAGGGACCTCTTGTCGCCGAACGCCGCGTAGAGGCTGCCGGGCCGGATGCCCATCTCCCGGGTCAGGTCGCTGATCGAGGTCCCCTCGTACCCGTTCTCCCAGAACAGGCGGGTGGCGGCCGCCAGTGCCGCCGCCCGGTTGAAGGTCGGCGGCCGGCCTCGCCGTACCTCTGGTGTGTCCATGACCCCATTCTAGAGCGGTCGTTCAAAAGAGGGCAGGCTATTTGTTGGCAGATCACTCAAGAACGAGCTAGGTTCCTCTTGAGCGATCATTCAACAAGGGAGCGGTCATGTCAGGAGCACTGCGGAACAAAGTGGCAGTCGTCACCGGCGGCAGTCACGGGATCGGCCGGGCGACCGTCGAGCGGTTCGCCCGCGACGGGGCGACGGTCGCCGTCGGCTACGGCCACGACGAGGCGGCGGCCCGCGACACGGTGGAGCGCATCCGCAAGGACGGCGGACGTGCCTTCGCCGTGCACACCGAGCTGGGCACACCGGGCGACGCGGCTCGCTTCTGGGAGACCTTCGACAAGGCGGGCCGGGAGCTCGTGCCGGACGGGAAGATCGACATCCTCGTCCACAACGCCGGCAAGGGAAGCTTCGCCCGGCTGGCCGACCTCCCCGAGGACGAGTTCGACCAGGTGATGGCCGTGAACGTGAAGGCGCCGTTCTTCATCACGAAGCTCGCGCTGCCGCGACTGCGCGACGGCGGCCGGATCATCAACGTCTCCAGCACCGCGGCCAGAGTCGGCAGCCCCGATCTGCTGGCCTACGGCGTCAGCAAGGCGGCGCTGAACTGGTTCAGCTACGACATGGCGCTGGATCTGGGCCCGCGCGGGATCACCGTCAACTCGGTGTCACCCGGCATCGTCATGACCCGGAACAGCCAGTACCTGGTCGACAATCCGGAACTCGCGGCGCAGCAGACGGCGCGCGTCGCCCTCGGCCGGCTCGGCGAGACCGACGACGTGGCCAGCATCATCGCCTTCCTCGCCTCTGACGAGGGGCGCTGGGTGACCGGTCAGGTCATCGACGCTTCGGGCGGCACCGCGCTCTGAGGACAGGCTGGCCAGGTCGCGTTCGTAGGTGGCGTTGATGTTGCGGCGTGGCGGTAGTCGATAACGGAAGAGGTCTCCGGTGGTTGATTCAGCGACCAAGCTAGAGCTTCACACCGGAGACCTCTACCACTGCCCGCACTGCCGGTTTTCCGGGCACCGTGACCTGGTCGCGGCTGCCACCATCGCCACCCGTAGCCCGGGCGGCGGACACCACCCCGACAGTTGGTGTGTTGTCGGAGGTGCTCACGCACCGTCGAGCCGGCCGGTCCCGATGTGATCCCGGCCGCCCGCGCGCGGCGCGAGGATCAGGTGGCCCGCGGAGGACCGCCCCACCACCCGGAGGGGAGTCGCTCGCCCACAAGGCGAGGATCCGCAACGACCACCGGACGCCCGGTGAACGTTCGTGGACACCGCACTAGCGGACGCGGAGCCCGGCCACGAGGAGGTCGACCAGGCGGCGTGCGTCGTAGCGGGGGTCGTTGCCCGCGCCGATGCAGAGATTGCCGACGCCGCGCAGCAGCGCGTAGGCGTCGAGGTCGGGGCGGATCTCGTCGGCGGCGACGGCGGCGTCGAGGAGTTGGTCGCAGACCGGGACAAGCCGGTCGAGGAAGTAGGCGTGCAGGGTCTGGAAGGCGGCGTCGTCGGACTGTAGCGCGGCGGCGAGACCGTGCTTGGTGACCAGGAAGTCGACGAACAGGTCGATCCACTGCGCCAGGGCGGCGTACGGGGTGCCGCTGTCGGCCAGTAGGTCCGGTCCCGCGTCGGCGCACGCCTCGATCTGGTGCCGGTAGACGGCGACGATGAGGTCGGCCCGGCTGGGGAAGTGGCGGTAGATCGTGCCCACGCCGACCCCTGCTCGGACGGCGATGTCCCGCACGGGGACGTCGACGCCGGAGGTGACAAACGCCGCGGCGGCAGCGTCGAGCAGGGCCCTCTCGTTGCGCCGGGCGTCGGCCCGCTTACGCGGGACCGGTTGCTGAACGCCGCTGTCGATGTCAGCCACGTCGCGTTACCTCCGTCACTCCACTTGGCATCCGGAACGCAGTTCCGTATCGTGTTTACCGGAACGACGCTCCGCTTGCTCAGCATAATGAACCGGCGCGCTACCGCCAAACCCTGGACCGCCGGACGTCTGAAGGAGAAACAGTCATGCAGTACCGCACCTTGGGCCGCACTGGTGTGCAGGTCAGCACCCTCGTACTCGGCGCGATGAACTTCGGCAAGATCGGCAACACCACCCAGGAGGACGCCACCGCCATCGTCGACGCAGCGCTGCAGGCGGGGATCAACCTCATCGACACCGCCGACGTCTACAGCGGCGGCCAGTCCGAGGAGATGGTCGGCAAGGCCATCGCCGGTCGCCGCGAGGACGTCATTCTGGCCACCAAGGCGACCCTGCCGATGGGCGACGAACGCAACCAGCGGGGCGGCTCGCGCCGCTGGTTGGTCACCGCGCTGGAGAACAGCCTGCGCCGCCTCGGCGTCGACCACGTCGACCTCTACCAGATGCACCGGTGGGATCCGACGACCAGCGACGACGAGACGCTGTCGGCGCTGACGGACCTGCAGCGCGCGGGCAAGATCCGCTACTTCGGCTCCTCGACCTTCCCCGCCTACCGCATCGTGCAGGCGCAGTGGGCCGCCCGCGAGGGACGTCTGAGCCGTTACGTGACCGAGCAGCCGAACTACTCGATCCTGCAGCGTGGCATCGAGACCCACGTGCTGCCCGCGACCCAGGAGTACGGCATGGGCGTGCTCGCCTGGAGCCCACTGGCATCGGGCTGGCTGTCCGGCGCGATCCGTGCCGGACAGGACATCAGCACGAACCGCTCGAGCTTCATGCAGCAGCGCTACGACGTCAGCATCCCCGCCAACCGCGCCAAGCTCGACGCCGTCGAGCAACTCGCCACAGTCGCCGACGAGGCCGGCCTCAGCATCATCCAACTCGCGCTCGGCTTCGTCACCGCGCACCCGGGCGTGACCAGCGCGATCATCGGCCCTCGCACGACGGACCACCTCCGCTCGCAGCTCGCCGCCGCGGACACGGTCCTCCCGGCCGACGTGCTGGACGCCATCGACGCGATCGTGGCCCCCGGCGTCGACCTCGCCGCCGACGAGAAGAACGACACCCCGCCCGCTCTGCTCGAGCCGGCGCTGCGCCGCCGCTGACCACCCGGCAGTCAGTGACCAGGCGGACGCGCGGGCGCATGTCCGCCTGCCGCTGACCCGCCAGACCTTCCAGACTCGGCGCCGAAAGGACGGACGGACCCATGCCAAGCAAGCCCTCGCCCAGCTTCGGGCTCATGACCGCCCCGATGCACGTCGACTACCACGACATCCTGCGGGTATGGCAGGAGGCGGACGCCATCGCCGAGATCGAGCACGCGTGGCTGTTCGACCACCTCATGCCCATCGGTGGCGACCCGGGCGGACCGGCGTACGAAGGCTGGACCCTGCTCTCCGCCCTCGCCACGCAGACCGAGCGGCTGCGACTGGGCGTAATGGTGACCAGCAACCGCTTCCGGCCTCCCGCATTGCTCGCCAAGATCGCCACGGTCGTCGACATCGTTTCCGGCGGGCGCCTCGACTTCGGCATCGGCGTCGGGTCACGGCCTGGTCACCCTCTGGCCCGGCGGGAGTACGCCGCGCACGGCCTGCCCTTCGCCGACACCGCCGACGCCGTGGGCAGCCTCGCCGAGGCGCTCACGGTCATCCGGCGACTCTGGACCGACAACGAGCCCTTCGACTTCCACGGAACGTACGTCGACCTGACCGGAGCGTTCGCCAGCCCCAAGCCCGTGCAGCGCCCGCACCCACCGATCGTTGTCGGTGGCCGCTCCGCCGCCACATTGCGGGTGGTCGCCGAGCACGCGGACATCTGGAACATCGCCAGCGGAGACATCGACGACGCCGTCAGCCGCAGCGCCCTGCTGGAACGCTACTGCGCCGAAATCGGCCGCGACCCGGCGTCGATCACCCGCTCGATCAACCTGCCCGTCTCCTACGACCAGCCCGGGCTCACCCAGGACGCCATCGGCAGGACGATCGGCGCCGGCTTCGGGCACATCGTGCTCACACTGCCGGCGCCCTACCCCGCTGGCGTCGCGCGTTGGGTCGCCGATGAGCTCATCACCCCGTCCACCGCATAGCTGCCCCGGCGGGTCGGCCTGATTGGAGTTGTGCGGACGGCAGATTGAGCCGGAATTCGAAACTGTGCAACTCGGCCGGTTGCTCACGTGCTCGGTCTGCCAAACCGCCGTCGAGGTCCTTGGCCAGCTCGCGAAGGATTTCGAGTTCGAACAGAATCTCTCCTGGGCAAACAGAGCGCCACAGCGGCCACCACGATCGCCAAGCCGGCGCAGGCGAGCCAGACCGTCACGTAACCGGCCGTACCCGTCACCGGCGTCGCGACCCCGGGCACGTGGCTCGACAGGGCCGCCATGACGGCCGCGAAGGTGGCTACGGCGTCGTGAACCAGTGCCGTCAGCACGTACCCCGCCGCAGTCAGTACCGCCCCGACGGCCACAGCGGTCCGGCTCCCGGCCCGTTCGGTCAGCCGAGGCGCCAGCCAGGTGCCGGCGAACGCGGCGAGACCGAACGCGAGCAGCACGAGTCCCAGTTGCAGCGAGGCGAGGCCTCACCCGATTCCGGTGCTTGCGGGCAGCCCGAGGTACAGGGCGCTGGCCGCCTGACTGCCGAACAACTCGGCCCCGGCGAAAAACCCGGCGAGCACCGGCAGACCCAGTGCACCGCGCAGCATGAGCGAAATGTCGACGAAGGGATGCGAGACACGCTGCTCGACCCGGACCCAGATGGCGAGCAGGGCCAGGCCTCCGGCGATCCCCCCGACCGTGCGGGCGTCCGTCCATCCCCAGTCGCTGCCGTTGCCGACGGCGGCGAGCAGCAGCACCAGCCCGACGCTCAACAGCACCGCTCCGGTCCAGTCGATGCGGCCCATCGTGCGCAGCGTCGTCTCAGGCACAAGCCACGCCACCACCGGGACCACCAGGATCATGAGGGCGGCGGGTATCCACAACGTCGCCGACAGACTGAAGTACTGACGTATCACCCCCGACAGCAGCAGGCCGGCGCTGCCGCCCACAGCGACCGCGCCGACGAGCAGCCCGATCGCCCGTCCGGTCGAATGCCCGGCCCGCTCACGGATGATCGCGAACTCCAGCGACAGCAACGCCGCCAACGGCCCTTGAACAGCTCGCCCCAGGAGCAGGATCTCGAAGGTCGGCGCGACGGCCACGACCACCGACCCGACCGCGACCGAGGCGGCTGCCACGACCAGGAAACGGCGGTGACCGTAGCGGTCACCGAGCGAGACCTCCTCCGACCGCAGAGAACCCGCTTGGTGCACCTGCGCCCGGACGATTCTCGCGCGATCGGCGTCGAGCCGTCGTCAGCAACAGTCACTTCGGCGTGGTGGTAGGGATGCTCGTGCTCCAGAACGCCGGCATGAACCAGCAGGTCGGTCCCAACCGGTGCACGGGTGAGCAGAATGGTCGCGATGTCGGTCCGGGCCTTGCTCAACCGCTCGATCTCCGAGGCAAGGCCGGCGTCGACCTGCCTCAGGACGTCCGCTGCCGCCACGCCGTCCAGGCAGATCTCGCGGATCTGGGAGAGCGGCACGCCGAGTTCGGACAAGCACCGGATGCGCTGCAGAAGCATGAGGTCGGACACCCCGTACTGCTTGTATCCGTTGTATCGGCGCGTGGGCTCATCGAGCAGGCCGATCCGATGGTAATGCCGGATCGCGTTGACCGTCGTACCGGCGAGCTCCGCCAGCTCCCGGGTGCTCCAGGCCACGTCAGCTCCTCCCCCCTTGGTACGGCTGTGGCTCCACGCTCGCATCGGCGGGGCGGCGTTCGCGTCGGTGAAACACCCTTACGTAGCAATGGCCAGTAGAACCTGAGTACCAACGGCGGGCCGGAAATGCCGACCGCGGTACCACGATGGGGGCTGTGCCCGGATCTAGCGTGGTGAGCATGATTCAGGTACGCGAAGTAACCAAGCGATACGGTGCGAAGACGGTCGTCGACCGCCTGTCGTTCACCGCGAAGCCCGGACAGGTCACCGGCTTCCTCGGCCCCAACGGTGCCGGCAAGTCGACGACCATGCGGATGATCGTCGCCCTCGACGCACCAACCTCCGGTGACGTGCTGGTCAACGGCAAGCCGTACGCGTCGTCGAAGGCGCCGTTGCGCGAGATCGGCGTGCTGCTCGAGGCCAAGGCCGCGCACCCCGGCCGGACGGCGGTCAGCCACCTTCTGGCCTTGGCTCGCACGAACGGCATCTCGCGCTCGCGCGTGGACGAGGTGCTCGACCTGGCCGGCCTCTCCGCCGTCGCCCACAAGCGGGTCGGTGCGTTCTCCCTCGGCATGGGCCAGCGGCTCGGCATCGCCGCCGCGCTGCTCGGTGACCCGGCCGTGGTGATGCTCGACGAGCCGGTCAACGGCCTCGACCCCGAGGGTGTCCTCTGGGTGCGCAACCTGCTCACCGGCCTGGCCGCCGAGGGCCGCACCGTGATGCTGTCCTCACACCTGATGAGCGAGGTCTCGCTGATCGCGGACCACCTGGTCATCATCGGCCGGGGCAAGCTGCTGGCCGACACCACCGTGGCCGACTTCGTGACCGCCGAAGGCGTCCGGGTCGTCACTCCCGCCCCCGACGCACTGCGCACGACGGTTGCCGGCCCGGGCATCACGGTCACCTCGACCGGCGCCGAGGAACTGCTCGTCGCCGGCACCTCCGCCCGCAAGATCGGGCTGGCCGCGGCCGCCCGCGGCATCCCGCTGTTCGAACTCACCCCGCAGAACGCCTCGCTGGAAGAGGCGTTCATGGACCTGACCCGCGACGCTGTCGAATACGAGGCCTCCCGATGAAGATCACCCCTGGTGGCGTCGCCGCCGCCGAATGGACCAAGTTCTCCTCCCTGCGCTCCACCTGGATCACGACCGGCATCTCCGTCTTCCTCCTGATCGCCTTCGGCATGATCGCCTCGGCGTCCTTCTCGGGCGACAACCTGACCTCGGTCGATCTGGCCCTGTCCGGCAGCGCCCTGGCCGCCCTGTCCGTCGGCGTGCTCGGCGCGTTGCTGGGGGCGAGCGAATACACCACTGGCATGATCCGGGCGACCCTCGCCGCGGTGCCCCGCCGGTTGCCGGTGCTGTGGTCGAAGAGCCTCGTGGCCGGGGCAGCCGCCTTCGTCACGATGACCATCGGCGCCTTCGCCGCTTTCGCCCTGGGATCGGCCGTGCTCAACGACAAGATCGGCAGCCTGGGCCTCGGCGACGACGGCGTGCTGCGGGCCCTGCTCGGCGCCGGCCTCTATCTGGGGCTGGTCGCGGTGCTCGGCGTCGCGCTCGGCATGATCGTCCGGTCCAGCGCCGGAGCCATCGCGATCCTGGCCGGCGCGCTGCTGGTCGTGCCCGGTCTGGCCCCGCTGCTGCCGGACTCGATCTCCGAGGCCATCACCCCCTACCTGCCCAGCAACGCCGGCAGCGCCGTGATGGCACTGGCTCCCACGGACGGCACGCTGGATCCGTGGGCCGGTCTCGCGGTCTTCGCCGGGTACGTGGCCGTGACGCTCGCCGCTGCCGCCTATCGGCTCAAGAAGACCGACGCGTAAGGGAGACTCGGGCGATGAGCACGCAGGGATGGCTCGTGGACCGGCAGGCAGGGCTGCGGGCGTTCGACCGGCGCCACCCGTGGGTCATGGACACCCTGGTAGCCGTCCCGATCGTGCTCTTCAGCATCCCGAACATCATCGAGAAACCCCTGTCGGCGACCATCGCGACCCTGGTGCTGCTGTCACCGCTGTACTGGCGGCGGCGGTACCCGTTCCCGGCGTTCCTGGCCACCGCCCTCATCGAGTTGATCGAGGGACTACTGGACGTCGGCGTCGGCGCCGGGGTGATCCTGCTCGTGATGCTGTTCGGGGTGGCCTCCCGCGGTTCGTGGCGGGCGCTGGCCTGGGCCTCCGGGATCGCCCTCGCGCTGCTGGTCGCCGAGATCTACCTGATCAACCCGGTGACGGAGAACCGCGTCACCACCCTGCTCCTGGCGATCGGCACAGAGGCGGCCGCGGTCGCGTCCGGCGTCGCGGTGCGCACCCGCCGGGCGTACCTCATCGCCCTGGAGGACCGGGCCGCCCGCCTCGAGATCGAACGGGATCAGCAGGCCCGCCTGGCCGTCGCTGAGGAGCGGGCCCGGGTGGCCCGCGAGATGCACGACATCGTCGGCCATCACGTGTCGGTGATCGTCGGCCTCGCCGACGGCAGCGCCGCCCTCGCCAGATCGCGGCAGGAGCAGACCGCCGAACCGCTCGGGCTGATCGGCGAGACCGGCCGTCAGGCGCTCGCGGAGCTGCGCCGGGTGCTGGGCGTGCTGCGCGAGGGTGACCCTGGTCCGCAGCTGAGGCCGCAGCCCGGCATCGACGATCTCGACCGGCTGCTGCCGAGCGTGCGGGCAGCCGGGCTGCCAGTCACCTACTCCACCTCGGGCGAGCTGCACACCCTCGGCAAGGGGCTGCAGCTCGCGGTCTACCGCATCGTCCAGGAAGCGCTCACCAACACCCTCAAACACGCGGGGCGCAGCGCGTCCGCGACAGTCACTCTCGCTGCCTGCCGCGGAGAGGTACGGGTACGCGTTCTCGACAACGGCCGTGCCATACCGGCCCCGCCAAGCCACGGCCTGCTCGGCATAGGCGAACGCGCCGCCATGTACAGCGGGGTGGTGACCGCCGGCCCGGTCGAGAACGGCTGGCTCGTTGACGTCGTCCTCAAGGAGCCCTCATGACCACCGTCCTGATCGTCGACGACCAGCAGTTGCAACGAATGGGCTTCAAGATGCTGCTCGACGGCACCCCCGGCATCACCGTGCTGGGTGAGGCCGCCAACGGTGCCGAGGCCGTGCGGAAAGTCGATCAGACCCGGCCCGATGTGGTGCTGATGGATGTGCGCATGCCCGGCATGGACGGCATCGAGGCCACCCGCCGCATAACCGCGGCCGGTTCCCGCACCCACGTGCTGATCCTGACCACATTCGATCTGGACGAATACGTCTACGCCGGACTTCGAGCCGGAGCGAGCGGCTTTCTCCTCAAAGACGCGCGCCCCGAGGAACTGATCGCCGGTATCCGCGCCGTCGCGAGCGGAGACTCAGTGGTAGCCCCCAGCCTGACCCGCAAGCTGATGGACGCCTACCTGCAGGAACCGGCGCCGACCACATCCGAGGATCCTCGCCTGAGCACGCTGAGCGAGCGGGAGCGCGAGGTGCTCGAGGCGATCGGCCAGGGCGCCACCAACACCGAGATCGCCGAACGCTTCACGCTGACCGAGTCGACAGTGAAGAAGCACGTCGGACGGGTCCTGTTCAAGATCGGCGCCCGCGACCGGATCCAGGCGGTGATCTTCGCGTACGACAACGGCCTGGTCCAGCCTCGCTGACGGGCAGGAAGCCCTGCGCCGATGCCTCATCCAGCCACTGCGTGGTCGGGCCCTGCGTAGGCATGCGGATCCGCTCCTCGCTCCTCGGCGCCAGGGTCGGCGAAGGCGGCCTCGAAGTAGGTCAGTCCGCCGGTGAGGTGCTGCCGCAGTCGCCGCACGTCGAACCCGTCGCACGGAGTCGGCAACGTGTACTGCTCCGCGGTGGTGCCGGCCGCTACCCGCGCCAAGTCATCGAGCAGAGTCACAATCACGCGAGCATTCGACACCGTGTTCCGGCAACAGGGTCAAGTGCCGTCCGCGACCCCGGGCAGCGCCTCCGGCAGGTATCGGGTTTGTGGAGCCGCAACCTCGATGGCGTGCAGGCCCCAGCCGATCACCCCCGGCCGTCGGCGACCGTAGACGCACGGCGGCGGGCCGACCGGGTCCGATCGCGAGGCCGAGGGAGCGGGCGCTGGCCCGACCGACGGTCCGGCCAAGGTCAGTCACCTGCTCTCAGGGCATTGAGCACGGCCGTCACCTCGGGGCGTGACGCGGCCGGTCGCCGGGCCCCGGCGGTGATGCGCCGGGTCAGCGGTGGGCTCAGCGGTCGGGTCACCACCCGGTATCGCGGGTCCACCGCCAGCTTCGGCAGCATGGTGATCGAGCGGCCGTTCTCCACGTGCTGGAGCGCCAGCATGTAGTTGTTGAACCGACAGATCACCGCGGGCTCGAAGCCGGCCTCCCGGCACAGCCGGGTGGACAGCTCGGACATGTACGAGCCGGCGACGTCGAACGTCCAGCGCTGCTGCGCGCACGCCTCCAGGGCTACCGACTCGGCGCTGGTCAGCGGATGCTCCGGGGGCAGTACGAGCACGATCGGGTCGGTGGCGAGCGGCACCAGGTGGATCTCCGGGGAGAGCTCGGCGCCGGCGAAGTCGGCCGTCGTGATGATCAGGTCAACCTCGCCGCGACGCAGCGCCGGCATGCTCTCGTGCGGCTCCAGCTCCAGCAACACCACGCTCACATCCGGGTGTCGGGCCGCGAGACGGACAAGCGCCGGTTCGGCGAGGGCTTGCACCGCACTCTGGAACGCGGCCACGGTGACCGTGCCGGCCGGCTCCTCGGCGAGGCGGCGAAGCTCCGCCTCGGCCGAGTCCATGGCAGCGAGGATCTCCCGAGCCCGGCCGGCGAGCAACATTCCGGCCGCAGTGAGCCGCACCCGCCGCCCGGTGCGTTCGAGCAGCGCGGTCCGGGTCTCCCGTTCCAGCGTGATCAGCTGCTGCGACACCGCCGACGGGCTCAGGTTGCCGCGCTGCGCAACGGCCCGGACGGTGCCGTAGGTCGCCAGGTCGGCGAGCAGGCGCAGTCGCCACGGATTCAGCGTCATGACCGCCGACTGTACGGCTTTGCTTAACAGCGACAGCGGAAATGTGCGATGGACGTGCCTGTCCTGGCTGCCTAGCGTCGATCCATGGCTGATTCGTTCTGGTCCGACGCCGATCGTCACCTGGTCCGCTACATCGGCGCGGGCAGCTTCGTACGCGAGATCATCGACCGCGCCGAGGGCAGTTTCGTCTTCACCGCCGACGGCCGCCGCCTGCTCGACTTCACGTCGGGGCAGATGAGCGCGATCCTCGGCCACTCCCACCCGGCCGTCGTAGCCACGATCCAGCGGCAGGCAGCCACTCTCGACCACCTGTTCAGTGGCATGCTGAGCCGGCCCGTGGTCGAGCTGGCACGCCGCCTCGCCGGCTCGCTGCCCGCGCCGCTGGACAAGGTCCTGCTGCTCACCACCGGCGCGGAGTCCAACGAGGCGGCGATCCGGATGGCGAAGCTGGTCACCGGCCGGCACGAAATCATCTCGTTCGCCCGGTCCTGGCACGGGATGACGCAGGCTGCGGCGAGCGCCACCTACAGCTCGGGGCGCAAGGGGTACGGGCCCGCGGCGCCCGGCAACTTCGCGATCCCCACGCCGAACGCGTACCGTCCCGACTTCACCTTTCCCAACGGCGAGCTGGACTGGGGGCATCAGCTGGAGTTCGCGTTCGAGCTGTTCGACGCCCAGTCGGTGGGCAGCCTGGCGGCGTGCGTCGTCGAGCCGATCCTCAGCTCCGGCGGGGTGATCGACCTACCGCCGGGATACCTCGTGGCGCTGCGCGACAAGGTGCACGAGCGGGGCGGGCTGTTGATCCTCGACGAGGCGCAGACCGGTCTGTGCCGCACCGGAGAGTGGTACGCGTTCCAGCGCGACGGCGTCGTGCCGGACATCCTGACCTTGTCCAAGACGCTCGGCGCCGGCCTGCCGCTGGCCGCTGTGGTGACCAGCCCGGAGATCGAGCAGACGGCGCACGAGCGCGGCTTCCTCTTCTTCACCACCCACGTCTCAGACCCGCTGGTGGCTGCGGTCGGCAACACGGTCCTGGACGTGCTGGAGGATGACCGGCTCGACGAACAGGCGGCGCAACTGGGCTCGTACCTGCGGAAGGGTCTTCAGGAAATCGGCCAACGGCACCCCGTGGTCGGCGACGTGCGCGGCCGCGGGCTGCTGGTCGGGCTCGAGCTGGTCAGGGACCGGGAGTCGAAACGACCGGCCGACGCGTTGGGCGCCGCGGTGACCGGGCGTTGCCTGGAGCTGGGCCTGCACATGAACGTGGTGCAGCTGCCGGGCATGGGCGGCGTCTTCCGCATCGCGCCAGCGCTCACCTCCAGCCACGCAGAGCTGGACCTGGGCCTGGAAATCCTCGACCATGCACTCGCCGACGTGGTGCCGCAGTTCATACCCTGATAGACCGGCCGGGGAGCATGATTCCGGTTGGATGGATGACCACTTCGCGGCGCCGTCGAGCAGCTTCAAGCGCTACGTCGCGCGGGAAATCTTCGGAGCCGTTCGTGCGAGCATCGCGCCAGCCGTGGCGTGAATCAGCAACTCTCCAGCGAGGACCCCAGCTTCCGTAATCGGCCATCGCACCGTGCGTGCAGCGCCCCTCGATCAGGGCGAAGCCTGCACGAGCGCACGGCGGGTGCTATGCAGGGGCGTCGTCATGCCGGGCCGGCCCGAAGAGCGTCATGACGAGCGCCACAATGCTGAAAAAGCCAGATCCCAAGGCCAGCAGAAGCGAGGGTACGAAGGCATCTGGCGGTGGCACCCAGCCACCAAGCACCCAGGGCAACGTGACAAGGACGACGACCGCTGCCGTGGTGGCGACTTCGTTGACAACGAACGCGGTTGATATGGCCGAGCCGCCGCGAGCGACTGTGCGGTAGGTCGTGTCGGCAGTTGAGGCAACCAGCACGACCGAGAGCGCGATGAAAGTAAGAGCACCCCAGATCGGCTCCAGGCCGGCGAGTGTGAGCGACACGATGAGCGGCACGGCCGAGACCAAGAAGATCCACCGCACTCCTGAGCGCATGTAGCGGTCGGCCGCAGCTGAGCCCTTGCGGGTCTTGTGCAGGTCGGAGTCGAGGTAGAAGAAGACTCCAACGAGAAGTGTGCCGACAAGAGCACCAGAGACTTCTGCCATGGTAAAGAAGAACTCGTCGCTGATTCCTCGCATCGCGACCGACTCCCCTTCAGCATGGAAGATGTCCCGACGGCAGCCTCTCGGTCACCATACGACCGGCCGAGGAGGGCGTGTGCGTATTCGCAGTCTCGGCATTTCGAGGTGCCAGGTCCGTGCGTTCGGGCGCGAGTTATCCGAGGCCCGGAAGGCAGCATCAGCACACTGAGAGCGCCTTTCGCATTTGTGTCATTCGGGTGTGCTCACGGTGCTGCCGGGCAGGGGAAGCTACGGCCACAACGGTTCACCCCGGCTGCGGATGGGCGGCGGTTCGCGTTCTATGGACGGATGTTCACCGTCGACTTCCAGGATCGGGCGTCGTCGTGCCGGTGGCACCGCGACCACGCCGGCAACCTGATCGCCGATCATGGCCGAAACGTGGCGGAGTTCTTCGACGAGGGCGTTTGTCGCCGGCAGCCTCGTGACCGCCGGCACACCCGCGGAGCGCGCGGACCAGGCGAAGGGCCCCGGTCGACGTGACCAGACCCTGAGGTCGCTCGGCGCACCCCACATGGTCAGCCGGTCTTGGTGGCGAATGGGCCACCGTCGCCGAACGCGAGCCGCGCGAAGTTCTCGGCGATACGGCGATGTCCAGCAGGGTCGGGGTGCACCTCGTCGGGCAGCGGGAGTTCGGCGTAGTCCGCCTCGCCGTACAGGTCCCGTCCGTCGAGGTAGTACAGGTTCGGGTCGTCGGCCGTGCGCTGTTCGACGATCCGGGCGAGTTCGTCACGGATGACGTTGAGCGTCAGCCGCCCGGCGCTGCGCTCGGCCGGATCGCCCGTGGCCTTGAACCGCAGGGTCCCGCCCTCGAAGTCCGGCGCGAGGGGGCCGGGCGTGTCCTCCTGGACCGGGCACAGAATGGCCGACACGACCAGCAGAGGTGTGGTCGGATGCCCCTCGCGGACGGTGTCGAGGAAACCGTGGACCGCGGGAGCGAAGGCGCGCAGACGCATCACATCGCTGTTGACGATGTTGATGCCGATCTTCAGGCTGATCAGGTCCGCCGGGATGTCGCGCATCGCGCGGGCGGTGAACGGGTCGAGCAGCGCGCTCCCGCCGAACCCCATGTTGACCAACTCCACGCCGCCCGCAGCCGCGGCCAGGGCTGGCCAGGTGGCGCTGGGATGAGCGGCGTTCGAGCCGTGGCTGATGGAACTGCCGTGGTGCAGCCACGTCCTGCGCCCGCTGGGCGGGGCCTGCTCAACGGGCGCGTCGGTGCGCAGCGCGATCAGCTCGGTGATCTCCGTGTGCGGGAGCCAGATCTCGACGTCCTTCTCCCCCGCCGGCAGATCCGCGAAGCGGGCGG
The DNA here is from genome assembly GCF_040648675.1 of Micromonospora sp. NPDC049101. Classification (NCBI taxonomy): domain Bacteria; kingdom Bacillati; phylum Actinomycetota; class Actinomycetes; order Micromonosporales; family Micromonosporaceae; genus Micromonospora; species Micromonospora sp. NPDC049101. Next base: position 127,472 of record NZ_JBEZED010000002.1, on the reverse strand, counting down.
TGCCGGCCGGCCCCTCGGTCAGCACCGAGGTTTGGGTGAACATGTCGGTAACCGTCCGGACGTTGCCCTCGGGGACCGAGGCCTGCGCGGCCAGGCGGCCGTTGACCAGCAGGTCGTAGACGCCGTCCGCCGGTGGTGGGAAGCCTTGGTAGACCCGTTTGGTGGGCAGCGTGTCCAGTTCGATCGTGGTGGCCCGGGTACGGAACGCCAGCCGCACACCGGAGGGCTGGGCCTCGGCCATGGCCAGTTGGTCGTCGGGGATCTGCCGGCGCGCCTGGGCGGTCAGCCGGTGCGGCAGCAGACCGCGCGCGGTCGCCTCCACGTCGACAAAGCCGCGCAGGAAATCCGCGGTGACCGGGGTGATCCATTGGCGTTCGGTGGGCATTGCCTCAAGCCTTTCGACCGAAATCTCGGTGTTCATCGGCGCGCCGCGCAGCGAACCGCTTGCGGCGGTGCGGCCGTTGTCCGGGTCAGGTAGTGCTGCGGTTGCGTAACAGCGCGTCGAGCGCATCCACGATCCAGTCCCAGGATTCCTGCGCGGCGGGGGCGCTGTGCGCGAAACCACCGGCCAGCTCCAAACTGACGTAGCCGTGGAAGACGCTGCCCAACATTCGGACCGCATGCGTCGCGTCCGGCTCGTCCACGTCGTAGCCCCGCAGGATCGCCCGGGCCATCTGGGCGTGCCGGACGCCGGCGCTGGCGGGCCTGCCTGCTAACGACTTGCGGTCTTCAAGGTCGAGGCGGTGCCGGTCAGCAGCAGCTCAGGCCCGCACTTCGTTGCGAAACGCCTGCGATCCGGTGGCCACCGGGATGGGTGTCGGTGGCCACCGTTTCCGCACGGGGCATCCTGGTCAGCTGCCGCGGCACCCGTCGGATGCCTGCGTGTTTGTGGACACGTCGACGAGGGCGAGCGGCGCGGTGAGTAGACCGCCGGAGATGCCGGTGGCGAGCCCTCTCCCCGTGGAGATCGTCACGGGCTCTGCTGCCGCTGTGGCGCAGCAGCCGCCGGAGTCGGCGATGGTGTCGTCGCCGATGACCGGGTTGCTGTTGCAGACACCGGTTTCCGGCAGGTCGAGCTGGACGTCGCGGGCGGCGGCCCAGTCACCGGCGAGCGCGGCGACGACGGAACGGGCTTGCTCGTAGCCGGTGGCCATGAGGAACGTGGGGGCGCGGCCGTAGCTCTTCACGCCGATGGCGTAGAAGTTAGGTTCGGGGTGGGCGAGTTCGTCGACGCCGTGCGGCGGGACGGTGCCGCAGGAGTGCTCGTTGGGATCGATCAGCGGGGCGAGCGCCCGGGTGGAGCCCATGATCGGGTCTAGGTCGAGGCGGAGTTCGGAGACGATCGTGTGGTCCGGGCGGAATCCGGTGGCGGCCACGACCTGGTCGACCTCGATCGTGCGGGATCCGTCCGACACCTCCACCCCACCGTTCGGCAGCAACGTCAGGGAGTGGACGGAGAACCCGGTGACCAGGTGGATCCGGCCCGCTTCGACGTGCTCGCGTAGCCGGGTGCCGAGAGCCCCCCGTGCCGGGAGTGCGTCGGCTGCCTCGCCGCCGTAGGTGCGGGCGGGGCTGGTCGCGCGGATCGCCCAGCTGATGCTGGTCCCCTGCTCTTGTTCAGCTAGGTCGGCCAGGGATAGGAGTGTGTTCGCGGCCGAGTGGCCGGCGCCGACAACCAGGGTTCGCCGGCCGGCGAACCGGTCACGGTCGGCACCGAGAACGTTGGGCAAGGCGTGGTCGAGCAGCGCGGCCACGTCGGTCTCGCCGTGGGCGGGGATTCCGGAGGCACCGAGGACGTTGGGGGTGGCCCAGGTGCCGGAGGCGTCGATGACCGCCCGCGCGAGGAGGTCTTCGCCGGTGCTCAGGCGGATCAGAAACGGGGCGGTCTCCCGCCCGGTGGTGCGGACCCGGTCGAGGCCGAATCGGGTCACCGCTACGACCCGGGTGCCGTAGCGGATGTGTGGCTTCAGCTCCGAGAGGTCGGCCAGGGGCTGGAGGTAGTCCGTGGCGAGTTGTTCGCCGGTCGGAAGGATGTCGAGGTCGGGCTCGACCCAGCCGGCGTCCTGAAGGAGGCGGCCGGCGGTGCGATCGATGTTGTAGCGCCACGGGGAGAACAGCCGCACGTGCCCCCACTGGCGTACGGCGGCGGCGGGACCGTCCCCGGCTTCGAGGACGGTGAAGGGCAGGCCGCGGTCGTGCAGGTGGGCGGCGGCGGCCAGGCCCACCGGTCCCGCGCCGATCACGACGACGGGCAGGCCTTCCAGGTGAATGCTCACAACAACTCCTGCTGTCTCGATGCTGTTCGAAATAGTTGGGCGGACTGGGCGCTCGGTGATCAGCGCGGCCAGATCAGCGCGTGGATGTCGGTGCGGTTGCGGTCGTAGCGGCGGCGGGCCCGCTCGGCTGCCGCGGTGAACTCGGCGCAGCCGTCGCAGAACCGCGCCGCGATGTCGGCCGCGCGGCGTCGGTTTGCCCGGAACATGGCGCTCTCCTCATGCTCTCGCAGATACTGTCTCGAAGTTGCTCGAATCAGAGAGTTGCACGTTGTTTCGAGATCTGTCAACCTAGAGAGATGTCAAAGCAGACCGGGACAGCGCTGCGCCTCACCGACCTCGACGAGGGTGCGCCCTGCTGCGCGCCGATCAGCGAGCAGCGGATCCCCGCCGAGACCGCCGCTGTGCTCGCGCCGGCCTTCAAGGCTCTCGGCGACCCGGTACGGCTCCAGCTCATGTCGATGATCGCCTCGGCACCCGGCGGGGAGACCTGCGTCTGCGACCTCACCCCGGCGTTCGACCTGACCGGACCCACAATCTCCCACCACCTGAAGACCCTGCGCGAGACCGGCCTCGTCGACGCCGAGCGTCGTGGCACCTGGGTGTACTACCGGCCCCGACCGGGCATCATGCGACAGCTCGCGTCGCTGCTGACGGTCGACGCCGCCAGCACTCCACGATGAGCGAGGTGAGGACCTCAATTGAGGGTCATGGGCGCCGCAGGCGTGCACGCTGCCGGCGGCGGAGCAGCAGTTACGGCTGGCGGAGCCCGGTGGGCTGCTCGCCGCCGGGGTGATCACGCAACTGTTCGATCGGCTGGACACGATCGTAAGCCCGACGAATTAAGCGGTGGGCAAATCTCCTCCTGACGGGCCGCCCACCTGCCCAGACCGCTCGTTCGCGCGTCTTCCCCGACGAGCGGCAACCCGGCCGGGCCTTCGTGCACACCGCCACCTTGGCCCTCTGATCACTCAGTACTACACCCTTGTCCGCGATCGGGCAGGACCAGGAGAAGGCTTGACCCCGAGGCGCCCACGCTGTCCGGAGGGGTGACCACCGCACAACGGGTGACTTGACTTCGCAAACCAACTCAGCAACCATTGAGTCAATGGACGCTGAGTCATCTTCGTTGTGGCGACGGGCGCGGATCCACGCCGCCCTAGGCGAGCCGGCCCGCCTCGCCATCGTGGACACCCTCACCGTCGGCGACGCCTCCCCCGGCGAGATCGCCCGCGCCCTGCGCCTGCCCACGAACCTCGTCGCGCACCACGTGAAGGTGCTGCAAGACGCCGGTCTCCTGGTACGGACCCGGTCCGAGGGTGACCGGCGGCGTACCTACCTGCGCCTGGAACCCGAGGCCCTCGCGGCGCTGACTCCCCCGCCGCTGGCCGAGGCGGCGCGGGTGGTGTTCGTGTGCACCCACAACTCCGCGCGTTCCCAGCTCGCCGCCGCGCTCTGGGCCCAACGCGCCCGAATCCCGGCCGCCTCCGCCGGCACTCAACCCGCCCCACGGGTGCACCCTCGGGCGATCAAGGTCGCGAGCCGGCACGGCCTCACGCTCAACCCGACCGGTACCGCGCACGTCGCCGATGTCGTGCACGAGGGCGACCTGGTCATCGCGGTCTGCGACAACGCCCACGAAGACCTCACCGAGACCGTCCGGCCCCGGCTGCACTGGTCCGTGCCCGACCCCGCGCCGGCCGACAGTGACGCCGCGTTCGAGGCCGCATTCACCGACCTCGCCGGACGCATCGACCGCCTCGCGCCCGCCCTCGAGCCCGGAGCGTCCCATGCCTGACCTGACCGCCCACGACCGGCGCGAAGACCTGTCCGTCGACCGGCAACTCGCGCTGCACACCGCCGCCACCCGGCTCGCCGCCGGGTTCGACGGCACCCACGGCACCGAGACCATCGAACGGCCCCTACACGCAAAGCGACGACCAGTTCGCCACCAACGGCAGCGTGCCCACTTCCTCCCCCTGCTCGCCGAACGGTTCGCCCGCCAACGCCTGCACGCCCTGGCCCGAGTCGAAGGACTCCACCACGACGGCCGCCCCGTCGTCCTGTTCCTCGGCACCCACAACGCCGGCCGCAGCCAGATGGCCCCTGGCTTCTTCACCCACCTGGCCGGAGACCGCGCCGTGGCCTGGCCCGGCGGATCCGAACCCGGCATCGAGGTCAACCCCGCCGCCATCACCGCGATGACCGAACGCGGCATCGACATCTCCGGCGAGTACCCCAAACCCTGGACCGACGAAGCCGTCCGCGCCGCCGACATCGTGATCACCATGGGCTGCGGCGACTCCCCCAGCACCCGCTACGAGAACTGGGACCTCAACGACCCCTTCGGGCACACCGTCGCCGAGATACGACCCGTACGCGGCGAGTTCAAGCGACGCGTCCGCCGCCTCCTCGACCAACTCGACATCCCCACCACCGGATAACCCCGGCCTCGTCCCAAGCCAGCGAACCAACCGTCCAGGCCGCAGGACCAGCCCGCCGACCTCTCAGAACCGGAGCACCACCCTGATGACCACCGAAGCACCCTGGCGGCGACTCCTCGCCGAATTCCTCGGCACCGCACTGCTCGTCACCGCCGTCGTCGGCTCCGGAATCATGGCCACCACCCTGTCACCCAACGACACCGGCCTACAGCTACTGGAGAACTCCGTCGCGACCGCCCTCGCCCTGGGCGCACTCATCCTGATCTTCGGCCCGGTATCCGGCGCGCACTTCAACCCCGTCGTCTCCGCCGCCGACTGGTTCCTAGGTCGCCGTACCCGTAGCGGCCTCACCACCCGGGAACTGTGCGGCTACATCGCCGCCCAAAGCGCGGGCGCCATCGGCGGCTCGATCCTGGCCAACCTGATGTTCGCGCTACCCGCGGTCGAATGGTCGACCAAGGAAAGGTCCGCCGGGCACCTGTGGCTCGGTGAAGTGGTCGCCACGGCCGGGCTCATCCTGCTGGTCTTCGCCCTGGCCCGCGCTGGCCGCTCCCTCGCCGCTCCCGCTGCCGTCGGCGCCTACATCGGCGCCGCTTACTGGTTCACGTCATCAACGTCGTTCGCCAACCCTGCCGTCACCCTTGCCCGGGCGTTTACCGACACCTTTGCCGGCATCGACCCCTCCTCCGTTCCCGCGTTCATCCTGGCTCAACTCGGCGGGCTCCTCCTGGGGGTGGCCCTCCTCCTCGCCCTGTATCCGCAGGTTGATCACCGCGCCGGCGAGGTGCATGTCCAGCACCCGTCCGCCGACGAGCACGCAGCCGGCGTTGCCAGCCAGACATCCTGATAGAAAGGAAGAACAGCGATGAGCAAGCCCAGTGTTCTATTCGTGTGCGTACACAATGCCGGCCGTTCTCAGATGGCCGCCGGCTGGCTCCGCCACCTCGGCGGCGACACCGTCGAGGTCCGCTCAGCCGGGTCGGAACCCGCCGAACAGATCAACCCTGTCGCGGTGCAGGCCATGCGCGAGGTGGGTATCGACATCACTGCCAACACTCCGCGCAAGCTGGAGTACGACCTCGCCAGAAGCTCCGACGTGATCATCACCATGGGCTGCGGGGACGCATGCCCCGTCTTTCCTGGCAAGCGGTACGAGGACTGGCAACTTACCGACCCCGCGGGTCAGGGCATTGAAACTGTGCGCGAGGTCCGCGATGAGATCCGTCACCGCGTCAAGAGCCTCCTGGCGGAGCTGCTTCCCGCTGACGTTCGAGCACGAACCAATCAGTCTGATTGACGGCGTCGCACGTCCCGATGCCCGACGCCGTCTGATGTCATGTATCGCTCTGCCGTTGGGACACGGCGCCCCATCGGGTCAGGACCAGGCGCTGGTGTCGGCGTGCTCGCAGCCGTTCAGGTCGACGGTGTCGGCGGACAGTTCGTCAGCGGGGTCCAGCAACAGGCGCAGCCGGGGGTTGCCGATGCGGTAAAGCACACGTCGACCCCGCCGTTCGGCAACGACTGGGCGGCGGGTCCGCAGACGGGCAAGTGGTTGGAGATCCGACCAGGGACAACCGCGAGCCGCACCGGCACGTCCCGGTTTTCGGATCATGGCTTGCGCAGGCGGATAGGCCGCCACCATGGGAACTGGCAGGACGTTGTGCCGGGGAGACGTGACCCTCATCTGCTGAGCCGTCACGCCCACGTCATCAGTTGACCATGCTGGTTCGGCCCCGGCCACCACGGTGCGCCGAACTGTTCGAGGAATGCCGTTGCGGGGGCTGTTGTGAACGCTCGTTTGGAAGACCTGCCCGTCGTGGTGATCGGTGCGGGGCCAGTGGGCCTTGCCGCCGCCGCACACCTGTACGAGCGTGGAATCCCGTTCGCGCTGTTGGAAGCCGGCGACGGCCCTGCTGCCGCCGTCCGGCAGTGGGGACACGTTCGGCTGTTCTCCCCCTGGCGGTACAACATCGACCGCGCAGCCGGACGGTTGCTCGACTCGGCCGGTTGGGTGGAGCCGGAGCCGGACGACCTGCCGACCGGGGCCCAACTCGCTGAGGCGTATCTTCAGCCACTTGCTGAACTGCCGGCCTTGCGACCGAGTGTGCGCTACGGCACGCAAGTCGTAGCGGTCACCAGGCTGAATTTGGATCGGGTCAGCTCCAGCCGGCGGGAATCAACACCGTTCCTGGTTCGCCTCAGCGACGGTGAGGACATGCTGGCCAGAGCTGTCGTCGACGCCTCCGGCACCTGGGGTATGCCGAACACTCTCGGAGCCTCTGGCATCCCGGCTCATGGAGAGGCCGCCGCTCGGAGCCTGCTCGAGCACGCCCTGCCCGACGTCCTTGGCTCCGCCATCGACCGGTTTACCGGTGCGCACACCTTGGTCGTGGGATCCGGCCACTCGGCCGCGAATACGCTCCTCGCCCTGGCCGATCTGGCTGGCATGTCAGAGGGAACTACCGTGACATGGGCAATCCGGGCTGCCAGGCCGGACCGGCTCTATGGCAGCGGCGAGTCGGATCCGCTGCCTGCCCGAGGCGCACTTGCCACCCGGCTACGTGAACACGTCGAAACGGGGCGAATCCGGCTGGTAACCGGCTTCTCGGTGCAGACGCTGGTGCCGTCGGCGGGTGGCGGGGTGAGTGTCTTCGACGGGGTCCGCCGCCTTGTGGTGGATCGGATCGTGGCAGCGACCGGTTTTCGCCCCGACCACACCATCGCCTCGGAACTGCGCTTGGATCTCGATCCGATCCTCGGCTCCCCCCGTGCCCTCGCACCGCTGATCGACCCGAACGCGCACACCTGCGACACCGTCGCGCCGCACGGCGTCAACGAACTCACCCACTCTGAGCCGGGCTACTACGCCGTGGGCGTCAAGAGCTACGGTCGCGCTCCGACGTTCCTCCTGACCACAGGTTACGAACAGGCCCGCTCGGTTGTCGCCGCGCTGGCCGGGGACTGGGACGCGGCACGCGAAAGCCAACTGAACCTGCCCGAAGCGGGCGTGTGCACGAGCAGCACGGAAGACGTCGATGTCGCCACCAGCGGCTGCGCCGCGCCGGCGAGCGGTCAGTCCGCGACCGGCTTCCCCGGTCGCCGGCTGACCGGGCACCGAACCCTGATCGAACTGGTGGATGAGTCTCCGGCGGGGACAGGACAATCCGACATCTGCAGCTGCTGATGCCCATCACGCAAACAGCACCTGCCGGAGGTCCCACCGGCGGCGGCCTGTTCCAGGGGTGGCGGATCGTGGCCGCGTTGGCGGTCACTCAGACCGTTGGCTACGGCGTCCTCTACTACACCTTCGCAGTCCTGCTCCACCCGATGGCGGCGACCCTGCACGCCTCTACCACCACCGTCACGGGCGCTCTGACCGCGGCGATTCTCGCTTGGGCGGTCATGGCTGTGCCGGTCGGAAGATGGCTCGATCGGCACGGCGGCAGGGCTCTCATGACCGTCGGTTCCCTGGCGGCGACCGGACTCGTCGTGGCATGGTCTCAGGTCCGTACCGTCGCGCAGCTGTACGCCGTGCTGATCGGTATCGGCCTCACCATGGCCATGGTGCTGTACGAGCCGGCATCGGCGATCATCGTCTCCTGGTTCGACCCGGCACGGCGCGCCAAGGCGCTACTGCTGATGATCGTCATCGCCGGCTTCGCGAGCACCATCTTCCTGCCGCTTACCGGCCAGCTCGTCGCCCGGTTTGAGTGGCGTACCACGTTGGTCGTACTGGCCGTGGTCTACGGTCTGATCGCCATACCGCTGCACGTGAGTGCCGTGCGCAGGCCGCCGCACCTCAAGGCGAAATCGCCAAGCGCCACCCCGGAGAGGCGGCGCGCACTGATCCGGGCGGCGCTGCGGGACGGCCGATTCTGGTGCCTGGCGGTCGCATTCGTCGCGCACACCGCGGCTGTGGCCGCCATAACCGTTCACCTGGTCGGGTTCCTCATCAGCGTGGGGCATCCGGGAACGTTCGCCGCGACGGTCGCCGGCCTGCTCGGCGTCCTGTCGGTCGCGGGACGCCTGATTCTCACCGGTGCGCAGCGTCGTGTCCGTACGACCACTGTCGTCGCGATCGTCTTCGGGATCCAGGCCGGCGCCGCGTTGGCCCTCCCGATTGTCGGTGGCAGCCGGATCGGGGCGATCGTGGCGGTGATCGGCTTCGGACTCGGCTTCGGCGTGGCCAGCCTCGCCACGCCCGCCTTACTCGCCGACCGTTACGGGACGACCACCTATGCGAGCATCGCGGGCACCTTGGCCGTGCCCACGACTCTTGCCAAGGCGGGTGCGCCGCTCGGCGCCGCAGCCCTGCTGGTCAGCCCTGGTGGCTACACGACAGTCCTCGTCGCTATCGGTGGCAGCTGCCTCGTAGCCGCGGCCGGCATCCTCGCCCGGGCCGGAGAGCCGTCGCCGATCGCGGAGGGGGAACTCGTCGCCCCCTCCGCCGCGGACACCCGCTCGGCGGGCAGGGACACCACGGCGTCGTAGGCGGAATGTGCGCCGCAACGACTCCCGGCAGGCACCATCGTCGCCCACGCGTTGCCAGGGGCGAACTTGCGGCGCAAGGCGCGGCGGGCTTGCCGGAAACGACAACCGCTGGTGGCCCGTGCGTCGGCCGCTGCGGGTTTCCTCTCGTCGCGGTCAATCCGAGACGACCTCAACCGCTGGTCGCTCGCCCCACCCTCACTGACCGTCAGAACGCGAATGGCCTGTCGGATTCATGTCTTGCCCACGCTCGTCAGCGACCGATAGCATCGCCGAAGTTGCTTACATCAGCCAATATTGATGTTGGCGACGGGAGCTGCGCTTGTACAGACGTTTGCCGATTCGGGGAGGCACCTCGTGAACGTACAGCCTGTAGGTATTCCGCTGACCGAGATCGGCGCCGCCTGCGCGGCGCCTGTTGATGACTCCAAGGGGCTGGTCGTCTACGTCAACGACGAGGATGAGAGCAGGTCGGCCCTGGCGACGTTCGACCTGCTCGCGGACCCGCCCGACTGCTGTCGAATGCGCACCCGACTGCTCGCCCGTGACGAGTCCGGCGCGCGTCCGGAGGTGGTTGCCGAGGTCGCCGCACACATGGGTTCGTGGCCGTTGCCGCTGACGGTGGTAGACGGGCACCCGGTGGTAGCGCAGCGACTGCCGACGCTGGAGGAACTGGCTCGATTCACCAACGGCAAGACGTACGGCCCGGCACCCAGTCTGCTGCCGTCCTGAATCCTGCCGCAGGGGTCATCCGGCACGCGCACCTTCCAGGAGGCCTACCGTGTCCCGCACCGTAACTGGAGCGTGCCCGCATGACTGCCCGGACCGGTGCAGCTGGCTGGTCAGGGTCGATGACAGCGGACGGGCGGTGGCGCTGCAGGGCAATCCCGCCCATCCGCTGACCGCCGGTCGGCTGTGCGGCAAGGTTGCCGGCTATCTGGAAGACCGGGTCTACAGTTCGCAGCGCCTGACCCGGGCACTGCGACGCACCGGTGACAAAGGCGATGGGCGATTCGCCGAGATCGACCTGGACGAGGCCCTCGAAGAGGTCGCGGCGCGGCTGGCCGGGATCGTCCTCGACGTCGGTCCGGCGGCGGTCGTGCCATTCAGCTACGAGGGCACCCAGGGCCTGCTGCAGTCGAAATCGATGAGTGAACGGTTCTTCGCCCGGCTGGGCGCTACTGAGCTCGTCAAGGCGATCTGCGGGCCTACCGGCGGACTGGGGGTCGCCGCAGTCAACGGGACCACCACCGGGGTGCTGCCCGAGGATGCCGAGCATGCCCGGCTGATCATCGTGTGGGGTGCCAACCCTGTCGTCACCACGCAACACCTCTGGCCGGCGATACTCAGGGCCCGGCAGGCGGGTGCCCGGCTCATCGTCATCGACCCGGTCGCCACCCGGACGGCACGCGCCGCCGACTGGCACATCGCTCCCCGCCCTGGTACCGACACCGCACTCGCACTCGGTCTGGCACACGTGATCTTCGAGCATGAGCTCACCGATGAGCGGTGGATCGCCACACACACCAGTGGAGTTGCCGAGCTGCGCGCCGCCGCTGCCGAGTTCACCCCGGCACGCACCGCGGAGATCACCGGCCTTCGCACAGAGGACATCGTCAGGCTGGCCCACGAGTACGCCATCGGCAGCCCATCGCTGATCCGACTGCTGGTCGGCATGGAGCACCACACGCACGGAGCGGCCGCGTACGCCGCTATCGCCTGTCTACCGTCACTGACGGGGGCCTGGCGCAAGCATGGTGGAGGGCTGGCCTACCACACCTCGCCGCACTTCATGGACGCCTTCAACATGGCGGGCCTCAAGATGCCGCACCTCGCCCCGGGTCCGCGCCGTCGGATCAACATGGTGCAGTTGGGCCGGGCCCTCACCGATCCGGAGCTGGATCCGCCGGTGCGAGCGTTGTTCGTGCACGGCAGCAATCCAGCGGTGATCCTGCCCCGACAGCGATTGGTCCGCGCCGGGCTGCGGCGTGACGATCTGTTCACAGTTGTCCACGAGCATGTTCTGACGGACACTGCCCGCTACGCCGACATCGTGCTTCCGGCGACAAGCCAGCTGGAGCATCTCGACCTGATGAAGTCGTGGGGGCATGTCGACCTCACGCTCAATCTTCCGGCGGTGGCACCACCAGGGGACGCGATCAGCGTCACCGACCTCTTTCGCGACCTCGCCAGGCGGATGGGCTTCGCCAATCCATGCTTCCGCGACACCGACGAAGATCTCCTCGCCACCGCGCTGGACTCACCGCACCCGCATTTGACCGGCATCACCGCGGCCAGCCTTGCCGAGCACGGCGGCTGGCAGCGTCTCAACCTGCCGCAACCCTATGTTCCCTTTGTCGATGGCTTTCCCACCTCCGACCGGCGGGCCCATCTTGACGCCGGAGCCCGCGCGGCCTCGACAGCGCTGCCCGCACAGCCCACCGATGCTCGTTGGCCGTTGCAGCTGCTGTCGGTCAAAGGATTGCGTTCCATGAACTCCACCTACGCGGACACCGAGCGGGGGCGGCGCGACGGGGGCCCGTGGCTGGACCTACATCCAGACGACGCGGACGAACGTGGCATCGCCGACGGCGATCCGGTGCACGTGCACAACCAGCAAGACTCCTTGAGCTTCTACGCCCGGGTCAGCACCTGCGTGCTGCCGGGAGTGGTCGCGGCGGTCTTCGGGGCCTGGACTGTGAGCCCCGGCCGAAACGATGGTGCCACGGTCAACCTGCTCACGGACGACAGCCTGACCGAGGCAGGCGGATCGTCCTATCACGACACCTTTGTGCAGGTCACTCGCCAGGTATGACGCTAACCGGACAGCCGGTGTCCGGCCAGATGCCAGTACGAGGCTTGCCCCATCGATGGCCACCCCATTAGCCTCAACCAGAACGAGTGACATCAGATTCCACTGATGATGACCGCGTTCGTAAATGGATCCGGTCGCAGTGGCACGGGGGAGGAACCGACGCCATGGCGTTCGACCCTGCACGCGTGGAACAGGAACTGGAATACCTGGTCGGCCGGCAGTTGCTCGCCCGTCGCGAACCCGATCAGGTGCTGTCTCTCATCGATGACGCGTACGTGTATGCCGAGGCCGTGGCCGCTGCGGATTCACTGCACATCCACGTGAAGGTCGACGACCTGGCCGACCTGCCGCATGCCGAACTCGGCGTACACGGTGAGCTTGAGCGCTGGAAGGCGCCCGGCTACGTCAAGTACCGCCTACCCGGAAGCATCAACGTCATCTTTTCCTCATTTCCAATCTCCCAGGACGATTTGATCAGGGGTGCGGTCACCCTGCCCCGACCGTTCGTGGACCACCTTGGTGTCGACCTGCGGCATGAGGACGCAGGCACCCGGAAGCGGTTTGATGGCATACCCACCCTTGGCACCCGGGACGGCTGGCGCACCGTACGCCAGGGCGGCCCGGGCCGGCCGGTCTACGGCGCGCACACCCAGGTCGCGGAGAAGCACTGGGCCTTCGGTCCGGACGGCGCGAGCGACTGGCGGCGCCCGGTCGAGTTCGCCTTCGGCCAACTCATCATCAATGAGGACTACCTGGGCTGCGACCACCGTCCGATCGATCCGACCCATCCGCTGGCCCTCCAGGCTCTTCCCTGGGAGGAAAGCCGCCGCTCGGCGCTTCCAGACGACATGGCGGGCATCGTGGTCTACGTCAAGAACGACGCCGAGGACCGTGCGGCGACCGCCGTCTTCGCCGGGCTGGCTGGCACCCCGATGCGGACCAAGCTGCTCACCGCCGAGTACCCCGAGGAATATCCGGACGTGGTGGTTGCCCTGTGGCGACTCAAGGACAGTTGCCCGCTGCCCCTAACCGTCGTCGACGGGTATCCGGTCGTCACGCAGCGGATCCCGACACCTGTGGAGGCGGCTCACCTTGCCAGCGAGCCCGTGCAAGCGCCTGCGCCGGAGGTCTTCAGCTAGCCTGCTCCGCCGCCCACCTCCCGAGTCGTTCACGTAGGAGCAGCAATGAGGTACCAGGTGAGGCGAGAGTCCCGGGCTGCGCCGGGCGCCTCCGAGGCGCCGCGACGGTGCTGAGCACCACATGCCCACGCACGGGCCACGTGTCGGATCAGCCCCACTCGCGAGTTGGCGACCCTGCGGGTCAAGCACCTCAAAGCCCAGGTGATCCGGGCTGGCCGCCAGGTCGACCGCGTCGGCACGTACCCCTGCACAACGGCTGATTGGAGCCATAACCTGATGTGGAAAACGTCCCGCGTTGCCGCCCTGATTCTTGCCTCGATAACGGCCGTGACAACCATTGGCGCTTGCTCGACCGAGGAATCCGCCGGCAACGCGGCTACTGAATGGCCTGACAAGCTCGTGTTCGCCGCCACTCCGAGCGGTGAGGCGCGTACGTTCAACGATGACTTCGGCCCATTTGTGACCGCCCTGTCGAAGGAAGTCGGCATCAAGATCGAAACCTTCCAGGCCGCCGACTACGCCGCCGTCATCGAAGGAATGATCGCCGGCAACGTGGACATCGCGCAGCTTGGCGCGTTCTCCTACGCCCTCGGCGTGCAGAACGGCGCGTCGCTGGAGCCATCCGGGGTACGCATCCATGCGAAGGGCGACAAAGCCGGCTACACCATCTACGGCCTGGTGAAGTCGTCCAGCACCATCAACGGCCTGGAAGGCTCGAAGGGTCGGACCGTGTGTCTGCCAGACCCGGCATCTACCACCACGCTGATCCCGCTCTTCGAGTTCAGCAAGGTGAACATGGAGCCAGACAAGGACTTCAAGCGGCTGACCGTGCCTGCTGGAGCGACAATCCCCCGGACGGTCCAGAAGGGCGACTGTGATCTGGGAATGGCCTCGCAGGCGCAGCTCGAAACTGCGATCAGGCAGGGCGACGTCGGCAAAGACGACCTCAAGGTCGTGTGGCAGGTGCAGGCGCCCGGATCGCCACTCGCCGCCAGGACGCAGTTGCCCCAGGACCTGCGCGACAAGCTCAAGACCGCAGTCAACAAGATCAACGCTGAGTGGCTCGAGCAAAACGGTCACTGCAGCGGCGACAAGTGCCTCATCAGCGCCAGCGCCGATTTTGGCTACATACCCGTGGAGGCAAGCTACTACCAGGTGATTTGGGATGCCTGCAAAGCCACCAGGATCGAGGCGTGCGGCCCTCTCGGCGGCTGACCGTTTTCCGGCTGAGGAAAGGACGGCGGCGTTGTCCGCACCCCCCGGCAGCGCCACCGTCGACCGGCCGCCGCCTACCAACAACACCGGTCAACCACGTCGACGGCGACTGAGCCCGCCCTGGACCCGGCGACGGATAACGGCATATGCCGCGGCGGCGATGTGCCTGGCGTTGACGGTCGTCTCGGCCAGCCAGGTCGGAGTCGAACCGACCCGGCTCGTCGAGGGCTGGACCGACATGGGCAACCTGTTGGCACGGATGACGCCCATCGAGACGCCGGACTACGCCCGGCTGGCGAAGCCCCTGTTGGACACCATCATGATGGCGGTCACCGGCACCGCCCTGGCGCTACTGCTCTCTGTGCCGCTCGCGTTCCTGGCCGCCGGCAACACCTCCCCGCACCCTGCGGTGCGGGCACTGGCCCGCGCGGTCATCCTCGGCGCCCGTTCCATACCCGATCTGATCTACGCCCTCATCTTCGTACGCGTGCTGGGAGTTGGGGTCCTGCCGGGCGTGCTGGCGATCGCCGTCTACTCGACCGGAATGATCGGCAAGCTTTTCGCCGACACCATCGAGGAGGTCGACCCTGGCGTCACCCAGGCACTGACCGCAGTCGGCGCACGGCGTCTGCACATCATTGTCACAGGCGTCCTGCCGCAGGTGATGCCATCGTTCGTATCGGTCGGCCTGTATCGACTCGACATGAACGTGGCAGCCTCCGCCATTCTGGGCTTCGTTGGTGCGGGCGGGATCGGGTTCGAGCTGTACACCACCCTGCGCACACTGCAGTACCAGAAAGGCTTGGGCGTCGCTCTGATCATCATCGTCCTGGTGATCATGGTAGAACGCCTATCCGCAGTGATCCGTGGCCGGCTAATTACCCACCGCGACAGCAGCGTCTGGGCCGTGTCGACAGACGGTGCAGGACGGCAGCGCCTCTCCCCGCCGTGGACCCGCGACCGCATCACGCGCCTGGGCGCCATCATCACGGCTTGCGGACTAACCGCAGCCAGCTTCGCCGGGCTGGGAATCAGCCCTTGGACGGTGCTACGGGCGGTGCCGGAACTCATCGCCGGCTTCGCCGACTTCTGGCCACCGGATTTCGCCTCGGTCGCCTCCTCGCTGCCCGACGCCCTACTCGAAACCTTGACCATCGCCGTCACAGCCACCGCGATCGCGACCCTGCTCAGTGTGCCCATCGCGGCTTTCGCGGCCCGCACCGTCGCACCACATCCGGCGGTCTACCACGCTGCCCGGTTCGTCATCGTCCTGTCGCGCGGGCTCCCTCCATTGCTGATGGCATTGATCTTCGTCTCGGCGTTCGGGCTCGGTCCCTTCGCCGGAGCGATCGCACTCGGTCTCGCCACCATCGGGATGACCGCCAAACTCATGGCCGACGCCATCGAGCACCTCGACCCGGGGCCTGCCGCGGCACTTCGCGCGGCCGGAGCGTCTCGTACGCAGCAGGTCTCCACCGCCGTCATCCCCCAGGTGGCTCCATCGTTCGTGTCCACCGTCCTGTTCACGCTGGACAGCACCATCCGGTCGTCGACGATCGTCGGTGTGGTCGGGGCGGGTGGGATCGGGTTCATCACCTATCAGTCTGTGCACACCCTGCAGTTCCACACCACTACTGCCGTTCTGATCGTCATCTTCGCGACTGTCTTCATCGTCGAGCGCTGCGCCGACCTGATCAGAAAGAGGATCCTGTGACACCACCCGGCACCGCACCCCAGGCGCCGGTTGTCGCCGTCGCCCACCTCAGCAAACGCTTCGGCACCCATACCGCCGTTGACGATGTCACCTTCACTCTGCCCGCGGGACAGTTCCTCGCCGTCATCGGGCTGTCCGGGTCGGGCAAATCCACACTGCTGCGGCTCCTCAACGGCCTGCACCAGCCATCGGCCGGCACAGTATCCGTGCTGGGCACCGACGTCATCACCGCCCGAGGACGCGCGCTCCAGGAGTTGCGCAGCGAGGTGGGATTCATCTTCCAGCAGTTCAACCTGGTGGGCCGGATAACGTGCATGGAGAACGTGCTCTCCGGCGCGCTGGGCCGACTGCGGTGGCCGAGGCTCGGCATAGGCACCTACCCCCGCGCCCTACGCCGGGAATCCCTCGATCACCTGGACCGGGTCGGGCTCGGTCACAAAGCCTTCCAGCGAGCCGACACGCTCTCGGGCGGGGAACAGCAACGAGTGGCGATAGCCCGCGCACTGATGCAGAAGCCCAAGCTCCTGCTCGCCGACGAACCCGTCGCGTCCCTCGACCCGGAATCGTCTCTGCAAGTTATGGAGATTCTGCAGCGCATCTGCACCGAGGAACACCTGACGGTCATCTGCAGCCTGCACCAGGTCGACATGGCGCTTGGGTGGGCACATCGCGTACTCGGCCTACGCGCCGGACGAACCGTCCTCGATCAACCCACCAGCGAGCTGGACACCGCCGCCGTCATGCAGATCTACCAGCGTGAACCGGGCGAAACCAACTACACCGCCGACAGTCCTCAGGGCCCAGCAGTGCCCGTCGAGGCGCATCTGCCGTAGCGCCCGCTCAGGGACAGCACAGCGAGATCATCACCGCCAAGGGAAGCCGGGGACGACCAGCGCCACCGAGACATCGCTGCCTCCTCGACCAGCTGGCGCACCATCACGTCGTTTCCACAAGCTGAGGAGCAGCGATGACCAGAAGACGCCGTTTCACAACCTGGGCGGTAGCCGCCACCCTCGTTGCCACGACTACCGCCTGCGGCGGAGACGACGCGGGCGCGCCGCAGACAAGCTGGCCCGACAAGATCACATTCGCTGCGGTGCCCGCCGGCGAGGCGAGCACCTTCGACGCCCACTACGGCCTGTTCATCCGGGCACTGTCCGAGGAGGTGGGCATCAAGATCGAGACCATGCAGGCCGCCGACTACGCGGGTGTCATCGAGGCACTCATCGCCGGCACCGTCGACATGGCCCAACTCGGCGCGTTCTCATACGCCCTCGCCGTGCAGAACGGCGCGAAGATTGAGCCGACAGGCCTCCTTCAGCACCGGAAAGGTGACCAGCCCGGATACGTGGTCCTCGGCGTGACAAAAGCATCGGATCAGGCATCGTCGCTCGAGGACTTTCGCGGCAAGACCGTGTGCTTCCCTGACCCCGCCTCGACGTCCACCTTGCTGCCGCTGTTCGAGTTCGCCAAGGCTGGACTGATACCGGACAAGGACTTCAAACGACTTGTCGTGCCAGCCGGGAACACCATCCCGCGCGCTGTCAAGCGAGGCGACTGCACCATCGGGCTGGTGGCCGACGCCCAACTGGAGAACGCCATTCGCACAGGTGACGTCACCCAGGGAGAACTGAAGTCGATCTGGGAGGTGCGTGCTCCGCACTCACCGGTGGTCACGCGTTCCGAGTTGCCCGACGACCTCCGGGACAAGATCCGCGCCGCCACTTTGAAGATCAACGCCGAGTACCTCGAACAACGCGGTTGGTGCGCCGCGGAGGCGTGCCTCGTGAGCTCGAACCGTGACTTCGGCTATCTGCCGGTCGAGCACTCCTACTACCAGGTTATCTGGGACGCGTGCAAAGCCACCCGCGTGGATGCATGTGGGCCGATCGGCAACTGACCAGTCACCGAGGAGCTCAAACGGCCTGCTCAGCAGTCACACTGGCCGTTGACCCGTTCGCACGCAGCTGATTCGGATACAAGGCGATAACGGGTCCGGGGAGCCTCCGGCCGCACCCCAGATGCCTGGTCTACGGGTACCGCGTACACCGGCGGCTCAGTGGCCGTCCCGTGCTGCAGCGCGTCGTCGGTGGAATCCGCGGCAGCTTCGAGAATGAACGTGTGCTCCGAGTAGGGGCCGGCGAGGATCGATCGGAGATCGTCCGGTCCGATTGGTACGACCCGGCCCCGTACCATCTCCAGGCCCGTATCGATGGTGACGGTCGCGAACGGCCCTCGGTAGACCACCGCGTGCGGGGACGGTCGCACGCTTCTCTCCGGGGGCTTGTATGCGGCGACGGTGACGCTACGGAACTCCACGTCCCCCACCGTCTCCCAGGGCCGCGCCTCGCGCTTCAGGATCGTCAGCCCGGTGAGCCCCACACGTGTGAAGCCGTCCAGGAATCGTTCCTCTTGCAGGGCCCCGCTGTAGCAGCCTGACCACAGGTGCGGGTCGGCCTGCATCGCGGTCGGCACATCGATGTCGCTGACGATGTCGCTGATGACCGCTCGGCCCCCCGGGCGAAGGACGCGAGCGATCTCGCCGAACATGTCCTGCTTGCGCTGTGGAGCCACCAGGTTGAGAACGCAGTTGGATATGACCACGTCCACGCTACCGTCGGGCACCAGAGGCGAGTCGCGTCGCAGCCGGTCCGACAGTTCCTCCAACTGTCGGACGTCATCATAGGAGCGCACCGGATGACGGCCCAGGTGCCCATCGAGAAACTCAAGGTCCAGAGCGAGGTCTTCGATTTGCGCCTTCGCGAAGGTGACGTTGCCGTAGCCGAGCCGCCGCGCCACCTCCGCCTGGGCTCCGCGTGCCACGCCCAGCATGTCGTCGTTGAGGTCGACGCCCAGGACCGAGCCGGAGGATCCCACTATCTGCGCGGCGATGAAGCAGACCTTTCCGGCCCCGCTGCCCAGATCGAGCACGTGCTCGCCGGGCTGCACGTAACTCACCGGGTCACCGCAGCCGTAGTCCCTCTCCAGCACCTCCGACGGGATGACCTTGAGGTACTGCGGGTCATAGTCGACCGGGCAGCAGAGGCCCGCCTCTGCCACCTGGGAGGCAGCGCTGTATCGCTGCTGGACGGCGCGATCGATGCTCACAGTGCTACCCGACTTTCCCCGGCCTGCTAGGGCCGATGCCAACGATGTCATGAGCGGGTGACTTACTGGCCGGAGAACGCGTTCCCCACCAACATGCGGTGTGTCGGCTCTGGCTGGCCCGGCTTGAACGAGCGCTGGCTGATGAGCCGTGATTGGACACCCCATGCCTGGTCGGCCTCTGCGACCGTGTCCGAAGCCAGGTGTTCGAGCTGAGCCGGCTCGCAGGCCACGCGAGCGTTGAGCACCGCCCGACCGCCGAGTGAGGTGGCGGCGCCGGCCAGATCGACGGCCGAAGGCCGGTCGTAGTCGATGAGGCTGGCCTTGGTGAGTGTGCCCGAGGCCGCGTCCTGGAACATCAGCTTCACGTGGCCGATCATGTGCTCTTCGGCGCGGCAGCCGCGGGCTAGTGCCTGCAATACGGTGCGCATCCACGCCGCCGGCTCGAACGGGCTGCTCGGCGTCTTCAGATCGAGCGTCTGGTCGAGCCAGGCCAGCCGGGCCTCGGCCGCGCCGTAGCGCTGGTAGTCGACGTCGAGATCGTCGCTGTCCGCGGTATGGTCGCGGGTCCAACAGTCGAGCAATGGAGCGACCTGTTGGGTGGACGCCGAGTAGGTCACCACCTCGGCTTGGGGGAATCGGCGGGTCAGTGAGGTCACGACCGTGTCCACCTCGTCGGCCGCGAGCAGGTCGATCTTGTTGACGCCGATCACGGCCGCGTCCTCGAGCTGCTTGCGATACAGGTACGTAAGGTCGCTTCCGCTGTCGCCCCGATCGAGGTCGGGCAGCAGGCGCAGGTATCGAATGGGGTCGACGACGGTCGTCATCGGGGCGATGGAGAAGTCGTCGCCGTGCAGGGCGGCCAGGGGTCGGACGACAGTAGCCGTCAGATCGGTGCAACTGCCGACCGACTCAGCGATGATGACATCGGCGTCCTGACGGCGGATTAGCTGTGACATCACGGCGAGCAGGTCTTCGAAGCGGCAGCAGAAGCATCCGCCGGTGACCTCGCCTACGCCGGCCAGGCCTTCAGCTGCCACGGCGGTGTCGACGAGTTCGACGCCCTGGTCGTTCGTGATCACGGCGACACGGTGACCTGCGGCGCGTAGCTGTTGGGCTGCCGTGGTCATCGTCGTTGTCTTGCCGGCGCCGAGGAATCCACTCAGCACAATGAACCGCGTGCTCATCAACCCTCCCCATCGGTGACGAAATGCGCTCAGGGCCTCTCGGCGCGTACGACCGCGCTGGCGAAGCGGGCCAGAATGGCCTCGACGACGTCCACGGGTTCCAGTTGGGCGTAGTCCGGGAGGCCAGCGGGAAAGAGATCCGTGGCATCGTGTTCTCGCAGGATGTCCATCCGCGGGTCGGCGAAGCCCTGCTCGCTCAGCAGTCGCAGATAGTCGATGTCGCTGAGGGCTCCGGCGACACAACTGCCCCATGCGTAGAGATCCGTGCGGAGCGCGTCGGCGAATGCCGAGCCGGCCGGCAAACCTCCCCGGATCACCACGTCGGCTACGGCCAGCCGTCCACCCGGTCGCAGCACCCGCCATGTCTCAGCGACGACCTGTCGTTTGTCGACGGCGAGGTTGATGACGCAGTTGGAGATGACAACGTCGACGCATGCGTCGGGCATCGGAATTTGCTCGATGTCGCCCTTGAGGAACGAGACGTTGCCAACGCCCGCCTCGGCCGCGTTCTGCCACGCCAGACCAAGCATCTCGTCGGTCATGTCGATGCCGTACACGTGCCCGGCGGGCCCGACGCGGCGGGCGGCGAGAAGAGCGTCCAGCCCGCCGCCCGAACCCAGATCGAGGACGACATCGCCGGGGCGCAGCGCCGCTACGGCGGTCGGGTTCGCACAGCCAAGCCGGGCGAGCGCGGCTCGCAGCGGTACCTCCTCCATGTCGTTGAGTTCGTAGATGTCGGCGGAGAAGTCGTTTACTCCGGTGGTCGGGCGTTCGCCGCAGCAGCTGGAGTCGGTGCTGCAGCAGGATCCGGCGCTGGTGGCCTGACTCGCCTGCGCGGCGGCCCGGCTGCCGTACCGGAGTTTGATCGTCTCTCTGATGGTGTCTGCGGCGTCCGGTGTTGTATTGATCATCGATTGTCCTCTGGTCACGCCTGCCGGTGTCACGCGGACACGGGCATCTTCGATGAGGATTCGCTGCTGACCCGGCTTGGGGCGATCTCGGCGTAACAGGCGCAATCGGGGCCGCAGCCCTCGTCTGCGTCGGCCTCGGTAACGACGTAGACCTCCCAGCGGTTGCCGTCGGGGTCACCCACCCAGACCTTGGTCTGCACGGCGTAGCAGCACGGGGTGGCGACCTCCTCGTCAGTGAGGAATCCAGCGGCGGCGAACCGCTCCTTCATCGCCATGACGATGTCGGTGCTTTTGACCTGAACTCCGAGGTGGTTGACGGCGCCGCCAAGGGTCGGCTTGCGATCCGGGTTGAATGAGATCACCAGCGGCGGCTCGGAGACCTCGAACTTGGCGTAGTCGGCCAGGTACTTGGTCGGAGGCTGTCCGAAGAACACCTCGTAGAATTTGACCGTCTCCTCAAGGCTGTTGACGAACATGCTGATGTGCATGCGACTGGCGGTGGCGAACTGGACCGCCGAGTCGGCGCGGTCGACGAGTCCGGCCGCGGTCTGGACACCGTTGGCGAGGTAGTCGGTGAGCTGTGCGACCGTGGGGAGTTCGCCGGAGATCACCGGCTTGTCGTCCACCACGGTCAGCGGCATGGTGCCCGACCGCTTGATCCGCATCACCTGCAACACGACAGCCGGGATCCCCTCCAGCGTCGATCCGTAGAGGTTGGTCGCGGTCAGCGTCACGGTCTCGGGCACACCCGGTACCGCGTCCAGCACCCGCTGGGCTGCTACCTGGTCGTCGTCACTGCTGACAAAGACATCGATCTTCATGGCTGCTCCTGTCGTCACTGCGGTCGGGGGCGCGGGCGAGGTCATCACCCGGGTAGGGGTCGCGGCGCTCACCGGAGCGGCTGCCGTTGCGGGTACGCCGGCGTCGCCCTGGTGGTCAGATCGGACGGAGCCGCTCAGTCAGCAGCACGACGAGTCGGTGGCACAGCACGCGTCCGTGGTAGCGGTTGGGCGCTTGGCCGGTGACTGCGTCTCGTCGGGATGGTCGATGAGCTGTACTGCCTGGGTCGCCGTGGGCAGCCAACCCTGGGTGCGCAAGGCGCCGTCCACCACCAGCGCGGGCAGGCAACGCGACCCCTCTGCTTCGAGGGCGAAGAAGAGCGCAGGTGGCAGCGGGAGCAAGCCGACGGGCTTGGCCATGTCGAACGCCTGGATCTCCGCCGTGTCGTACCGCTCCCGTAGTGCGTTGAGCAGCGGCTGTGAGGGTGCCGTATTACACGAGCACTCCTCGAAGACGTAGATCTTTGCGGGGCTCACCGCCTGCCGTTGCTCTGACGCGTTGGCCGCACCGCTGACCACTCCGTCGCTCGGGGTACCGCAGCCGGGAACCATCGCGCTCACCTGGGCGGCCAGGGGGTGTGCCGGATCGATCGGCCGGTAGTCGCATCCCAGGTGTTCG
This sequence comes from Micromonospora sp. NPDC049101, assembly GCF_040648675.1. Lineage (NCBI taxonomy): Bacteria > Bacillati > Actinomycetota > Actinomycetes > Micromonosporales > Micromonosporaceae > Micromonospora > Micromonospora sp. NPDC049101. Next base: position 104,723 of record NZ_JBEZED010000002.1, on the reverse strand, counting down.
TCGGACGACCGCAGGTCACCGAACGCGAATTCGATCGGCCGCCGGGTGCCGTCGGATCCTTCCGGGGGATAGACCCAGTGCTTCGGGCCCATCTCGGTGTAACAACACCGTACCGGGCCATCCTGATACACGTGCCGCCAGCCGGCGCGGGCAGCGGTTCCTGGGATTGCCTCGAACACCAATTTCGTCGCGTCGCTTTCCTCGCGGAGGTCGACGCCCAGGTGGTCGACGTAGGGCTTCACCCGATTGACCGCACCTGGAATGAATTCGTCCTGAGCAGTCGGTTCGGTGGCAAAAATGACATTGAGGCCGCTAGCGAAGGAGAATTTGCGCTCGTACTCCGAGTTCGAGGTCTCCTGGCAGGCACGAGCCAGGGCCTCTTCGTTCGGCAGTCGGGTCAGGTCGTCGGCGTTGACATGGACGTGGATGGACTCGGCGTTGCCCATCGCGTCGACGAACGGGAATACCTCACTGATCACCTCGACGACCTGCTCGGCCTCCTGCGTGGCCAGCAGGCCGACCTCGGTGAACAGGCGCAGGTCCTGCTCGATCGTAGGGACGTGAAAGGCCATAATTCCTACCTCCTAGGCGGGCTTATTTTGCGCAGAACGACATGTCCAGTCTCGCCTGAGATGGCTGGCGCCGAGAAGCTGGGCGCGGAGCTGATTAGATCCTCATTAACTTTCGTCATCGTCTAACCAGCGGTGCCCGATGTCAAGGAGGCAGCCGACCTCGCGCAGCCTCCCCGGGGGGACCAAAAGCTCACCCGATCCGGCCCCCACCTGCACGGAACGGGGCGGGCAACATCATTAACAGTGATCAATTTAAGTCAATGTCGGATTTCAGTATGCGCTGAAACGAACACACCGACGCATCTGGCTCAACCCATTGACCAAAATGATTAGGATTGGCAACACTGGACGCGCAGACCGCTTGATCACCTGCGCCCAGCTCATGTCCCTTACCAATCCAGCCGTGCCGGACGCGGACACTTGCCGTTCCACACTCCGGCCGGCGGCGCCGTCACCGCCGGCCGGTCCACGCTGTCTTCGACCACAGCAGGCCCAACCATCCCGCAACGACGGACCACGTGCGAGGCCATCGCAGGAATCGCCCCCGGCGAAGTGATGGTGTCGATGTTGCGTCCGCCGGTGCAGGCAGCGTGCCGCTCTCACCAAGAACTGGAGCTGCCTCATGTCGCAGTCCGATCCTGGATCATCGAGTTCCTACCATCACCCGGATCCGACACCACTGCCGCTTGAGGTCTCACGGCGGACCCTCATGGCGGGCGTAGCGTTCGGTGCCGCGAACGTGGCCGCAGGCACCGTACCCGGGCTGATGCCCACCGCCGCCCAGGCGTCGCCTGGCGGTGCGGGGCCGAGCGGTGAAGCAGCAGCCGGCACCGCAGCGGGGAACTCGAGCTGTTCATCGATGCCGGACTTCACTCGCGGGTCGGCGGCGCTCGAGCCTGACCGCATAGTCGTCACCGCCTGCCAGTTCTGCAACAGCAACTGTCGTCTACGGGTGGGGCTCAAGGCTGGCCGGATTATCGAGGTGCGGGGCGAGCCGGCCGATCCGGTCCAGGACGGCAACCTTTGTGTCAAGGCTCCGGCAATGACCGAACTCGTCTACAACAGGCTTCGGCTGACGACACCTCTGCGTCGGGTGTCCGGCGTCAAGGGCAGTCCATCGTCGCGTTTCGAGCCGGTGTCCTGGGACGAGGCGTTGGACACCATCGCTGTTCGCTTTCTGCGACTGCGCGACGAGGGCGCCGCGCACACCATCGCCAACCGCACCAGCGGCCGACTCCCCAGGGGCACCGGATCCCTGGTCAGCCGCATGTTTGCGATGCTGGGCAGCCCCAACGACACCGATGTCGGGCCGGTCTGCAACGACGCCGGCGGGGACGCTCTGGCGATGACCTTCGGGCTTCCCAACTTCACCAACGGATACGGGGTCGATCCCACAACGGGCCAGGAGGACCTCGGCTCCGCTCGCTATCTGCTGATGCTCGGTACCAACCAGGCGGAAACTCATCCCGTCACGTTCGCCTACCTCCTGCGTAGTCGACAACGGAGCGGCGCCCGCCTGGTCGTGGTCGACCCACGCCGCACACCGACCGCGGCGCTCGCGGATACCTGGATCTCACCGAAGCCGCACACCGACCTCGCACTGGTCCTCGGCATGCTGGGCCACATCATCCAGACCGAGCGCTACGACCAGGACTTCGTCGCGCAGTGGACGACGGGCTTCGACGAGCTTCGACGCCATCTCGCCAGTCGCGCCTACAGCCCGGCCTGGGCAGCCGGTGTCACCGGCGTACCAGAGGCCACGATCCGGCAGCTCGCGGAGGACTATGCCACCTCCCGGCCCGCGGCGATCTTTTGCAATGCCGGCATCTCCCATCAGCTGGGCGCCTTCGACACGTACCGCGTGATCGCGATGCTCGCCGCGATCACCGGCAACGTCGGCGTCCCGGGAGGCGGCTGCAACTTCATGCACAACACCTGGCCTGGACGGCTGGACCTGCCGCCCCTGCCCGCGCCGGCGCCGCAGCGCGGGCCTGCTCTACCGGTCGGCCCGGACGCCTTCGCCGAGTCGATCCTCGCCGGTCGCCCCTATCGCCTGCAGGCGCTCGTTACCGAAGGGAATCCCCTGGTCAGCTCCGCGAACACCGCGAAGGTCCGTGAGGCATACAAGCGGCTCGACTTCTACGTGTACACGGGCTTGTTCATGGAGGAGGCGGCGTACTACGCGGACCTGATCCTCCCCGTGCGTAGCGGGTTGGAATTCGAGGGGGTGTACATGCGCCGCGACGATCGCGCGATCCGATGGCAGGACGCTGCTGTGGCCCCGGTCGGTCAGTCTCGCACCGACATCGAGATCTGGGTCGACCTCGCCCAAGCTCTCGCTCGCAAGGAACGTCGTCACCCGAGCTCCTACTGGACAGACGCCTTCCCCCGCCGCTGGCGTGACTACCGGAACCTGTGGTCCGAGTTCGTCAGGCATACCCCAGGGATGGCGGGTATGACACGTGATCGGCTGCGCACGCGCGCCGAACCGCTACGCTGGCCCTGCCCCGATCTGGACCATCCCGGTGTCAGCACCTTGTATCTCGACCATCCATCCTGGTACCAGGCTGCGGAGTCGTTGGACGCCGGGAACCAGGGGAAGCGGTTCCTCACACCGAGCGGAAAGGTCGAATTCACCACGCCGGCCCTTGAGCAGCTACTTGCGCCCAGTGGTCATAGCGCCCTGCCCTTCTTCTACACCCACCCAGAGGTGACCGGAGCTCATCCGACCGTCGCCTACGATCCGAAATTCATCGCCAACCCGCTCAAACCCCAGGCCCTTACGCACCCGGTCCGCCTGGCGGTCCCCGGGTCCGGCACGGTCCATCGTCGGTACCCGCTCATGGGCATGACCGGCCGGCCCAGTGTCGCGCACTTCGCGACCGTGACGCACTGGACGCACACCGGGAAGAGGCTCAACGGTGTACGTCTGATCCAGGTGCACCCGGATACCGCGCGGCCGCTGGGGATCGAGCAGGGAGACGACATTATGGTCGAAAGCCCCCGTGGTGCCATAACCGGCACTGCGCTACTCGACGCGGGGATCCGCCCCGACACAGTGTTCGTGCCGAACACGTTCGGCCCAGCACAGCAGGTCGGCGACGAGTTCGGCGACCCACGCTATCAAGCCGCGAACCACCTGGTCGACGACGCATTCTATGACAATCTATCTGGACAGCAGGCGTATAAGTGTTTCGCTTGTCGCATTCGCAAGGTATGACAGTCGATCTAGCATCGTCAAGCTACCTGCACGACCAACAATGGACAGCGCGGCCAGCCTCACCCTCCTTCCGCAGTCAACTTCCAGCAACCATCTTGCGCTTTGTTAGAAGAGTGTCAAAATAGATGAATGACTAAGTTAGCCGGCTCAGGCAGCGTGGGGCCGAGCAAGCCTTCATCCCCGCCGATTCCACTGGACGACATTCAGGCGCCGATGATCGCGTCAATGTTCAAGGCCCTGGGCGAACCGGTCCGATTGCGTCTACTGACAATGATCGCAGCAGGCGGCGAGACGTGCGTCTGCGATCTTTCCCAGGCCTTCCATCTCACCGGGCCCACTATCTCGTATCACCTGAAGGTATTACGAGATGCCGGGCTGGTCGGTTGCCAACGTCGCGGTACCTGGGTGTACTACTGGGTAGTCCCGACCGCGATGCACCGCCTCGCCGGATGCCTCGTCTCCGCCGTACCGGACTCCGGGAAATAGCACCCGGACTCCCGCCAAGGTCCGACGTTGCCGCGGAGGCGGCACCTGCGGATTGATGGTCCCGACTCGGGCCGAGTCCCCGGTCGAGCAGGGCCCGGCCATGAGCCTGGGAGTACGGGTCATACGCACGCCGGCGCCCTCCTCCTTGTCCGGGGTCGGGTGTTGGGGGCCAGTGGGAGCGGAATCTCAGCCAGCGGCGGCGAAGACGATGGCAGCCACCACGCCGGCGCAGATGGGGGTGGCGGTCCAAGCGATGGCGAAGTCGCGCAGGGTCCTACCGGAGATACGGCTCAACTGCCCACCAGCAGATCCGACGATCGCCCCGGTGGAAACCTGAGTGGTGGACATGGGCAGCGCGAGAAACGCACCGGCGCCGACGAGACAGGCGGTGGTGGCGTTGGCGGTGAAGCCCTCGGTGTGGCTCATCCGCACGACCTTCTCGCCCAGCGTCCGAGCGACACGGACACCGAAGAGCGAGCCCGCGGCCATCGCTACGGCGACTATCACGCTGATCACCGTCGCCGAGTATCCGGCGGGCAATAGGGCGAATCCACCGATCGCGGCTATCTTCGGGGTGTCGTTGAGTCCTCGCGCGCAGCCCGTGGCACCACTGGACGCCCAATGCAGGAACGTGACGGCTAGATCGCGTCGCGCCGGCCCCGGTACCGCGTAATCTGCGGCAGTGACAGGCCGCCCGTCCGGGGCCGGGACGGCCGCGCCCGTTCCGGTGGGTGCCACGCCAACGGTCGCGAGTTCGGTCTGCGGGGTGCGGCGGAGCCGACGGCCGACCTGTACCGCCATGACAAGCGCCACCGAGATGCCGTAGGCCACAACGATGCTCAGCAGCAATGGCAGGACAACCTTTTGGAGTACGCCCGACCATTGCACACTCGATGGAGCCAGGACCAGCCCCGCGCCGACGAGTGAGCCCACAATCGCCTGCGTGGTGGAGACCGGAAGCCTGGCCACGGTGGCCAGCGCGACCCAACTGCTGGTGCCCAGCAGGACGGCCAGGGCAAATGCCGCAGTCGGTGCACCACTCACGATCCCCTGGGAAAACAGCTTTCCCATGCTCCGTCCAATCTGGATGGACAGCAGGGCGCCAATCAAGGTAGTTGCCGCACCCCAGAGAATCGCGGTTCGATAGGCAGTGACCCCTGCCCCAGCAAGGGTTGCGACGCCTTTCGAGACGTCGTTTGCCCCGTTAGCCGCAGCAAGGAAAAGCAGTACGACAAGGATCGCAACGGTCATATTCGCCCCTCACTCTCGAAGTTGATCCTCGAACGAGTGTGTACCAGCATTTACCGTACGTCAACATTGAATTCACTCAATGTTCAGGGGGGAGTTGCCCACAACCGAATAGACCTGCCTATATAGAAAATACTCTAGACTGCGGCACCTGCGCGTAGGCAATCACGGCATAGGGTGTTGTCGCAGTGATTCCGCTTCTGGGAGAATTATCCAGGAAATCCGTATCATTCCATGTGTTCCTGCCCGTGCCTGGGATCCCAGCCGTCCGACCCCGCCCCTGAGGTGACCCCGCGATGACCACAGGCCCGAGCGATGTAGGCACCGGGACAGCCGCCGTCCGGCGTTGGACGTGCCCGAAGAGCTGACCGGGTGGGGACGACGACCGCCACCGGTCGTCCGTTCCAGCACGAGGGGGCCCGGCTCCGCGTGGTGATCATGACAAGGCAACACTAAGAGGGTGCGAAGAACTCACTGAGTCGCGCGAGCATTTGGGGGTGCACCCAGTAGTAAACCCACGTGGCGCGTCGCTCCGACCCGACCAGGCCGGCTTCCCGCAGAACCTTCAGGTGGTGCGAGATGGTTGGGCCGGTGACATCGAACTCGCCGGTCAGTTCACACACGCACACTTCTCCGCCCGCCCGCGAGGCGATCAGTGAGAACAGGCGCAGCCGCACCGGATCACTCAGAGCCTTGAATACCTGCGAGTACTCCGCAGCCCCAGAGGAATTGAGCGGCGCTGACAGTAGTGGCACCCAGCGCTGGGTTGGGATCGTCGGTGAAGGGATACTACTTTTGGCCACAACCCATCGTCGCCCGCCACCAGGTTCATCCGCAAGGACCGATCGAGGCACAAGCTCGCGTGCTCCCCTGAGCAGGAGTGGGCAAGGCGATCGGACGGCGGCGGAAGCCGCACAATCAGGGCTTGCGGGTCAGCGACATGGGTCGGGCTACGGACGCCCTGGCGACTCTGGTGGCCGAACACCCACCCGTGCGGCGGTCGGGATTCCGACAGCACGCAGACCGGCTACCGACACGACGGACCTCAGTCGCGGGACGGCTACTCCCCCGTGGGGGGACAGGCGCAGTCCGGGTCAGCGGGATGGACCATCAGGGACAGGCATTGCGCCAGGCACGCCAGCGGGTCGATCTGGATCTCGTAGACGTTGCTGCGACCTCGCGGGCTGCACGTCACGATCCCCTGGTCACGCAACATCCGCAGATGATGACTGACCAGGGCCTGGTTGTGCCCGAGCGCCTCCTGAAGTTCCTTGACACTGCGCGGCCGTCCGGCCAGCAACAGGGTGATCTCCAGCCGCACCGGGTCGCCCAGGGCTTTGAACACCGGAGCCCACTGCTCGGCCGTCTTCGAGGGCGACTCCAAGGGTGTTACCTGCAGCGACTGCGTCATGGGACCATTCAACCAGATCAAGCCGGCAGCTAACAACAGCGCTTGTTGATAAAAGCTGTGTCAGATGCTGCCATCGAGGTTGGCTATTGAAAGCAGGCCCTGTCGGTGCCAGGATGAGGACATGGGCACCCCGCAGAAGCTCGCCTCGACCTTCGATGTCAGCGCCGTCCGCCGGGACTTCCCGACGCTGTCGGGCCCGCTGGCCTACTTCGACAGCGTGGCCTCGTCGTTGACCCCTCGACCGGTCATCGACGCGATGACCGACTACTACGTCAACTACCGGGCCAACGTGCACCGCGGCTCGTACGACCTCTCCATGCGCGCTTCGCAGCGCTTCGACGACGCCTTGACCACGATCGCCCGGTTCCTCCACGCGTCCACCGAGGAGATCGTGCTCACGTCCAACACGACCACCGCGATCAACCTGGTCGCCGCCACCCTGGACTTCGAGCCCGGTGACGAGATCGTGCTGTCCAACCTTGAGCACACCTCGAACATGGCGCCATGGATGCGGATCGCCAACAAGCAGGGCGTCAACGTGCGGTGGTACAACGCCGATCGCGACGGCGGCTTCGACCTCGACGCGTTCCGGGCACTGCTCAGCGAACGTACGAAGCTGGTCACGCTGGCGCACGTGACCAACATCCTCGGGAACCGGTTGCCTGTTGAGGAGATCGGCGCGATCTGCCGGGAACGCGGGATCCTGTTCCTGATCGACGCGGCCCAGTCGGCGCCACACCTGCCACTGGATGTCAACAAGCTCAACTGTGACTTCCTCGCGTTCTCCGGGCACAAGATGCTCGGACCGACCGGCATCGGAGTGCTCTACATCCGCCGGCAGTACGCGGTATCGCTCGTACCCGGTGTCCTGGGCGGCGGAAGCATCGACACGACGGCGTGTGCCGCGCCAACGCTGGACGGATGTGTGCTGTCGGACTGCTCATTCACGTCCCTGCCCGACAAGTGGCAGGCCGGTACTCCGCCGATCGCCGAGGCACTGGGACTGGCGGCGGCCATCGACTACCTCACCGAAGTGGGCCTGGACAACCTCGCCGTCCACGAACAGGAGCTCATGCACCAGCTGTGCGACGGCCTCTCCGCCATCGACGGCGTCGAACTCTATGGTCCCCCGGATCCCGCGGACCGGGTTGCCGTGGTCTCGTTCAACATCGCCGGCCGCGACTTCACGGAGGTCGGGCAACTACTCAACGACCGCTACGGCGTCGCGGTGCGGGCTGGTCAGCACTGCGCCCTCAACTACTTCTTCAACGAGCTGCACGAGGAGGACAGCCGCGCCGGCAACGTGCGCGCCAGCCTCTACCTCTACAACACGGCCGACGAGGTCGACCAACTGATCGCTGCCGTAGCCGACATCGCTGCTCAAGGAGCGTGACCCCATGCCTGACCAGGCCGCAGCTGCCGCGACCCTGAAGTTTTTCGCCGAACGACGCCTGATCACAGCCGACGAGGCCGGGCTCGTCTCCGAACTCTTCGATCCGCGCTTCCCGTTTGCCGCCGCCATAGGCATCGCTGATTCCGTCCACGTCCAGGTGAAGGTCGCCGACATCGCCGCGTTGCCACACGAGGACATCCTCAGCCAGGGCGTGACGGCACAACGTGACGCCACCAACTTCCGTAAGTACGGCTTCCCCGACGGCTTGGCTGTCATCTTCACCAGCGGTGCGATCGCCGAGGAGGATCTGATTCCCGGCGCCGTTACCCGCAGTCTGCCGTACGTCGACCATCTCGGCATCGACCTCCGCGAGGACAGCGCGGACAGCAGAGCCGTCTACGACGACATCGCCGCGCGAGCCGTCGCCGCCGGTTGGCGTCACGTGCGCCAGGGCGGCCCGCAGACCCCGGTCCGCGGCTGCCAGTGCGAGGTGCCCGAGAAGAGCTGGGTCTACCCGCCCAACGGGCCAGACGGGCGGAACAGGCCAATTGAGTTCGCCTTCGGTGAACTGGAGCTCATCGCCGGCGCGGACAACAGCTGCGACTACCGGCCCATCGACCCCGCCCACCCGCTCGCCCGCCTCGTACCGAAGATCAGCCAGACCCGCGCACCTCAGGTCGTCACGCTGGAGGGCCGCCCTCGGTAGTTGTTCACCCCACACATCCGCTCGGCCATCACCGGTGGCACAAGTACGCGCCGCCGGCATCAGCCCCGACCTGGAGCACCCTGTGCGATTCAGCGTTTACGACATCACTTCCTCCACATCAGACGGCGCGTCGGCATGGCGGCCGGTCGCTGGCAAAATCCCCCACGCCGCCGCGTACCAGCACACCCTTGAGCAGGCCCGTATCGCCGACGAGGTCGGCATCGACGCCTACTTCCTCACCGAGCACCACTCCAATGCCGGGTTCCAGATCCTCCCCTCCCCCCATCTGATGATCGCCGCTCTGTCGCAGACAACCTCACGCATTCGACTCGGCGCCATGACACTCAACCTGCCCCTATACCATCCGGTGCGGGCAGCCGAGGAAATTCGTATGCTCGACCTGCTCACCAACGGGCGCTTGGAGATCGGGCTAGGCCGAGGGCTCGCCGGCCACGAACAAGCCGGCTTCGGTGTCCGACGCGAGGACAGCGAGCAGCTCTTCGACGCGAGCTTTCCGCTGATCCGTCAACTTCTGCGTGACGGCGGTGTGGAGTCCTACGCCACGGGGCCGTGGCACGGCGAGGGCGTTTCCGTCGTCCCCGAGGCCACCCAGACGCCACACCCGCCGATCTGGATGGCCGGCATCAGCGAAAAGTCGATCCGCAAGGCAGCGCGCCTCGGTGTCAACCTGTGCACAGCCTTCCTCGATGCCGATGACACCGCACGCACTGCGGCGATCTACCGTGACGAGTGGCAGGCCGCCCATCCTGGCACCCCGGTCGGTAGTTACGGAACCATGCAACACATCTTCGTTGCCGAAACCGAAGCCGAAGCCCGCGCGCTCGCCCAACCTCACCTACAGGCGTGGTTGGGCGCTGGCCATGAAGCCTCCGTCATGATCAGTCAGAGCCCGACGGTGGACAAGGGCTACGAAGACCACAAGGCCTGGTTCGACAAGATTACGAAGCTACCCTTCGAAGAGGCGGTCGAGCATCGCCGGATCATCTTCGGCACCCCGGAACAATGCGTGGCGCAACTGCTGGACAAGGCTCAGGCCGGCGTCGACATGTTCCAAGGCTGGTTCCAGTTCGGTGGCCTCGACTTTGAGGCAAGCAACCGATCGATGCGCCTCTTCGGCGAGCACGTCGCCCCCGTCGTCAAAGCCGCGCTGGCAACCGCCCCCACCCCTGCACAACCGGCCATCAGCTGAGGAGCACCCATGACGTCGGTAAAATTCTGGTCCGATCCGGCCTGCTACTGGTCATGGCGCGCCGGCCAATGGTTGACCTCCGCAGCCGAACAGCGCACGTTCGACATCGACTGGCAACCGTTCAGCCTCAAGGTCCTCTACGGCGAAGGCATGGACCCCAGTTGGGCCACCATGCTGGGCAACTCCCACGGAGCGCTGCGCATCGGCGAAGCGCTCCGACACGCCGGCCGTGCGACCGACGCGGTTCGCTTCTACGTCGCAGTCGGGACCGCCACCCACGACAACGGCGAACCACTCACCGAGGATCTGCTACGCCAAGCCGCTAAATCCACAGGTGTTGATGACACCTTCGACGCGTTCCAGGACACGGACTGGGACGATGCGATCACCGCCGGGACCAACGCCGCCATCGCTTCGGCCGGCCCTGATGTCGGCAGCCCTGTCATCGAGCTTCCCGACACCCCCCGCGGCATCCACGGCCCGGTGTTCGAACGAATCCCGCCGTCGGAGGAAGCAGGGGAGTTGTACGACGCCATCCTACGGCTCGCCCGGGCTCCCTACTTCTACGAGATCAAACGCGGTCGCTCCAGCTGAGCGGAGGAAGCGCGAGCTGTGAAACGTGATGGAGGACCGGCGATGACGGACGACTTCCGCCTGTTGCTCGGGCACTTCCCAACCGGCGTCGTGGCGGTCACCGCAACCCGTGCTGCCGGCCCCGTCGGCCTCGTCGTCGGTTCCTTCTTCTCTATCTCGCTACGGCCGCCTCTCATCGGGTTTGGCGTCAACCGCACCTCCACCAGTTGGCCGCTCATCAACGAAGGTCACACCTTCTGCGTGAACGTCCTCGCCGCCGACCAGGACCACGTCAGTAGGACACTCGCCACACCCGGCCCGGACAAGTTCGCCGACCTGCGCTGGCACACATCCGAATCCGGGTCCCCCGTCATCGACGGCTGCCTCGCGTACCTCGACTGCGAACTGCAGGCCAACCACGCCGCAGGCGACCATGAATTGATCATCGGCCGCGTACAACGGTTCCGTCATCTACGCACCGCGGCTCCGCTGGTCTTCTACCAACGTGGATACTGGTCCTTGAGCAACACGCCGGTCAACAATAGGAACACATGATCGAATCGGCATACAGGTGGGGCGGCAGATCAGGGCTTCGCACCGAGGCATGAGTCCTGGTTGTTCAAACAGCGGAGCCACTTCCTGTTCGAAGACGTGGCGTCCAGCCAACCGCTCATGTCCTGAATGGTTGGCTGGACGCCCTTGCCACACCCAGATCGGCACTCGGACGTTTCTCGGCTCCCCACTGGAGCTAGGTGTCACCACGTGACGCCTCGGCTCCGTCTACCCAGTCCCACTCTGACGTTCAGGCCATTTTCCTGCCTGCCTGCGCACGTCGCCGGCGACGTTGTCGAGCTCCGCTCCGCCGGATCCGAACCCGCCAACCAGATCATCCCCATCTCCGTACAGGCGATGCATGAGGTCGACATCGACACCACCGCCAACGCTTTCCGCAAACTGGAATACGACCTCGCCAAACCTCCGACACGATCATCACCGTGGGCCGTGAAGGCGCCTGCCCCGTTTCCGGGCAGGCGCGACGAGGACTGGCAACTCACCGACTCCGGCACGCCTGCCTGACAGGACCCTTCGCTCCCGAAACTGCGCAGCGATCAAGGCCTGGACCAGCCAAGCATCCTGCCGCGCCACGGGCTCGAACCGCCCGACGCAGCGGCGGCAACATCTGCAGCGCCTGACGCGGGATCCAGAGACCACCATGCCGCTCCGCCCAGGACGCAGACGAAGCGGCAGTTCGGAGCGTTCCGAGTTCAGCGGGCTGGCGGCCAGTGAGCACCGCCGTCACCGCCAACAAAGATCATCCGTTACCGGATGTTACCGCCGTCACCGGAGAAGATCTTCATCTCCCCAGGTAAACCGGTCGGGACGGCCGGATTCGAACCGAGGACCCCTTGACCCCCAGGACGCTTCGCCACGCGTCCACGCACGTCACACACGCAATCCCAAGATCAGGTCGTGCGGTCGACGTCGTGCCGCGCACCATCGCGCAGGCCGTATGGTCCCCACTTGGTTCCTGGGACGCTGACCCGGGTGGGCGGCAGCGCACGGTTCAGGAAGTGTGGACACGGCGGGAAGTCTCATCGCCATGACCTGGTTTGACCTGCACCGCCATGCCGGGGGCGACGTCCAGGCGGTGACCGCCGCCGACCCTCGGCTCCTGTCCCGACGGGCACGCGGCACGGTCATGAACCCTCATCCCGCAACCGGGCTCGTGCCTGCTCGACCAGCTCGGCGTACTGCGGCGAGAACGGCTCGACCAGCTCCCGTTCCAGTAGGCAGGTGAGATTCCACAGCGCCCGTTGCTCCGCCTGATCCTCGACCAGGTCAGCGAAGTCGTTGGTGGTCTCGTCGGTGCGATACAGCCACTCGAACAAAACCAGCGCTTCGTCGCGGTTGAGCCGCAAGACCACCTCGTCCTCTGCCACGCCAAGCAGCGTACGGACACCTTCAGTTTGGAAGAACGCGCTCAACGGGCCGTGATGCCCGAAACGCCTGCCGGCGGCGGCAGAGCCCCATGCCGCTCGTGCCCGCTCAGGACCGCTGCGCGCCACGGTTACTGGCCCGTGGCTGGCCCGCGTCGGTACGAGCGGGTTAGCTGCCCATCGGATACTTGCCCTATGCCCGCCATCGATCTGAGTGCACCGGCCCGCGCGCTCATGCCGAGTTGAGGGCGATTGCGACCGCCTGCGGGAGTGAACGCACAACACTGCACGCAATGCCGGTCGGTAAGCGGCTCAACCATCGGGAGTTGGGTGGGCGGCTGCACTGTGTCCGGCCGCGGCTCCGGATCCGCCATGCCTTATGACGAGTTAGGTCAGCGCTGGGTGTCGATGGACCGTAGCCCATTGACGAGGAGCGCGACCATGCGGCGGCCGTAGTCCGGCTCCTCGTCCGGTAGGGGTGCGCACAGTTTCGCGACCGCGTAGAGAAGGTCCTGCGAGCTAACCACGGCCCGGATTTCGTCGGCCGCAGTCGCGGCATCGAGCAACGACCCCAGCGCTGGTCCCAGCTTCTCCATCAGGTAGCCGGAGAGGCCGTCGAACGCCGGATCGCCGGAATGCAGCGCCGCGGCGAACCCGCGTTTGGTCACGACGAACGCGGCGAGCCGTTCGAGCCACCTCGCGAGGGCGATGCCCGGCGGGTGCTCGGCGGCCAGTGCAGGCGCCGCATCGGCGCAGGCGTCGATCTCGCGCTCGATCACTGCCTTGATTAGGTCGGAGCGTTGCGGGAAATGCCGGTAGAGGGTGCCGACGCCGACACCGGCCAGATCGGTGATCTCCTTCGCAGGCGCGTCGACGCCCGACGTGCCGAAGACCGTCTTCGCTGCATCCAGCAGCGCCTCGACGTTGCGGCGCGCGTCGGTGCGAATCCGGCGCGGTGCGCTCGCGCCCGTTCTCGAACCGGTGGTGTCGTTGGACACGGTAGTCCTCCTTGCCTTTCCGGAAAGGCTTTCCGTATAGTTCCGGAAAGAGATTCCACTTCACTCACCATACCGCTAGGAGACGCTCATGCAGTACCGCACCCTGGGCCGGACCGGCATCAAGGTCAGCCCGTACGCACTCGGCGCGCTGATGTTCGCCACGTCGGTAGGCAACTCCGATCCGGAGGACTCGATCCAAGTGATCCACAAGGCGCTCGACTCCGGCATCAACCTCATCGACACCTCCGACGTCTACGGCGACTCGGAGGAGGTCGTGGGCCGGGCGCTCAAAGGGCGGCGGGACACCGTCGTGCTCGCCACCAAGTTCGGCAGGCCGACCGGCACCGACCCCAACCAGCAGGGCACCTCCCGACGCTGGATCATGACCGCGGTCGAGAACTCGCTGCGTCGCCTACAGACCGACCACATCGACCTCTACCAGGTGCACAAGCTGGACCCGGACACGGACATCGAGGAAACGCTCTCCGCGCTCACCGACCTGATCCGCACCGGCAAGGTGCGGGCGATCGGATCGTCCAACACGCCGGCCATCGACATCGTCAATACCCAGTGGCTTTCCCAACGGCACGGGCTGGCACGCTTCCGCACCGAGCAGCTACCGTACTCGATCCTCAACCGCGGCATCGAGAACGACGTACTGCCCGCAGCGCAGCGCTACGGCCTCGGCACCCTGGTGTGGGGCCCGCTCGGGCAGGGGATGCTCACCGGCCGCGTCCGCAAAGGTCAGCAGAACGACCTGAGCCGCGCGCGCTACTTCAAACACCTCAGCGACGAGCGCCGCATCGACATCGTCGAACAACTCATCCCGCTCGCCGACGAGGCCGGCCTGCCGCTGACCCACCTCGCCATGGCCTTCACCATCGCGCACCCGGGCGTCACCAGCACACTGCTCGGCGCGCGCACCATGGAACACCTCGACGACCTGCTCAGGGGCACCGGCGTCGCGCTCACCGACGACATCCTCGACCGGATCGACGAGATCGTTCCGCCCGGCACCGACGTCACCCGCCTCGACCAGGCCTACGTGCCCCCGCCAGTCCTGGACCCGGCCCTACGTCGCCGACCGGCCGGCGCACGCAGCGCTGCCTGAAAAAGGGACACCACCGCTACTGGACCAGCAAACATCCGGATCAGCCACGATCCGGGCGCCGGCGTCTCGACCGCAAGGTCACGTGCGAACATCTGCCGCGGATGCCACCGATGCCGTACGCACCCTGACAGGGTTCGGGTTTCGGGACCTGGGGTTGCACCGCATCTCGGCAGCCATCGGACCCGACAACGCCGCGTCCGTCGCCGTCGCGGAGCGACTGGGCATGCAGTACGAGGGCCGCATTCGCGACCACGTCTTCACCAACGGGGCCTGGCGCGACTCGCTTCTCTACTCCGTGCTCGCGGACGAGTGGAACACCATCCGGAGCGCGTGAACCGTGCTGAACGGTCCGTCATCGGGCCGGCTGCCGGCGTGTGATCCGACACGAGATGCACGACAGATCTCCGTCAGTTGAAGTGCGACATGTGCCAGGGAACTAGGCAGCAGGCCGTCGGCGCCCCATTCCGTGACGTCGGGGGGTGGGGCGGGCGCCCGGCCGATGAGCGTATGTTGGGAGCAGCGAAGGGCGGATCGCCGTGATCCCGACACTGATCTTGTTCGGCCTTGTATTCGGACGCTGGTGGCGGTTGTCGCTCATCGCCGCCGCTCTGGGGTGGCCAGTCCTGCTCGCCGCCGACGACGTGATGAGTGTCGGGCCGGGGTTGCTCGGCGCGTCTGGGCTCGCCCTAGCCAACACCGGCGTCGGCGTGTTGATTCATCAGGGCATCCTGCGAATGATGCGCGTGCTGAGAACCGAGCAGGACCGTTAACGAGGCGGTCCGGTCGGTGATGCGGCTGTCTGGGCCGCCAGAGGTCAGCCGGTCGGTGCGGCACCGGTCCGGTCCGGTCCCGCAGAACGCTTCCACGGGCAACGACCCCGAGAACGCAGGCATCTGCCGCTTGCCGCGCGCTTCCAACTATTACGACAGCCGGATGAAGCGAGTGCCAGTCCTGTCGACCTGCTCTTGCTTGGTCAGGTCCAGGCGTGGTCGAGGGCCAGTGCGAGCCGTCTGGCCCACTGCTCGGCGGTGCCTGTGATTCCGGAGTACTCGTCGGTGAAGTTGGACCAGTCGACCTCCCAGGACAGTGCGGTCTCGGCCCTGAAGGTATGACCGAAGCCCGCACCAAGCTGCGGGAGAAGATCCGCGACTACGAAGACGGCCTCGCCCTGGTCCAAGACGGACACAGCGTGGCCGACGCTCTCACCGACTGGCTCACCTACGGCCTGAGCAACCAGTCCGAGAGCACGAAGGCCAACTACACCACCCTTGTGCGCTCCCACATCATCCGTGACCTCGGCGCGAGGAAGCTGCGGGATCTCAGCGCGACCGACATCGACCGCTGGCTCATGGGCGAAGCCAACACCTGAGCACCCGCACCCTGCGGCTCCTCCACTCGCTGCGCATCCGCGCCGTCAACCGAGCCGTGGCGCGAGACAGGGTCAAACGCAACGTTGTGGCACTCTGCGAAGTACCCACAGGTCGCGGCGGCCGTCGCTCGAAGTCGCTGACGCTCGACCATGCCAAGGCGCTTCTCATCGCTGCCGAGAGCAGCTCGTTGCACGCCTACATCGTCGTCTCACTGCTGACCGGCGCTCGCACCGAGGAACTGCGAGCCCTCACCTGGTCACACGTCGACCTCGCCGGCAAGCCGGACAACGATCCTCCGGTGCCACCATCCATTCAGGTCTGGCGCTCCGTCCGCGCCGACGGAGACACCAACACCAAGAAGTCGCGTCGCACCCTGGCTCTGCCGGCCCGGTGCGTCACCGCGCTCACCACCCATCACGAGCGCCAGGGCCAGGGCCAGCCTGCCGCTGACCGCCTCTGGGCAGCTTGAGCAGGAGGCGGACATCGTCGTGCTGATCAGCCGGGACGACTACTACGACCCGGAGTCGCCTCGATCGGGGGAGGCGGACCTCATTGTCGCCAAGCATCGAGGCGGCCCGAAGGACACGATCACTGTCGCCGCGCAGCTCCACCTGGCTCGGTTCGTCGACATCGCCATCGACGCGGTGTCATGACACCCACCGCCCCGGATCGGTTGTCCGATCGCTGGTCCGATCGGACAACCGATGGCACTTGCCAAGCAAGCGCCAAGCAAAGCGATGGCAAGTTGCTACAGGTGCTCACGCCAGCAACCGCGGTGATGTCGATCGTTCATGCCGCCCAGCGGCACAGGGGTACGCGGAGCGTGCGTACCCCTCCGGCTGCCAGGGGTACCCACACCATGGGGAGCCTTCTTGCCGCCGCTGGCGACAAGCCAGCCCAGGCCGGGCGAAGGGTGTTGCTGCCGGCCCCACCCTTTCCGCCGCGCCCCGAAAAAGCCGGGCCGTCCGCCCGCTGGACACCTTTGCTCCCGCTGCCGGGGAAAAGCCGCGCGAAGCTTCCCGGCACCGGGAACCTTCCGATGACCTCAGCAGCGGTTAGCCCATCCCAATGCCTATCCGATAGACATTGCACCAGGAAGGACACCTCGATGGGCCACACCGTCGCGGTCAGCCGTAGGCCCTTCGACGACGCCCCCGGCGCTGGCCGCGCCAAGGCAGGTGAGCCCCGAAGCTTCACGATTCGCGGGAGCGGCATCGATGAGGGACGCGACCGGCGACTCCATAGCTGTCAGCCAGCCGGAGGGCAATCGTGCCGAGCCTCTGTATGGCCAGGCTCGTCACGTCGGGCGGCGACACCGGCCGCGACAACCGCCGCGGCCGCGCCACGACCGATCCGGAACAGTCGACCAGCCCGCACGTTTGACGACGACGCCACGCGTCTGCAACGAGATCCGCGACTCGTCGGTTCACCGACGGTCGGCAGCGGGTCGGTGGATCGGGCCATGCAGCGTGTGCAGAGGTCGGCCGGTGCCTCCCCACCGTCGTGCCACCAGCTCGGCGGCGATGCTCACCGCGGTCTCCTCCGGGCTGCGGGCACCCAGGTCCAGCCCCATCGGTGCGGCGAGTCCGCCAAGGTCGACGTGGGCGACCCCGGCGTCCCTGAGCTGTGTGATCCGATCGTCGCGTGTCCGTCGGGAGCCCAGCACGCCCAGGTAGGCGACGGGCAGGCTCAGAGCCACCTCCAGCAGCGGGATGTCGAACTTGGGATCGTGGGTCAGGACGCAGAGAGCCGTCCGGTCGTCGACACGTCCGGCCTGGGCCTCGGCGCGTAGGTAGCGGTGAGGCCAGTCGAGCACGACCTCGTCCGCGTCCGGGAACCTGCTCGCGTCCGCGAAGAGGGGACGGGCGTCGACGATCGTCGAACGGAATCCGAGGAACGACGCCATCCGGGTCATCGCCCTCCCGAAGTCGGTCGCACCAAAGATGATCATGCGGGGCGGCGGCAGGACACTGCTGACGAAGAAGGTGAGGTCCTCCCGGTGGCGCTGGCCGTCGTGGCCGTACCGGAGGATGGCGGTTCGCCCGGCCGGGAGCAGGCCCCGCACGTCCTGGACGACGGCCGCCTGGAGGCCGACATCACCCAACGTGCCGATGGTCCGGTCGGGCAGCAGGACGAGTCGCTGACCGAGTCGCCCCTCCGGGTCGCCCCCGTTGGCGTCCACGCACGTCGCCACGGCCACCGGTGTGCCGGACCGGATCGCCGCGGCCACCTCGGGCAGGGCGGGGAAGCTGTGCCTGTCGATCCGCTCGACGTAGACGTCGATGGTGCCACCGCAGATCAGGCCGACAGCGAACGCGTCCTCCCCGCTGACGCCGTACCGCTGTAGCACCGGCCTGCCGGTGTCGATGACGTCGCAGGCCAGCTCGTACACCGCGCTCTCGACGCAGCCACCGGAGACGTTGCCGGTGACCGTCCCGTCGGGGCCGACGAGCATGGTGGCACCGGGCGGCAGCGGCGCCGAGCGCCACGTGGCGACGACCGTGGCGAGCCCGACCGGCCGGCCCTCCCGCCACCATCGACCGAGGTCGTCGAGCACGTCACGCATCACGCCCCACCTGCCGGTCGGCTGGTTCGTCGACGTCGACACCGTCGGCCAGGTCGTCGCACGCCACGCCGACCAGTGTGGTCGCGTGGGTGGTGAGGTACGGGCGGGCACCGACGTCGGCGACCGCCATCCTCGCCACGCCGTCCCAGTGGCCGCGACCGAGAAGGACCGGATGCCCCCGTCTCCCGTGGTAGGTGGCGACCGCGATGACCTGTTCGTGGGCATGGGTCGACAGCCGGGCGACGGCCGCCGCGGTGATGCCGGGAGTGTCGACGAGCAGCACCATCGCGGCGCTGACGCTGCTCTGCCGGAGCGCGTCGAGCCCGCGCCGAAGGGACGACCCCATCCCGGTCCGCCAGTCCTGGTTGACCACCAGGACCGCCGTGCCGAGGTCGGCGGTGGCACGTACCTCGTCGATGGCGGCACCCAGGACGACCACGACCGGGTCGCAGCCGCCATCCGTCAACGTGCGGTGGGCGATCTCCACGAAGAGGCGGCCGTCAGCGACCGCGAGCGCCTTGGGCAGCCCGTAGCGCCGGCCGGCGCCGGCGGCCAGCAGCACTCCCCCGACACCACCGGTCACGGTGCCGACCAACGCCGGCGGACGGTGTCGAGGCCGGTGGGGGTGATCTCCCCGAGCAGGCGCAGCCGGGCCATCCCGCCGTCCGGGTACGCGTCGAGCCGCACCCAGCTCACCGCGCCCACGTCCTCGACGAGGAAGCGGTGCCGGGTGTCGGGTTGCAGTCGAGTCACCGGTAGCAGGTCGAACCATCCGTCCGGGTCGTCCGGGTCGCCCGCGCTCCCGCGCACCGCGGCGGCACCGGGCGCGTTTCCCTTGAAGTGGCTGGTGTCCAACTCCGCGACGCGGACGACGCCGGGAGCGGCCAGACGTACGAGGACCCAGTCGTTGCCGTCGTCGCGACGACGGGCGGTCTCCCAGCCCTCCCCCATCGTGCGTGCCCGGCCCGGCGCGATCAGATTGTTCGGCGTGCCGTAGAACATGTCACTGCACCCGACGACGAGACCCCCGTGCTCCAGTGCCGCGAGGTCGACCAGGCCACCCGTGAGGAACCGCGGGTCGGGGGTCACCTCGCCGTGCACCCGCAACCGGGCCACTCCGCCGTCCGGGAAGATCGACAGTCGCACGTGGGTGATGCGGTGTCCCGGGTCGACGGGAAAGACGTTACGGGTGTCGCCGGCAAGCGCCGCTCGTGGCACCAGCGGCACCCAGGCCGCGTCGGCAAGGTGCTCCGGCGAGGGATGCCCGTCCACCCGACAGCCGTCGATGGCCGCGTACGGCGGGTAGTTGCCGGTGAAGTGGCTGGTGTCGACGACGATCGTGCGGACGATCCCCGGGACACCGAGGCGCACGATGGCGTGGTCGTGGCCAGGCGTGCGGCGTCGACGGGTCTCCCAGCCCTCGTAGATCTGCCCCTTGGGGCCGAAGGTACGTGGGGTGAACGTCGGTGGGTTCGGGTCGACGAGGTGGTCGCTCGGGGCGAAGAACTCATCGTTCGCGTGGACGACCCCACCCGACAGGGCACGGGAGGCGAGGTCCGGCAACGTGATCGGTGTGGTCATCGTGCGCTCCGGGAGAGTAGACGCCCACGTGGCGGGCCGTCCGGCGACACCGGTTGGCCGCGAAGCCACACGGCGTGCACGACGCCGTGCATCGTCCGGCCGGCGTACGGGGAGACGGGATGACGGTGGCGGAGCGTGGCGGGGTCGACCACGAAGGACTCGTTCGGTGCGAAGGCGACGAGGTCGGCGTCGAAGCCGACGGCGATGCGACCTTTGGTGTCCAGGCCCGCGACCTCGGCGGGACGCTGCGCCATCCACCGGACGACGTCCGCGAGCCGGTGCCCGCGGTCGCGGGCGCTGCTCCAAATGGCGGGCAGGCCGATCTGTAGCGAGGAGATGCCACCCCAGGCGGCGGCGAAGTCACCGCTCGGCGGTCTCTTCAGCGCCGGCGTGCTGGGTGAGTGGTCGGAGACGACGCAGTCGATGACGCCCGCGTCGAGGGCGGCCCAGAGCCGGTCGGAGTTGCCGTGGTCGCGGATGGGCGGGCAGCACTTGTACTCCGTCGCCCCGTCCGGCACGTCCTCGGCGGCCAGACAGAGGTAGTGCGGGCAGGTCTCCACGGTGACGCTGACTCCCACGCCCTTCGCCGCGGCGATCAGTGGCACGGCGTCCGCCGACGACAGGTGCAGGATGTGGACCCGGGCGCCGGTGCGCAGCGCGGCGTCAAGCACCCAGCCGATGGCCTCCGCCTCGGCGGCCGGTGGCCGGGACGCGACGAAGTCCGCGTAGCGACGCGAGGAGGGGGCGACGGTGATCGCACCCGGGCTCTCGGCATGCACCAGGAACAGGGCATCG
Source organism: Micromonospora sp. NPDC049101 (assembly GCF_040648675.1). Lineage (NCBI taxonomy): Bacteria > Bacillati > Actinomycetota > Actinomycetes > Micromonosporales > Micromonosporaceae > Micromonospora > Micromonospora sp. NPDC049101. Next base: position 83,546 of record NZ_JBEZED010000002.1, on the reverse strand, counting down.
ACCGCGCCGAGGGCGGTGTCGAGCGCGTCCGGGGCCAGTGGTGGGAACTCGGGGACACCAGAGTCGACGAGGAAGCACTTGAACCCGAAGACGCCGGCGTCGTGCAGCGCCTGGAGGTCGGCGACGTTGTCGGGTACGGCGCCGCCCCAGAACCCGACGTCCGCGTGGATCGCGCCCTCGGCGGCGCGGCGCTTGGCGGCCAACGCCGGCACCGTCACGGTCGGCGGGACCGAGTTGAGCGGCATGTCGACGAGGGTGGTGACCCCACCGGCGATCGCGGCCCGGGTCGCCGAGGTGAATCCCTCCCACTCCGTACGTCCGGGTTCGTTGACGTGCACGTGCGTGTCGACGATGCCGGGCAGCAGCGCCAGGTCGCCGAGGTCGGTGACGGGCCCGGCGGGCACGTCGTCGTACCCCGTCACCGCCGCTATCCGGCCGTCGGCGAGGCAGACCATGGCTGGTCGCTCCCCCTGCGCGGTGACGACGCGTCGGGAGCGCAGGATGACGTCGTAGGTCACAGCACCTCCAGGGTGGCTCGATCGACGCTGACCTCGTCGGGGTCGAACGCGCCGCAGTCCAGGCCCCGACGCAGATGACCAGCGAGCGCACGAGCGGTCGCCGGTTCCTCCAGCACACCGTCGCTGCGACGCGTCAGGTACGCGGAGAGCCGCGCCACAGTGGCGTCCAGGCTCTCCCGGAAGAATGCGTAGGTGGCGGCGTACCGGGTGGGCAGGTGCGCAGGGTGCAGATCCCAGCCCTGGTAGAAGCCGCGTTCGAGGGAACGTCGTACCAGGCGTGTGTGCAGCCGCCAGGCCGCGTGCACGGCGTCCAGGTCGCCGACCGGAAGCACATTTGTCGAGCCGTCGGAGAGGCGCACGCCGGTGCCGGCCGCCGCCACCTGCATGACGGCCTTGGCATGGTCGGCGACGGGATGATCCAGCGACTGGTGGGCGGCGGCGATTCCGCACGCGGCGCTGTAGTCGTAGGTGCCATAGTGCAGCCCGACGCACCGTCCCCCGGCCGCCGTGATCATGCGGGAGACGGTGGCCGTGCCGTCGGCGCCCAGCACCGCCTCGGTGGTCTCGATCTGCAGCTCGAAGCGCAGGCTCGCGCCCGGCAGCGCGTACGCGGACTCCAACTCCTCGCACAGCAGGGCCATGGCCGCCACCTGTTCCACGGCTCGGACCTTGGGCAGGGTGATGACGAAACCGGGCGGGGGTGGGCCGAGTGCGTCGAAGAAGACGTCGAGGGTGCGGACGGCGCGGTCCCGGTCGGCGCGGTCCAGGCTCTTGCAGCGCAGCCCGACGAACACCGGCCTCGGGCCGTCGCGGAGCGCCGTTGCCGCGGCACGCGCCGTCTCGTCCTCCTCCGCGTCGTCGCGGACGCCGTACCCGTCCTCGAAGTCCAGCCGAAGGTCCTCGATCGGTTCGGTCGACAGCTTCGCCAGCACGCGGTCGCGCAGGCCGGTGGGGAACGGCAGCGGTGGGAACCGGTCGAGGGTATCGACCGCCTGCTCACCCCACTGTCGACACAGGTCGGTGGTGAACCGGTCGGCCGGCACGTACACGGTGTGCACCGGTTGCCGGCCGGGACCGTCACCCGGGTAGCGCCTCTGCAACACGGCGTCGACGGGGGTGAGCCGGCGGTCCAGTTCGGCCGTCACCCGCGCGGTCAGTCGGCGCGCCATCAGTCGATGACCTCGTAGGCGGGCACGGTGAGGAAGTCGACGAATTCGTCAGCCAAGGCACCCCGCTCGAAGAGCGTCCGGGCCTGCGGCCACCGCCCCGCCTGGTAGGCGTCCGCGCCGACGGCGTCGCGGATCGCCGCCAGTTCCTCGTCCTCGATCCGCTGGACGAGCGCCGCGGTCACCGCCTCGCCGCTGTCGGCCAGCCGGACCCCCTGGTGCACCCACTGCCAGGTCTGGGCGCGGGAGATCTCGGCGGTGGCCGCGTCCTCCATGAGGTCGTTGATGGCGACGGCGCCGACGCCCCGTAGCCATGCCTCCAGGTACCGCAGCGCGACCGAGACGTTGGTCCGCAGCCCCGCCGAGGTGACCTCGCCGCCGACGACGGTGAAGTCGAGCAGTTGCGCGGCCCGCACGGTCACGTCGTCGCGCGTCCGGTCCAGCTGGTTGTCCCGCGGCCCGAGGACGCCGTCGAAGACCTCCTGGCAGACCGGCACCAGCTTGGGGTGGGCGACCCACGAGCCGTCGAAGCCGTCGTTCGCCTCGCGCTCCTTGTCCGCGCGCACCCGCCCGAAGGCTGCCGCGTTCTGCGCGGCGTCACCGCTGGGAATGAACGCCGACATGCCGCCGATCGCCGCTGCGCCGCGGCGGTGACAGGTCGCGACGAGCAATTCGGTGTACGCCCGGAGGAACGGCGCGGTCATCGTGATCGCCGCGCGGTCGGGCAGGACGGCGCGCTCCCGGAAGGTCTTGATGATGGAGAACAGGTAGTCCCAGCGACCCGCGTTGAGCCCGGCGGCGTGCGATCCCAGCTCGTACAGGATCTCGTCCATCTCGAACGCGGCCGTGATGGTCTCGATGAGCACGGTTGCGCGGATCGTGCCGCGGGGAATGTGGAGCGCGGCCTCGGCGTGGTCGAAGACGTCGTTCCAGAGCCCGGCCTCCCGGTGGCTCTCCAGCTTCGGCAGGTAGTAGTACGGGCCGGAGCCTCGCGCGATCGACTCATGGGCGTTGTGGAAGACGTGCAGGCCGAAGTCGACCAGGGCACCGGCGGTCGGCGACCCGTCGACGGTCAGGTGACGCTCGTCGAGGTGCCAGCCGCGGGGGCGGACGACGATGGTGGCGAGCCGCCGGTCGGTGCGCAACGCGTACCGCCGCCCGTCCGGCGCGTCGTAGGTGATCGAGCCTCGGACCGCGTCGTACAGGTTGACCTGCCCGGTCACCACGTTCGCCCAGTGGGGTGTGTTGGCGTCCTCCAGGTCGGCGAGCCAGACCTTCGCTGTCGAGTTGAGCGCGTTGATGGCCATCTTGCGATCGGTGGGTCCGGTGATCTCCACCCGGCGGTCGGACAGACCGGGCGGTGGCGGGGGTACCGTCCACTCCGACTCGCGGACGTCCCTCGTCTCGGGCAGGAAGTCGAGCAGGCCGGTCCGGGCGATCTCCGCGCGCCGCTGCCGCCGACGGGCGAGCAGCTCCGCGCGGCGGGCACCGAAACGCCGCTGGAGATCCGTGACGAACTCGATCGCCTCCCGGCACAGCACTCCCTCTTCGGTCATGTCCGGCACATCCGCTCCTGTCTCCGCTGTGCGCTGTCATCCGGCGTTCGTCGTCAGGGCTTCAGATCCGCAGGCGATCAGCCGCGCGCCGGGCGCGGACCAGCAGATCCCGTTCGTCGACAGTGGCCAGGCGGCCCCTCTCAACGACCGGCCGACCGCCGACGAGGAGCAACTCCACCGGCGCCGGTGCGCCGAACACGAGTGCCGCCACCGGATCGGCGATGTCGGCGTGGCCCAGCCCGTCGATACGCCAGAGCGCGATGTCGGCGAGCTTGCCCACCTCGATCGCGCCCAACTCGTCCTCGCGCCCCAGGCAGCGCGCACCCCCACGGGTAGCGAGAGCGAGTGCCTCCCGCGCCGTCAACGCGGTCGGCCCACCCCGCAGCCGCGCCACCAGCAGCGCCTGGCGAAGCTCCGCGACGAGTTGACCGGCCTCCTGGGAGGCGGCGCCGTCGACGCCGAGCCCGACGGGCACACCGGCGTCGAGCAGGTCCCGGACGGGGGCCAGGCCGGCGCCGAGGCGGGCGTTGGAGCTGGGACAGTGGGCCAGGCCGGTGCCGGTCTCGGCGATCCGCTTGATGGCCTCGGCATCGAGGTGGACGCCGTGCGCGAGCCAGACGTCGGGGCCGAGCCAGCCGAGCCGTTCGGCGTACTCGGCGGGTGTGCACCCGTGCGTGGCCCGGCAGTAATCCTCCTCGTCGACCGTCTCGGCCAGATGGGTGTGCAGCCGTACTCCCCTGTCCCGCGCCAACGCGGCGGCCTCCCGCATCAGCCGTTCACTCGCGGAGAACGGGGAGCAGGGGCCGACCGCGACGCGGACCATCGCGCCCGGTGACGGGTCGGAGAAACGGTCGATCGCGTCGGCGGTCGCCGCGAGCGCGGCGTCGGTGTCCTCCACGAGATCGTCCGGCGGGAGGCCCCCGGCCGAGGCGCCCAGGTCCATCGAGCCGCGGACGGGATGGAAACGCAGACCCACCCGGCCCGCCTCCGCCACCTCGGCGGCGAACAGGTCACCGGCGGCGGCGGGAAAGACGTAGTGGTGGTCTGTGGTCGTGGTGCAACCGGACAGCGCGAGCCAGCTCAGCCCGGCGCCGACGGCCGCCGACACGTCCTCCTCCCGGATGCGCGCCCACATCGGGTACAGCTCGGTGAGCCAACCGAACAGGTCGGCCTGCTGGGCGAGGCCCCGGGTCACCCACTGGTAGAGGTGATGATGGGTGTTGACCAGTCCCGGCGTGGCGAGGCAGCCGGTGCCGTCGACACGCCGGACGGGCGCGCCGTCGTCGATCCGGTCCGCGGAGCCGGCCCCGACAGCGGCGATGCGACCGTCCTCGACAAGGATGTGGCCCCGCTCGTGTTCGCGGCCGACGCCGTCGACCGTCGCGATCGCGCAGCCCTCGATGAGGAGGCGGCCCGACGAGGCCGAGGTCAGGAGTTCCACCACGACTCCTCCCACCGTGGGGCGTCGTCGCGGCGCACCGCACCCTCGATCAGCCCGTACGGGCGGTCGGCGGCGTAGAAGACCTCGTTCGGGTTGTCGAGCCCGAACGGTGTGAGGTCGACGAGGAAGTGGTGTTTGTTGGGCAGGGACATCCGCACCTCGGTGATCTCCGGGCGGTGTTCGAGGACCCGCTGCCCCATCGCGTACAGCGTCTGCTGCAGGGACAGGCTGTACGTGTCGACAAATGCCTCGACCAGGTGCCGCCGTGCCTCCCTGAACGAGGCCGCCCAGTCGTCGCTCTCGCTGGAGGTATGCCGCCAACGGCCGTCCACCGCCGTGGCCAGGATTCGGTCGTGCGCCTCGGGGAGCGTCGTGTACTCGTCCCGGACGAAGCCGAAGAACTCCGAGCCGGTCGTGTTCATCAGCACCATGCCGGTCAGCCCGGAGACGACGACCGTGTCCGGTCCGTCCACCGTGACCGTCGCCGTCCGTGTCTCGGCTCCGGACCGGGTGAACGAGTGCTCACCCACGCGGTTCCAGGCGTGCTGTTGGAGGTGGACGATCGCCCGGGTGATGACGGGCTGCGAGTCGACGAAGTGTCGCGCCAGGCGCAGCCCGAACTCCTCGATCTCGCCGATCCCGTGCCGCCGCGCGAACGCGTACACCGTGTTCTTCTGACTGTCGGTCGGCAGGACCTTGGCGTTGTCGCCGGTGAGGTGCGTGTCTGCCAGGTCGCCGGCGAGCGCGACGCTGACGGTGAGGTCGGTCAGCCGATGGCGCTCGCCGTCGCGGACGACGTGGACCAGCCGCACCTCGGCCTTTCCGTACTGGTGGGTGCCGAGAACAATGTCCATCGGGGTCAGCTCCCTCGATATGTCGAATAGCCGTACGGGCTCAGCAGCAGGGGCACGTGCAGGTGACGCCAGGCGTCGGTGACCACGAACACCACCGACACCTCCGGAAAGAACGCCCCGAGGCCGAGATAGCCACCGGTGTCGAAGCAGAGCCGGTACGTCCCTCGCGCCCAGCGCCGCTTCGGCACCCAGTTCCGCAAGCGCCCGTCCGCGTCGGTGCGTCCCGCCGCGACGTCGATCCACTCGTCGCCAGCCCACCGGTACAGGTGGACCAGCACTCCGTCGGCCGGTTCGCCCCGGGCGGTGTCGAGGACGTGCGTGGACAGACTCATTCGTTGGTCAGCTCCGTCAGTCGCAGCACGGCTATGCACGTCAACTCCGCCCGAACCACCTCCCGCTCGACCGCTGTCTCGTTGGCGAGCCGGGTTTGGGCTGCGGCGAGGATCTCCGCGGCTGTTCGCCCATTCGCGAAGATCAGGAAGAGGTGACCGAAGCGGTCCTCGTACGCCTGGTTGGCCGCACGCAGAGCGACCCGGGTCGCCTCGTCGCTGTCGGCGACGCCGGCCTGCTCTCGCCGGGACCAGGCCGCGTCACGTCCGTCGCCGTCGGCCCGTTGTCCGATCCGGGGGTGCGCCGCCAGCGCCTGGGCGATGTCCGGCCAGGAAAGCTCGGCGAGCACATCCGCCGCTGTGGTGAGAAGCGCTTGCTGGTCGGGATGGGGGCGGGCGGCGGTCACGGCACGCGCCCAGGCGGGCGATGCGCAGCAGGCCAGCAACTCCCGTTCGGCATCGCGCGCCGACAACTCGTTGAACCGTGTCAGACGCTGACTCACCGGGACCTCCCCTCCGTGCTGCGGCGGCGGTAGTCAAACAGCGCTGTGGGCGGCCGAGCATTGGGCAGGGAAACCGAATTTGAAACATTTCCGCCCTAGGGTCTCTGGAGCTTCCTCCAAGGCATGGAGGTGTCGATGCGCCTCAATGACGTCCTGGCCCAGCGCAATCTCCGATTGACCATGCTCAGCGGCCACCATCAGGGCGACCGGGTTGTCCAGCAGTTCTTCACCACGGATCTGCTCGACCCGAGCCGATATCTCTCCGGCGGCGAGGTGGTGCTCACCGGGCTGATGTGGCGACGCACCCCAGAGGACTCCGAGGTGTTCGCCGCGGCGGTGGCCCGAGCCGGCGTCAGCGCGGTCGGCGCGGGGGCGGCCGCGTACGGGACCGTCCCGGTCGACCTCGTCGAGGCGTGCGCCCGCCACGACGTCCCCGTGTTCGAGGTGCCCGTCGAGGTCTCCTTCACCACCATCAGTGACGCCATCGGGGCGACCCTGCGCATCGAGCAGGCCACCGGGCTCGCGGCGGTCGTGAACCGGCACCAGGGCCTGATCGCCGCCCTGACCGAGGACGCCCAACTCGCCGACCTGCTGCCCTCCGCCGCCGCCGACATCCCCTGCTGGGCGCTGTCCGCGACCGGCCGGCTCATCGCGGGGACGTCTCCGCTGGCCGACGACCTGCGTGCCCGCCTGGCGCGCACGTTCCTGACCGCACCTCGCCTGCCACACGTGCTCAGCGTCGCCCGAAACCGGCGATATTCCCTCTTTGCCGCAGGCACCCACCCCGGCCGGCGCCTCGACGCCTGGTTCCTGGCCTGTGCCGGCGACGTGACCACCTGGGACCACGACCGGCGACAGGCCGTCGAGGGCCTGACCACCCTGCTCGCCCTCGAACGGGCCCACCTCGACCGACATCTTCGCGTCGAACGACGCCTCGCCGCGCACCTCCTCCAGCCCCTCCTCGACGGTGCCGCGCCCGCCGAGATCGCGCCCCGCCTCGAGTCGTGCCGCCTCGACCCGGACGCCACATTCCTGGCACTCACCGCAGGGACCGCCGGGGGGTCACCCACCACCGACCTGGCGCTCACCATCGTCGAGGAGGTCGCGCGGCCGCTGGCACCCTCCGCCGCGATCGCGGAGATCGGCAGCGAGGTCCACGCGATCATCCAGCTCGCTCCCACACCCGACGGCTCAGCCCCGGCCGACGTCGTCGCGCGGATCCGCGACGCGGCGCGGGCGCTGACACCGGGCCTCAACGGTGCCCGGATCGCCATCGGGACTAGCGCCCCCGCGATCGGGGTCGCCGCGCTGGACGGCGCTGTCGAGGAGGCACGCCACGCCCACCGCTACGCCCTGACCGGCCCGGAGCAGGTCGCGGTGGTCGCCAGCGGTGACCTGTCCTCCCACGCGCTGCTGCTCGCCGCCGTCCCGGCCGAAGCCCGGCGAGCCTTCCACCGTCGACTGCTGCGCCCCCTGGCCGAGTACGACCGCTCCCACGACGCGCGCCTTGTGCACACACTCGACACGTTCCTTCGCTGCGACGGGTCGTGGACCCGCACCGCGAAACTGCTGCACGTCCACGTCAACACACTGCGCTACCGCATCCAGCGCATCGAACAACTCACCGGTCGTCAGCTGCGCCGCTTCGACGACCGCGTCGACCTGTATCTCGCACTCGAACTACAACGCCACTGAGCCGGACGTGTCAACGGCTCCGCTGTGCGAAAGCCCAACTTCCGGCGGCGCCCGTACGCCAGCGTTCGTGGCCTGAGCCAATGGGATGCGACGAGCCGCGCTGCTGAGATGGCTGGCAGGTGAGCCGACCAGGTTCGCGGGACGGGGTGTGGTGGTGGATCTGAACACGGTGCAGGCGGTAGTGGCGGCCACGGCCGCCGGTGCGTGGCGGCCGGGAGACGCGTGGCTGGCCGGTGGCACGTACCTGTTCTCCGAGCCGCAGCAGCACCTGCGTCGGCTCCGCGATCTGACCGACGAGGGTTGGTCGCCGCTGACCCTGACACCGCACGGGCTGGAGATCGCCGCGACCTGCACAATCTCCGAGCTGGCGACGTTCACCACGGCACCGCGCCCGATGATCCAGCGGGAGTTGATCCGGCAGTGCTGCGCGGCGTTCCTCGCCTCGTTCAAGATCTGGAGCGTGGCGACCGTGGGCGGCAACCTGTGCACGGCACTGCCCGCCGGTCCGATGATCTCGCTCGGCGCCGCCCTGGACGGTATCTGCCTGCTGCTAACCCCCGACGGTGGCCGGCGTGAGCTTCCGGTCGCCGAGTTCGTCACCGGCATCGGCACGACCGCCCTGGTCCCCGGGGAGTTCCTCCGTTCGATGACCCTGCCGGCCCCGGCGCTGCGCTGCCGTGCCGCGTTCCGAAAGGGATCGTTGTTTCCGTTCGGCCGGTCCGCCGTGTTGCTCATCGGTCGCACCGACCCGGTCGACGGGTCGTTCGTGCTCACTGTGACCGCGTCGACGGTGCGGCCGGTGCAGCTGCGGTTCGACACCGTACCGTCGGCGACCGTACTGCGGCAGGCGGTCATGGATGGCATTCCCGCCCAGCAGTACGTCGACGACGTGCACGGGATGCCTGCGTGGCGACGACATCTCACTCTCGTCTTCGCCGAACAGATCCGCACCGAACTCGCCGAGTGGAACGCGTCGTGAACGATCGCGCCGTCGTGGTCGACGGCGAAATCTGCGCCGAGGCACCGCGACCCGGGCAGTGCCTGCGCACCTACCTGCGCGAACGAGGCCGTTTCGGGGTCAAGAAGGGTTGCGACGCCGGCGACTGCGGCGCCTGCACCGTGCACCTGGACGGCCTGCCCGTGCACAGCTGCGTGTACCCGGCGGTCCGCGCCCAGGGCCGCAGGGTGGCCACGATCGAGGGTCTCGCCACGGCCGCCGGGCTACACCCGGTGCAGCAGCGTTTCCTGGACGCGCAGGGCTTCCAATGCGGCTTCTGTACCGCCGGGTTCATCATGACCACCGCCGCGCTCGACGACGACCAACTCGACTCGCTGCCCGAGACGTTGAAGGGCAACCTGTGTCGCTGCACCGGCTACCGGGCGATCGAGGACGCGATCCGCGGCGTCCGTCATGTCGAGGAGCCGGGTCCGGGCGCGTCGGTGGGGGTGAATCTTCCGGCACCGGCCGGGCCACAGGTGGTCACCGGCACCGCCCGGTACACCTTCGACGTCGAGGTGCCCGGCCTGCTGCATCTCAAGGTGCTGCGCTCGCCTCATCCGCACGCGCGGATCCTGTCGGTCGACGCTCGCGACGCCCTCGCGCTGCCGGGCGTGCACGCGGTGCTGACCCACGCCGACGCTCCCGATCGGCGCTACTCGACGGCGCAGCATGAGCACGCGAGTGACGACCCGGCCGACACCAGGGTCCTCGACGACGTGGTGCGTTACGTGGGGCAGCGGGTCGCGGTGGTGGTCGCCGACTCCGAGGCCGCCGCCGAGGAGGGGTGTCGGCATGTCACGGTCCGGTACCAGGTGCTACCGGCGGTCACCGATCCCGAGGAGGCGATGACCCCGGGCGCACCGGCCCTGCACGGCGACAAGGGCACCGAGGCGGGCATCGCCCGTCCGGCCGACAACGTGGCCGGCGAGGTGCACGCCGAGGTTGGTGACGTCGACGCCGGCCTCGCTGCCGCCGACCTGTTGTATGAGCAGACGTTCCGCACCCAGCGGGTGCAGCATGCCAGCCTGGAGACCCACGGGGCCCTGGCGTACGTCGACGACGACGGCCGGCTGACCGTACGATCCAGCACCCAGACCCCGTTCCTGACCCGCCGCGCGCTGTGCCGGCTGTTCGATCTGCCGGAGGAGCAGGTCCGGGTGGTCGCCGGGCGGGTCGGCGGGGGGTTCGGCGGCAAGCAGGAGATGCTCGTCGAGGACCTCGTCGTCCTCGCCGCGCTGCGTACCGGCCGCCCGGTGAAGCTGGAGTACACCCGTGCGGAGCAGTTCACCGCCGCCACCACCCGCCACCCCTTCACCGTCCGTGTGACAGCCGGCGCACGCCGCGACGGCACCCTCACCGGCATCCGTCTCCGGGTCGTCTCCAACACCGGCGCCTACGGCAATCACGGCCCCGGCGTACTGTTCCACAGCTGCCACGAATCACTCTCGGTGTACCGGTGCCCGAACAAGAGAGTGGACGGTTACGCCGTCTACACGAACACGGTGCCCGCCGGGGCGTTCCGCGGATATGGTCTCGGGCAGGTCAGCTTCGCCGTCGAGTCAGCACTCGACGAGGTGGCCCGGCGTCTCGACATCGACCCGGTCACCGTGCGCGCCCGCAACATCGTCCGGCCCGGTGATCCCCTTGTCGCTCCCGCCGGTCACGACAGCGACCTGAGCCTGGGCAGCTACGGGCTGGACCAGTGCCTGGAAATCGTCGACGCCGCGGCACGGGAGGACACCGGCCCCCCCGCCCCCTCGGGTTGGCTCACCGGGCAGGGCATGGCGATGTCGATGATCGCCACCGCACCACCCGGGGGACACTACGCGGACGCACGTGTCACCCTGCTCTCCGACGGGCGCTACGAGGTGACGGTCGGTACCGCCGAGTTCGGCAACGGCAGCACCACCGTGCACCAGCAACTCGCCGCCGAGACGCTGGGCACGACACCCGACCGGGTCGGCATCCGCCAGTCGGACACCAACCTGGTCCGCCACGACACCGGCGCTTTCGGCTCGACCGGCACGATCGTCGGGGGTACCGCGGTCCTGCGCGCCTGCCAGGCGCTCCGCGAGCGGCTGCTCACCCTCGCATCCGAGCACAGCGGCGTACCGGTCACCGACTGCCGGCTCGGCACCGACGCCCTCGACTGCGCCGGCAGCCGCCTGCCCCTGCGGGACCTGTGGGAACACACCCACGCGACCGGCCAGCAGGTGGCTGCCGACGGACACTGCGCAGGCAGCCCACGCTCGGTCGCGTTCAACGCGCAGTGGTTCCGCATCGCGGTCGATCCCGTAACGGGGGAGATCCGGATTCTGCGCAGCGTCCACGCGGCCGACGCCGGCACGGTGATGAACCCGATGCAGTGTCGTGGCCAGGTCGAGGGCGGCGTCGCCCAGGCCATCGGCGCCACCCTCCACGAGGAGGTACGTGTCGACGCCTACGGAGTGGTGACCACGGCCGCGTTCCGCCAGTATCACCTTCCGACATTTGCCGACATACCCCGGACCGAGGTCCACTTTGCCCAGACCAACGACGCCACCGGACCGCTCGGGGCGAAATCGATGAGCGAGAGCCCGTTCAACCCGGTCGCTCCCGCGCTGGCCAACGCGCTGCGCGACGCTACCGGCTTCCGCTTCACCGACCTGCCACTCACCGCCGACCGGGTCTGGCTCGCCCTCGCCGAGCGTCGTCCCACAGCGGACAGGGATGACCTCGGGCACGATGATCGGCCCACCCGTCCGGCACGATGAAGCGAAGATCCTCCCATCTGTACAAATAGGAGTCCGGTTCTGGTTCTCCGAGCGCGGGGCGTCTGGTCATCCCATCGCGTCAAGGTCGCGGACGGCGAAGCTGTGGTGCGCCCATTCCTCGTTGAAGATGACCCGCAGGCACGCCGAGGCGGCGCGAAGGCCGAGCGACGGCCAGCCGGGCGGGGCGTTCGGCTCGCGTACCCGGTCCAGGTCCTCCTGGGTGACGGTGGCGAGGAACTCCCGTACCTCGGTCATGCGGCCGGCCCGGACCGCCACCACCTCGGCGAAGCTCGGATCGGCACCCATGTCGATGCCGAGGTCCGCACCGTTCGTGATGAACGTCGCCGGCAACCCGAGCGGGTGGTACGGCCGTTCCCGGCCCAGTACCGCCTGACCGAACCACAGGTCGGTCGCCATCACCAGATGCCGCAGTGTCTGGACGAACGACCACTCCCCGTCGACCGACCGGTGCAGATCCTCCTCCGGCAGCGACTCCGCCCGCGCCATCGTCGGCGCCCAGAACGCCTCCACGGTTTCCCACGCGGCACGCATATCGTCCGGTGTGGACGGACGCAACTTCGTGCGCTCCGGGTACATCCGGTCCAACTCGGCCTCGACCAGCGGTGCCACCTCGACGCCGTTGACCCGAAGCCCGTCAATGACCCCGTCGATGTCGGCGCCGTTGAGCAGGGCACCCCTGATCCGGGTACCGCTCAGATCCACCTCGCGGAACACGCTGCCCGCGAAGTTCGTCTCGATGAACTCGGTGCCGCTCAGGTCGTCGGGTCCCGTGTAGGTGGCCATCGCCGGATCGTAGTACCCGGGACCGACAGCGATCGGCGTACCGCGTCAACGGAGATGGTCCGTACGGGCACACCCATGCACCTGCGCCCGCCGAATGGCCGAGATCTCCGAGCGGGAAGGACTCGACGCCCAAGCCGCCGACTGGTGGGCTGCGCCGCCCACCTCGGCGACCCCGACGCCCTGGAGTACGTCCCAGTCTTCATCGACCCCGCCGACGAGAGCTGATCACCGAACGCGACGAATCAGCCCCGGACGTGGAGAACTCGCACCAGTCGAATAACCCCTGCCGCTTGTGCTGGCGGCGCCGCCCGTTCGCGTCGGGCGGGAGGTCGATGATGAAGAACCAGCGGGTCTGGTCGTTGGCGAGGCGGTAGTTGTAGACAGCCATGAGGCTGCACCTCCGCAGTAACGGGATCGAGGGATGCAACCCACGTTAAGCGATCTCCGTTACCGCCAGCGTTACCGCAAGATCACACGTGATCTTCTACATCCGCTGGTGAATACCAGTCGGGACGGCCGGATTCGAACCGACGACCCCTTGACCCCCAGTGAACTAGCAGGTCTACCGGCGGCTGCCGGACGATACCGCCTCCTGCCGATTATCAAGGTCAGCGGCCGGCGGCGGTCCGAGGCAGGTCGGGCTCTACCGGTCCCTCCCGGGCCGTCCGTGAGACGGTTGTGAGATCTCACGGGCGGCCCGGCCGCGGAGGAGAAGCGCTAGAGAACGGCACCAGCGCCTCCGCCACCGAACGCTCGAGGCACAGACCTCTAAACAGCTGGTACCACTTCCTCCCGCGCCCGTACTCCGACGCACGTGACTGGCGTCGGCGTCAGCGACCAAGCTGTCGATTCGGCTCCTCAAGCATGTCGCTTATCTCGAGTCGGCTGGCGGCCGCTGGCATGATCCGCGTAGTGCCGTGGGCGAGCTCCACCAACGCCGACCGCGCGCGGCCTGGGCCGAAGCAACTACGCGGCCGCCGAGGAACGCGAAGCGGAAATGATCGGTCACTCCTCCTTCGACGAGCCCGAGCTGGCCGCGACAGCGGGGAGGACTCGCCGTTGGACACCGGCAAGCAGACGTGGCTGACCCGGGTCACCGCCGCCTATGCCCAATCCCCCATGGTAGCCCGGACGCTCGTTGCCGCCCGGCTCGGGGCGGCCCAGGATGCCCCGCAACTATGGATTGGAGATGCCCAACGATGAGAAGCTGGGGTTGAACCTCGCCTTCAACCGATCCTTCTCCATCCCGGCCATCGCCGCGGTGCACACCGCCACCGGGGAGCTGACCGAGCGCACCCAGAAGCGCATCGACGACACCGGCCTGCTGATGTACGAGATGGTGCTCAACGGGTTCGACCAGCCACGCGGCCGGGACACGCTGCGCCGGGTCAACCAGATCCACCGCACGTACAACATTCCCAAGGACGACTATCCCCACGTGCTCGGCTGCCTAAAGGTCATCCCGACCCGGTGGCTGTAGCAGTACGGCTGGCGCCAACTCTGCTGCCAAGAAACGCAGGCCACGTACCTTTTCTACCGGGAGCTGGGTCGGCGGATGGGCATCACCGAGATCCCCGGCTCCTACGAGGAGTTCGAGGTCTGGTTCCACGCCCACGATGCGACCCACCTGCAGCCCAACGACGACGCCGCTGCGATCGAGCGAGCCACGAGGAGCTGATGCTCACCCGCATCCCCAAGCCCCTCGCTCCGCTAGGTGACGCGCGGGTCAGCGCCATGTACGACGCGCCGCTCCGGCGCGCGATGCGAGCCGATGCGCAGGCTTGGCCGGTCCGGGCCGGCCTGCACGCGGCGCTGAAGCTTCGGTCGCGGCTGCAGCGGTAATTCGCCGGGCCGCGGACAACGGCGATGTTCGCCGATGGAATTAGGGGCAAGAGCTATCCCAACGGGTATGAGATCAGCCAGCTCGGTCCGCCGGGCCGGGAAATTGTTGACTCAGCGCATGATCAGCGGGCCTGCGCGGATTTCGGTACCATAGCGCTTTGGGTTGCCCGCCCGCCCAGCGGCTGCCAAAGCCGCACCGGCCTGATAGTCCTGAATCGGGACCTCAGATCAGGAGGCATGGTCTAAGCAGAAGGTTAGCCGTCGCCTACGACGACGAACGGCGCCCAATGCTCTGGGTGGCGCGAGAACCGCTGCATTGTGCCGTCACGGCGGGCAACTGGGGGCAACCCGGCAGCGGCTGCGAAACTGTTCAGCTCCGTATCGGTCGCGTCGCGCATCCAGCGCTGGGCGCGGCTCATCGCCCTGCCGGGCCGCATAGGGCCTTCGGTCGAGTCCGGATCTCCGGTGTGCAGATAGGTGTAGAAGCGAGCCATGAGCACGGGCGCCGACACGTCTTGCACCGGCCACAGCGAGCCGACGGCCGTAGTTGCCCCGGCGAGGAGTAGACCAGCCGGCATGCCCAACGCCTCTTCGGGAGTGTGAACGATGTCGGTGATGGCGGTCTCGCAGGCTGAGGCGACGACTAGACGAACGCCAGCGAGCACCGGCGCGTCAAACAGCTCTCGAAGGGTCAGCGCCGTCCCCTGAGCGAGCAGCAGCCGGGAGTCGAGAGGGTTCTCCGGTTCGTAGACTCCGTGGCACGCAAGGTGCAGATGTGTGACCCCAGGAAGCGCCGCGACGAGCGCCTCCTTCGTCGCGTCTTGGCCAGCCATGACTGGCGGGCCCGGAAACGTCAGGGAGATGGCCGCCACTTCCGCGATGGTGCCGGGCAGCGGCGCGTCTGTGGGCAACGGCTCCGCGACACACAGCAGGCGTGCATCTGTGGCCACGGAGGCGGCACCACGTACGGCTTGCAGTGCACGCGCCGATGGGGTGTACGACACATCGATATCGTCAATCAAACATCGCTGGCCGCCTCCCTGGCGGAACCGCGCAGCGTGCAGCGGCAGCGCAGCAAGAAGCCCACAAGGAACCAGCACTGCCTCGGTGTCCCCGCGTTCCGCCAGCCGGGCGGCAACTGGCGCGGCCACCCCGTCGCCGACGAGATCTAAAAGGGGTTCTGTGGACGGCGAGCTGGCATTCAGCATGGCCCTTAGCAGCTGTGGCTCCGTCAGCTCGCCGGGCACGGCGTCGATGTTCCCGGACTCCCCAACCAGTAGGGCGACGCTGCCGTGCTGCGCGGTGACCAGATAGACCACCGGCGCGGCACCTCCAGCCACCCTCAGAGCTGCACTCGCATCGGTGAAACCAAACTCAGCGAAGCCTGGCGTGGCGCGGATGTCCACCAGGACGGCCCGCAACTGAGCGTCCGCGTCAGTGACCGCACCGTACAACCGGCTTCGATCCGGGGCCCCGTGGTCTCCGGCGCGCTGCTGAGCATCCAGTGTGGTGAGGCGTGCAGCGGCGACCCGGTAGGCGACAGCAAGGTGCGGCACTACCTGCTCCAGCCGCGCCAGATCGGCACGGTCCCGATTCAAGAGCCGGCTCACTTCTCGAGCACGCGCGGTTTCCAACAGGAGTGCTGCACCCTGGACGTCCCCTGCACGAAACATGGCATAGGCCGCTTCTCGGTGCAGATTGCCGATTCGGCGAAGTTCAGCGTTACGCCCAGTAGTAAGCGTCGCTGACGCATAAGCGGTCTCTGCGGCAGCCACCGCGCCGCGCCATGCTTCGGCGGCGGCCGGCCAGTCCCCGTTGTCGCTATCCAGCCCGCCAAGCAGCGACAGCGCGGACATGACGAGATCGGATGCGCCGGTCTTGGATGCAGCCCGGGCGGCCCCGGCTAAGAGAGCATGGGCGCGAGGGAGGTCGTCACGCTGTGCACGTTTGAGCAGCGCGCGGGATAGGCCGATCGCCGACTCCGACCAGTGTCCCGGCACTTCGTCGATCGGTCTTGCCGCGAGTGCTTCCTCATGAAGCCGCACGATCTCGTCAGGACTGGTTGCACCTAGCCGTTCCAAAAGTTCCGCACGGTTGTTGCGAGCGGCCGAACCGTCGTGTCGCAGCTGGTCACGGTCATAGATTTCCAACGCAGCGCCATTGTGACCGACGGCTTCCCGAAGGTCGTCCTCGGTCGCGTCGACCTGGTTTAACAGCGACCTGGCGAAGTTATCACTGATGTGGGCGTACTGGATCGGATCGTCCTCTACGGATGCGAGCCGCAGAGCCTCGCGGAAGATCGCCACAGACCGGGCGATATCGACCTGCCCGGTGCGCGCACCGCTGAGCGCAAGGGTCGTCGCCATGGCGTCCAGCGCGGCGACGACGTCCCGCCGGTCACCGACGTCCGAATAGAGATCGCGGGCCGTAGTAGCGAAGCGCAGTGACTGTGCGAGGTTGGCGTCCGGATCACCCCGGAGCCGCCCTCGGTAGACCAAGCTCAAGTTAAGGGAGGCATGGGCTCGCGCGCGAAGATCTGTAAGCGTCCGCAGCGCCGTTGTTAGGTGACGCCGCGCCTCCTCTAGGTTCGCCGGATCGTCGGACATGATGTGATCGGACATCATTAGGCCTAAATTGCACCTAGCCGTAGCCCATCCCTCGGGATCACGCGCGCACGTGAGGACTGTCAGCGCCGCCCGTTGGCGAGCCACCGCCCGACCGACGTTGCGGCGACGATCGTCGGGATGCTGCCAGTAGACAACTGCCAGCGTGCCAAGTGCGCGGGCCCACTCGAGCGGGTAAGCCGTTCGCGGCAGAAGTCCAAGTGCGCGGCGCAGTGCGGCGATCGCCAAATCGATGTTTCGGCGTAGATCTCCGGAACTGACATGGCGCCGCGCAATCGCGGACGTGATGAGCGCCTCGCCCGCCAGATATCCGGCGCCTGCCCGCTCCAGCTGTATCGCCGCATCGGTTGCCTTGCCCGCCGCCGTCTCGTAGTCGCCCGCCGCCAGCTCACCGTATGCGGCTGCCAGCAGGTCCAGGCCTGGCGCCTTGGCGAGCTCTGGGCGGTCAGGCCGGTTAGGAGCCGCTGCACTGTCCTCTGGACCGGTGAGAAAGTCGCGAGCCGCAGCGGCCAGTTCGTGGCCAAGCGGCGTCAGCCACTGCAGCGCCGCTGCGGCGAACTCGACCGCCTCGGCCTCCAGACCGGCGGCACGGCACATCCGGGCCAGCTGAAACGCTGCGGCAGCTGCTCGGGCTGGCTCGTCAGCTCGGGCATACTCGTCGATCGCCTCGCGGAGCAGCGACCTCGCGTTGTCGAGTTCGCCCCATTCGGCGTGGTAGTCAGCGAGCGCTTGTATGCAGCGCGCCTCACCCGCATGATCGCCGAGGGCGCGGAAGAGGTCCAGCGCCCGCTGGGAGTAGTCAAGCGCGAGGTCAGTGTCGCCCAGCTCGGCAACGACGCCCTCGAGGTTGCCGTACGTCCGGGCCTCGCCTTGTCGATCGCCCAATGCCCGGTAGATTGAGGCCGCACGCTGCAGGCGGTCGACCGCCTGTTCGGGCTCGTGCAGTCCGCATAGCGCTAGGCCGAGGTGGGCTAATGCTTTAGCGCGGATAAGATCCTCCCCCACGGCCGCTGCGTGCTGCTCGACGGTGGTGAATACCTGCGCGGCGCGCTCGTTGTCTCCCATCTGCTGCACCGCGATGCCGTAGTTGTGCAGCATCCGCAACGCCGAACGGCCACGCTGCTGGCCGGCGAACGCCACTCCGGCGAGCGATACCTCCGCCAGTTCTGGCCAGCGCTCAAGCTGGACCAGCAACGGCGCTATCGCATCCACAGCAGCTAGCAGCTCAGCGTTTGGTTCCTGGGGGGCTGCCCGAACGGCAGCCAGCAGATCGGCAACCGCGATTGTGAAGCGCTCCTGCTCCAGGTCCCTGCCCGGTAGGTGCACTCTCCGCTCCTTCCGAACGGCGGCTGCGTACATGCCCGGGCGTCACAGTCCATCCGAGCTCCCCGACGCCGACGGCAGGTGCTCGCAGGCTAGTACAGACCTGACGATTCTGGTACGCCGGCCGACTTCACTCATTGGGGCGAGTGCAGGGCCAGCCAGCGAAGAGGTGCGACTAAGCTCGACGTATGGCGACCGACCAAGCGCGCGCACCTCAGGCACTGTCGGCTGAGGACGCTGAGGTGGCTGTCGACATCCTCCGCGCTCTTCTCGCACAAGAGTTTGCAGAGACGCGCTGGGATGAGGTCGAGCGGCTAATCAACGCGCTGAAAGACGCCGTCGCAGCGGGGAATTTTGACGCCTTCGACGCCGCTGTGGTCGAACTGGAGCTCGTCGGGCCGATCCGGGTCACCCGGTTGGGCTCCATCCCGGTGGTGCCACCGCCTTCACGGGTCCGGGAACGAGTCAACAGACTTATCCACGAACTCGTGAAGCCGTCGTCCTCACCGCAGGAGCCCAATGACCGGCCTGCCCGTCATTGACCAAGAGCTAGTCGTCCACCTCTTTGCCCCAACTGACGGTCCACACGCCGCGGCAGCGTACAACGAGCTGCAGCAGCTCTGGCTGCGATGCCGAACCCTGCTCGGCATGGTGGAGGCAGTGCCCGGAGTAGGACTGCCCAACTACCTGCCGGCCGCTCTATCGGACCTGCCACGAGCGGCGGAGGTGGGACTCGCCGCTCAGGGGCGGACCGACCTGGCGGTACAGGCCATCGTGCGCCTTCACCATGATGTGTTGAACCTGTCTGTCGTACTGTCGCCTAGCGGGGCGCCGCCCCTCAATGGCGGGGACCTAGCAAAGGCTCTGAGGACCGGCTGGGCGAGCTTAGACCAAACGTGGGATCGCGTGGCGGGTCGTTGGACGGGTGCGTTGCTCGGTGCCTCCAGGGTGTACCAAGCCAAGCTCACCTCGGTTGACCCTGTGAGAGCCGATCCCGATCTCGGCGAGCGGGTCCGGTCCTTGCTACCTCCCGCAGCAGAGGAGGAAAGTTGGTGGCGCGACGGCGTCGAACTCCTCGGCGGCATTGCGCTGTGGGAATGTGGCAGACAGCTGGACGACCGCTCGGAGCGGCGCCTCGTCGTGATCGCTCCTTTGGATCGTGACCCACAGCTCAGCGCTTGGACGTGGTCGCGCGGTGATGAATACATCCCGCCGCTCGCTCGCCATCTATTGCACGCCGCCAAGATTCGTTACGGGCTTCGAGTCTGGATGGCAGCGAACGAGCACCGCCGTGTCGATGGGGTGGTCGCTGCGCTGGAAGAGGCAGTGGAACAAGTACGCCTGGGCGACCGAGCGGTGGAGGGAGCCGCACATCCCGAGTACCTCATGGTCCTGGCCGATCACGAAATGGAGGCGACGAGGGTCGCATCCAGGGTGCGCCGGCTGCGCCGGTCGGTGGAGATCGCCCTGGCAAACATACGGCAGGCGCTTGGTCCCGACGCCGATGCCCTGCTTGGTAGTTCCGGGCCGCTGGCTGACGACCGCAAGCTCGGGGAGTGGCTGATCGCCCGGCTTGACGATGACCTGTTCCACCTCGATGAGGCCGCCACTCAGGCCCGATACATCGCTAACCTGCTCGACCGGCCGAGTCCCCGAGCGCCGCAGGCCCTCGCTGTCGCAGTCGAGCCGCCAACGGCACCGTCGAGCATCGGCGGCGCGCAGCCGATGGCCGGGGACAGGACTGTAGTGGCAGACGGCGACCACCGCCTACCCGACCGCGTAGAGGACGACGCCGCCGAACTAGTAACTCACCACCACCCTCTGGAGGTTCGAGTGCCCGACGCACGTTCCGTCTTCGTCATTCACGGCCGCGACGCAGCGGCCCTCAAAGCGGTTCGAGGCCTCCTGCAGGGTCTGGATCTCAAGCCACTGGACTGGGAGCAGGTGGTCGCACGAACTGAAAGCGCGGCACCGAACCTCATTGACGTACTCGATAAGGCATTTGAGGACATCCAAGCAGCCGTGGTGCTGCTGACCCCCGATGATGCGGCGGCCCTGCACCCGAACCTGCACGGACCGAACGAGCCGGCGTACGAGACCAAACCGACCGGCCAGGCGCGTCCCAACGTTCTCTTCGAGGCGGGCATGGCGCTGGCCCGATACAGGACCCGGACAGTAATAATTGAGATCGGGGAGCTGCGGCCGTTCTCAGACCTTGGGGGCGTGAACGTGATCAAGTTCGACGGTACGGCCGAGAAGCTGAACAAGATTGCCCAACGGTTAGCGGGAGCCGGTTGCGCGGTGGACATGTCTGGGTCGGACTGGCTGGATACTGATCGCTTCACCGGTCTAGACGCCTACACGCGACGCCCCTGACGTCCTGATGAGAAGAGCGGTGTGGGGCAACTGGGCGTCCGTCCATCCTGGCTGGCAGAGTTTGACGACCGCGCCGCCGCGCCACACGGACGGTCACAATGAGTCTAGGAAATCCTGTAACTCCAGCCGGTCCAGTTCGGCGAACTCCTCGGGAGGAACAACGATCGAGAACTTGCCCGCGATCACATGCGGCCGTGACGCGGCGACGAACGACAACAAGATCAACTTGATCAGGGCCGATCGTTGTAGCGCATCGACCCTGGCCAGCCCGGCGCCGATCACAGGCATTGCAATCCGGCCGCGTTGCCCCCGCCGGTGTGCCACCGACCAGAGTTGACCCAGGCTACGCCACAGTTCATCAGGGCCGGACTGCGCGACCAGGTCCGAGGCCATAACGCTGTACGCGACACAGAGAAAGAGTCGTTGCGGGGTGCCCAGTACAGCGACCGTACCCACCGGGTAGCGCGTCCGTTTGCCGTGCGGCTTCACCTGGGGCGCAATGGCGGCTACGGGAGGGACGCCCGCGACGGCCATCTCCAGCTCCGCGTCGAGCCGGGCCAGATCGTTGCCATAAATCCGGCCAAGGAACTGGCCCTGCACGCTGTCGTGCCTGATAATCCGGTCTTCCCTGGTATCCGTGTCGAACACGTCCGTGAACCCAATGACGAGGTGAGCCTCTGTCTGGTCGAACAGGTCGCCTGGGACGATCTCGATCAAGCAATCTGGGTGCCTCAGGCGCCGCTGCACCCGGCTCGGCGGCCACGCTCGTACAGCGCCGTACGCCACTGAGGCGACGACCACAACGAGTGCGACCACGAGTTCACGTCGAGGATAAATGGACCGATTCCAGATCGCCTGATAGGTCTGCAAGAGTAACGCCACGGAGGCAAAGCCGGTGAATGCGTACGCCGCAAGTCTGCGCAAACCTCGACGAGTCAGTAGCCACTGCACCGCCCGATGGTGCCGAGTCTTGTCAAGTACGGACGCGGTGCGACCCAAGTGGCTACCAAGCCATGCGCGGCACTCAGCCGGCTTTATCCCACTACCCCCCCACTTCATCGATCGCTTAGCCTAGACACCGTCTTTCCCGGCATCACCGCCACCACGTATGGCGGCGCCACCGCACTCGGGGTCACCTCTTGGTGATCTAGAAGCTACTCAAAGTGTCGGCCTTGCGACAGCGCCGATCCCTTTTTGTCGTATCGACAAAAAGCTATGGTCGAGCAGTGCCCGATGACACCTGGGAACCACCCCTGATCATGCTCGCTGTCGATCTCGTGATCCTCACTCTGCGCAGTGGTCGTCTGAACCTGCTTCTCGTGCGGCGCGGTGTTGAGCCGTTCGTCGGGCGGGCCGCGCTGCCTGGCGGGTTCCTCGCCGATGAGCGCGAGGACATCCTGAGCGCCGCCCGCCGGGAGCTGCGGGAGGAGGCGGGGCTCACCGACATCCCGCACCTGGAGCAGCTCGGTACATACGGCGACCCCGACCGTGACCCTCGTGGACGCGTGGTCTCCGTCGCCCACCTCGCCGTCGTGCCGCGCCTCCCCGAGCCCATCGCCGGAACCGACGCCGCGGCCGCCGAGTGGACGCCAGTCGACGATGTACTGGCCGCGCGGGTACCGCTCGCCTTCGACCACTTGCGCATCGTCGTCGACGGGGTGGAGCGTGCTCGCTCCAAACTGGAGCACACGGACCTGGCGACGGCCTTCTGCCCGGAGGTCTTCACCCTCACGGAGCTGCAGCAGGTCTACGAGGCCGTCTGGGGCACACCGCTCGACCCCCGCAACTTCTACCGCAAGGTCCAGGGCACGAAGGGCTTCGTGGTCCCCGCCGGTCCGCCCCGCGCCACGGGCACCGGCCGCCCGGCCCGCGTCTACCGCGCTGGTCCGCGCCGGAACCTCTACCCACCCATGATCCGCACGGTTCCGACCGTCGCAGCCGGAGGAGACGACAGATGATCAGACCTGTGGTCGTGCTCACCGCACTGGACCTCGAGTACAACGCGGTGCGCGAACGTCTCACGAACGTCGAGCCGCACGTACATCCGATGGGCACGCGCTTCGAGCGGGGCACCGTGACCCGAGGCTCCTGTGAAATCGTTCTCGGCCTCGTCGGCAAGGGCAACCACCCCTCCGCCGTCATCGCCGAGCGCGCTATGACCGAGTTCGATCCGGAAGCGGTCATCTTCGCCGGCGTGGCCGGGGCGCTCTGGCCCTCCATCGGCCTCGGCGACGTCGTCGTGGCCACCCACGTGTACGCCTATCACGGCGGCACCAGCGAGAGCGACGCGTTCCGCACCCGCCCTCGCGTGTGGGAGATCCCCCATGCCTGTGATCAGCTCGCCCGGCATCTTGAGCGGGAGCGGGGCTGGGCGCGGGGACTCACCGGAGTAGTGCCCCAGGTGCGGTTCGGCCCAATCGCCGCTGGGGAGGTCGTTCTCGACTCGGCGTCCTCGCCCGAGGCGACGCGCATTCGTGATCACTACAACGACGCGTTGGCGGTGGAGATGGAGTCGGCCGGGGTCGCCCAGGCCGCCCACCTGAACCGCTCCCTGCCAGCCGTCGTCGTCCGCGGCATCAGCGACCGTGCCGACGGGACCAAGGTCCACACCGACGGCGAGAACTGGCAGCCGCGTGCCGCCGCCAACGCCGCGGCCTTCGCCCTCGCGCTCGCTCAGGAGCTCGGGGCGCAGCAGGGCTCCTCTCCTCGCCGTCCTCGGAAAGAAGCAGGTGATGCGTCGATGTCCGGTTCCGTCAGAAACGTCGCCAAGGGCAACGCTCACGTCGGATTTCAAGCGCACACCGTTCACCACGCGACCGTCTACGGCGGGCCGGGCGGTGCGGGCGGGGAGACATTCCACGACCAGCTCGCAGACTTGCGCGCCTCGCTCCGTAAGTTCCATGAGGCGGGTGACGTGGACGCGGTCACCTACCGCGCAGCGGAGCAGGAGATGGACGCCGCCGCCGCCGACGTGCCTCCGGCCGACGACGAGGCACGGAGTCGTGCGACCACGGCCCTGCGGAAGCTGCGCGGCCTGCTGCTGGACTGGACGGACCTCGCCACGCGGGTCGTGGGGCTCATGGCGGCTCTGCGGGATCTGTCATGAGCGCCGGACCGCAGGAGAAGACGTTCACCAACGTCGCGGACGGCAATGCCTGGGTGGGTTTCCAGGCCCAGGAGGTCCACATCGAGGGCGGATACCACGTCAGCGACGACGACCCGCCTGAGCGGCAGTTCGAGGTCGGCCTCCGCTACCTGGAGATCAGCGCCCCGCCCGAGGCGAGAGAGCTGATCAGGAAAGCCATTGCCCGGGGCTACCAGAACTCCCGCGCCTACTTCTATCTGTCGCTCGCACTGTTGAGCGGCCGTACCCTGCAGAGCCTGACGGACCAGGAACTCGCGCAGCTGGCACACGTCCGCCGCTGGGCGGCGCAGCGCTCCGAAGATCCCTGGGCCCGGGGCATCAATGTCGTCGGCTCGCTGCTGGACTCACTGCCGCAGACCACGGCGGAGACTCCCGACCCGGCCGCGATCGGTGCGGTGGTCAAGGAATTCGAATCGCTCAACCCGCCCCTACAGGAAAGCATCCTCAACCACCTCGAGGTCTTCTTGGCCGGCCCGCACCAGGACTGGACCTGGCAGAAGACGTTCGCGACCGCCCGGCGGGACAAGACGGCCAACGACCGGGTGGAGCGGGTCTGGAAGTTCTTCCAGCCCAAGCCGATCCCTCCCCGGCCGGTTCCGCCGCACCCGATCCGCACCGACGCGGCGGACTATCTACGCACCCTCGGCGGCTCGGCACTGCTCCTCGTCACGGGCCTTGCGGTGGTCCAGCACGCCTGGGCCCACTCGTGGCTTCGCTCGGCCGGCTATCTGATGGTGGCTCTTGGAGCCGCCGTCGTCGCAGTCCGGGCCGGATTCACGATCAGGCTGGCTCGGCATCGACGCCAGGCAGCCCGCCAGCGTCTCACCTTCACACCCCGGCGTGCTCCCACACAGTCCGACCGGTTCGCCTCAGCGATGGACTCCCTGTTCGACCGCTACTTCGGACGTTACCTGCCGCCGGACATAGCCCGGGAGACGTGGCTGGCAGAGACGGCGGGCATCCGGCAGACCCTCCGTAACGAGCTGGTCGAGGTGTACCGGGAGCAACCGGTCGACGCCAAGCGGGTCGCCTGGTTAGTGAGATTCCTCGCCAGCGACGTCAAGCGGCAGTGGCTCAGCGGTGAGCTGACCGCGGATCCCGAGGACTCCCGAGTCCCATCCTCGACGCGGACCGCTTTTGGCATCTCAGTATTCGCCCTGGTGGTTACCGGGCCGCTGCTGCTGTGGCAGGCCCTCGTCGAGGCGCCGTTCACGACGGTGATCGCGACGGCCGGAATCGTGGCCGGGACTCGGCTCGCCAT
The DNA here is from genome assembly GCF_040648675.1 of Micromonospora sp. NPDC049101. Taxonomy (NCBI): domain Bacteria; kingdom Bacillati; phylum Actinomycetota; class Actinomycetes; order Micromonosporales; family Micromonosporaceae; genus Micromonospora; species Micromonospora sp. NPDC049101. Next base: position 58,356 of record NZ_JBEZED010000002.1, on the reverse strand, counting down.
CCAGGGCTGGCTCGCGATCCTCCTCAAGGGCCACCGCTACCGGGACGACCTAGACCGGGTCCGGCGCGACTACGAGGACCGGCGCGCGGCGTACGACCGGTGGGTGCGCAAGTTGGAATCGAAGCCGACCGACGCGGAGATGGCGCACTGGCTCGATTGCGACCGCAAGATCCTGGTCGAGGACACGCTGCGGCACTACCGCGTGGCCGCGCAGGACGTCATAGCGCACGCCTTCATCGAGGCGCCCGTGCCCGGGTGCAAGCGGGCCCGGGTCAGCAAGGGACCCTGGCGCTACTCACGATACAAACTTCTCCTCTTCCTGCTCACCAAGGACGGCGTCCGCCAGGTCACGGTCACCCTAGACTTCGAAACCATGGAACTCGGCGATCAGCAGCGCCTCACCTACCAGTACAACTCGGTCGTGGCGGCGCACGTCGTCGATGCCCGCAGCGGCGAGAAGAAACTCTCCCTCACCCTGACGAACAATCCCCGGGACGAGCTGACGATCACCGGTGAGTGGCCAGGCATGCCGGAACTCGGCGACGACGACCGCATCGCCTCCCAGGTCTCGCTCGACGCCTCGGGCCTCGAACGCACCCTGCACGTGCTAGAGGGCATCGCTGCCGAAGGCAAGGAATGGATCACCCACGAGAACCGCCGAGAACGCGCCGGCCTCCGGCGGCTCGTCGCAGCGATGGAGGGCTGACAATCGCGATACTGCTCGGCGCGGGGGTCAGGGTCGGGCAGCACCGCGGTTTGGGATGCTGCAGGGTGGTGCTCGGCGACACGGACGTCATCGATCCAGCCTCGCTCAGAGGTCAGCCGGCTGGTACCTGCGGACCTGCGGACCTGCGGACCTGCGGACCTGCTACGGACGTTAGTGCCGACACCTGCCGAAGGGTTGGTGATGTCGGCTAGCTGACGGCCCGGCACCTAGCGCTGACCCAGGGTCCGGGCGCGAAGAGGCCGCCACCCCACTGCCCCGACCGGGTTGCCCTCGGAACAGTAGAAGCGCGTCGAACTCCGGTCCTTCGTCCCTGCTGGCCATAACACCTCGCCTGCCGCTCATACGGCGGCGGCCCGCGGGACCATCGCCCACCACTTCCCCCGCCCCCGCCACCCGTGCACGCCGGGGGGAGTGTGAATCCTTGACGGATCGACAAGTAGGGCCGTCACATGCAGGCAGGACATGCGGGGTTGTCGCGATGCTGTCGCAGCCGAACGGGGCAACGGTAGAGGTGGCAGAAGCTCACCTCTACTGAGGAGGACGTCATGAGACAGAACCCGAACCGGGGCCGCGTCTACCGCTGCTGCGCCTGTCGTGACAGCACCGGCAGACTACTCGGCCCCCGGTGCCCCAAGCTGTCCAAGGCGCGGCACGGCGGCTGGGCGTTCGCCGTCGACCTGCCGAGCCTGAACAAGCGCAGCACCATGCGCCGTACCGGTTTCGCCACCAAGGCGGCGGCCTCGGCGGCCCACTCACATGTGCTTGAGTGCGAGCGCGCCGGTGTCAGCCTCGACGACAGCGAAACGGTCGCCAGCTACCTCACCTGCTGGCTTGAGACCAAGTCCCCGGCCCTAAAGACGAACACCGTGAACCGCTACACCGCCTACATCCACAACGACCTCATCCCCGCGCTCGGTGCCGTGCCCTTGGAGCGGCTCACTCACGACCACGTCACCCAGTTCATCCAGCGTGAGCTCGCCGCCGGCCGCGGCCCGGTCACCCTGCGCCGCTGCGTGACGACCCTGTCGAGCGCGCTCAACGACGCCCGCCGCAACCACCGGCTGCCCCACAACGCCGCCCGCTTCGCCATGATCCCCCGACCGCCGGAAACCGAGCTCACCTGCTGGAGCACCAGCCAGACAAGCGCGTTCCTGCGGCACTGCCACGCCGTTGAGGATCCGCTCGCGGACCTCTTCGAGTTGATGGTCTGCACCGGGATGCGCAAAGGCGAGACTCTGGGCCTGCACTGGGCCGATGTGGACCTTGATGCACGAGCACTATTCGTGCGCTGGACGTTGGTCAGCGTCGACAACAGCCGCAGCATGTTGAACGCGCCCAAGACCCACGGCAGCCGGGCCTGGGTCGCCCTGTCCACCCGCGCCGTCGACGCGTTGCAGCGGCAACGCCGCCGCCAATGCCGGCAACAGGTGACCGCCCGCCATCACGACAATCTCGACCTCGTGTTCGCCAGACCCGATGGCCAACCCCTACGGCCGCAGTACGTGCTCGACCACCTGCGCCACCTCACCGCCGACGCCGGGCTTCCGGCAATTCGGGTGCACGACCTGCGACACATCGCCGCCACGATCATGATCAACCAAGGGGTGCCGATCGCCGTGGTGTCCAAGACGTTGCGCCACAAGAACGTGGCCACCACCGTCGACATCTACGGCCACCTCACCCGCGACGCCGCCGCCGACGGCGTGAGCGCCACCTGCGCGGCCCTCGACGCGGCCGACGCCCGGGCCGCCTGAGCGCCACTGCAAGATCCGTGCGTGGATGCGACAGCAGCGCGACAACACAGCCCTGAAACAACCACAGGGGATATGCCTCCGTCGGCATATCCCCTGGTCAGATGCGTCGGGACGGCCGGATTCGAACCGACGACCCCTTGACCCCCAGGCCGGACGATACCGGCTCGTGCCGGACATGCAGGTTAACGGCCAGGTGCGGTCCGAAGCAGATCGAGCCCTATCAGGACCTACCGGACCGTCCGTGAGACGGTTGTGAGATATCACGGACGGTCCGGCCTGGGAGAAGCGCTGAAGATTGCAGCAGCGCCTCTCCGTTGACCCAGGGCTCGGTTCACAGGCTCTTCAGCAGCTCGTACAACTCATTTCTGCCGCAGGCGCCTTCGACACACGATGACCGGCATCGGCGTTAGTGGCCAAGTGGTCGATCGACCTCCTCGAGCACATCGATTAACTCGAGTCGGCCATGCCGGCCGGCATGACGCCCGTGGTGCCGTAGGCGAGCTCCCTCCGCAACTAATCAACGAAGCCTGCGGCGACAAATGACCCTCTGCCCTGGAAGCGGGGCGCCGGGGTGCCGTAACCGCTATCCCGAGCGATACCTAACGCTCGCGCAGCAATGCATCCCTCACGTCGTGCTCTTTCGCAGATCAGTTGGTAGGTCGCCGGCACATGACCTCACTTCTTCCAACCGGTCAATGCAGCCTCAGGGGTCGGCCCGTCGCTCCGCTTGGGCCTCACCAAGTAAGCTGCAGCAAGCTTGCTTGCCCCGGCTACGAACTCCCAACGCCAACCGGAGCTGAGACCCGCTGGGAACGATCTTGCGAACCCTGGTGAATGAAAACCACGAAGTTGATCTATAACGCCGCAGGTCAAGAAGCCTGCTCCCCGCGCACGCTGGGGTGATCCCCCACCTCGGGCGGGGCGGGCGCTACTGCGACCCTGCTCCCCGCGCACGCGGGGGTGATCCGTTCAGCGCGTGCTGGGCGCAGGCGTTCGGGTCCTGCTCCCCGCGCACGCGGGGGTGATCCGTGCTCGGCGTGCGCCTTGGCGAGGTCCCGGCACTGCACTGCTCCCCGCGTACGCGGGGGTGATCCCGGTCTGCTCGGCGTCCCGCAGGACCCGGTGCCCTGCTGCCCGCGCACGCGGGGTGATCCGACGGTGAAGTGATCCGGTGGCCTCGGGGTGGCCTGGTCCCCGCGCATGCGGGGCGATCCGCAGTGCATCAACCCGAAGGCACCCAGCGAACCCTGCTTCCGCGCATGCGGGGTGATCCCCCGTGCAAGGACTTCCCAGGGGTGTTGCAACAGCCGCTCCCCGCGCATGCGGGGGTGATCCCTGGTCGACGTCGTAGTGCACTCCGGCGAGACGCTGCTCCCACGCATGCGGGGGTGACCCCTCGGGCCGGACGGGCACGCTGACTGACGTTCCCTGCTCCCCGTGCATGGGAGGTGATCCTACCTGCACAATTGCCCGCCGGACATCGATGTCGAATGCTTCCCGCGCATGCGGGGCTGATCCCTCCTTGCGGCACAGTTCGACCTTGCGCAGCAGCTGCTCCCCGCGGACGCGGGGGTAGTCCGTGGTTTGAGTACGACCAGCACTACAACGACCACTGCTCCCCGCGGGTGCGGGGGCGACCCCTTAGTCTGGGAGAGCGGGAACGCGCGGAACGTCTGCCCCGCGCAGGTGGGGCAATCCTCTGACCGAGGCACTCCGGGTGGTGGAAGTCGCCTGCTCCCCGCGCACGCGGGGGTCTGGTCACGAGCTGCAGGTGCTGAGCGTGCTTTGAAGTGCGGACTTCTCCGACGCCTGCAAGGTCAGGCCCCAGCTGTACTTCACAGTGATCCACATTTTGGCGTAGGTGCACCGGTACGACGACAGGGACGGCTGCCAGGTGGAGGGGTCCTGGTCGCCCTTGGACTGGTTCACGTTGTCCGTCACTGCAATCAGCTGCGGACGGGTGAGGTCGTTGGCGAAGCTCTGCCGGCGACTGGTCGTCCAGGAGTTGGCCCCGGAGCGCCACGCCTCGGCAAGGGGCACGACGTGGTCGATGTCAACGTCAGAGGCAGCCGTCCAGGTGGCCCCATCGTAGGGGCTGTACCAGCGGCCGGAGGTGGCCGCGCAGGAACTGTCGACGACGACGGCCGTGCCGTCGCGCTTGAGAACCTGTTCGCGGGTGTTGCAGCTACCGCTGACCGTGATCCAGTGCGGGAACAGGTCCCGCGAGTAGCCACTCGTCGAGCCCTGCGCCGCCACGGTCAGGGCGTTGAGCTGCGACTGCGCCGTCGCCTTCGACGGGATCCAGGGAGGCGTGGCCGACGCCGGCTGCGCGCTGACCCCGACCAGGCCCGCGACGACGGTGAGGACGGCTACGGCTCTGTGGCGCATGACGCGTGGGATACGGGCGGAGAGTCGAGCTACCCGCATGAGGGCCTCCTCGGCAGTGGATGGAGAGCAACCATCTCCGACGATCATGTACATCCATGCCCTTGCTTGTGAAGGGGCAGGGAAGCAGCTACGAAACTTCGACGAGCTTGAGCGTCACTGGTTCGCGGGCGTGGACTGGGGAGTCCCAGGGATCCCAGACCACGCCTGCCATTGCGCATGCTCCCGCCCGGCGGTCGGCGTGTTCTGGCCCCCGCCGTACGGATGCCATTTCCGGCGCTGCTCAATTCGACGATCAGGTCGGACCGAAGCCCGGGTAGAAGGGCCGGGAACCTCATCCCCGCCAACATCGTCTCAGAGGTGCCCGAATGCCTACATTCGTCCACCAGGGATTAATATGCGAATATTCGTCAAAGGGCTCGTCGTAATGATGACCGTGGCAGGCCTTACCGCATGTGCTCGGGGTACGTCCACGGTGGCCAACGGACCGGTCGGCGGACCGGAGGCGAAGCCATCGACATCGCTCACCGGCACACCAACCGTCCAGACCGGGTGGACCTCCTGCGCGGTCAATGCCCCGGTCGGCGCCGACGGGCGTCCGCCCCACGCCCTCACCCTGCCGCGCCTGGGCAACGAATTCACGGTCGCGTCCGCGATCCACTGCCAGCTCGGTCCAAAGCAGCGCGCTGACGGCGGCGAGGACCTAGTCCTCACCGAGGACCGCGCCACCGATCTGACGGCGCTACTTGCCGCGCTACGCCTGCCCGATGACACAACTGCCATCGAGGCCTGCACCACAGAGATGCCCTGGGAACCGAACCTGCTGCTATTTGACGCCCACGGCTACTGGATCCGGCCGGGGTTGCCGGTGGACACCTGCGGAAATCCCCTCGCCAAGGTATCGGAGGCGGTGCGCGCTCTGCGGTTGACCACGGTGTCGGAAACGGTCGTACGGGAAATCGTGTCGGCCGGAGCTGCCGCCTCCGGATGCAGCCAGGACTGGTCGACAATGGCGGCCGCCGAGGCACGGTCAGGCCCGGTGTCGATCCCGTCAGCCGCGACGCTGCGCCTGTGCGTGTTCCGAGTGCCCGCGCAACAGCAGGGCACACCCCAGACCGCCGGAACCTTCGAATACGGATTCCTCCTGCCTCAACAGCGGCGCGCGGCCATCGAACGAACGTTGGCGCTGCTACGCCCGGCCAAGAAATGCTCGGGTACCGCAGACCGGTTCGCCGTGTTGCAAGACGCCACCGTCATGGGCGGTGACGCGATCCACGTCGAACTCGATCATTGCCGGCGGGTGCTGGCCACACCGGTCTACGGCCCGTCGATCTTGGCCCAAGCCGACAACACGCTCATCGAACTGTTCAAGCGGTAGGCGCCAGAGCTAGGCCAACTCGCCATCCTTACCAACGCGACGAGCAGCGTCCGCCCGATCTCGGCCTCAGACACGATCCCGGACTAACCCGCTCGGCTGTAGCCGAGCTTGCCTGCCCAGATGGCCCCATACCGACCGAGACCGAGTGGACGATCTTGCGGAGCCTAGTGAATAAAAACCGCAAAGTTGATCTATAACGCCGCAGGTCAAGAAGTCTGCTCCCCGCGCACGCGGGGGTGATCCCACGGCCGGCATCGCCTTGCCGTCGAGGGTCAGACTGCTCCCCGCGCACGCGGGGGTGATCCCCGTACTTCATCGACCGGGCCGCCACCTACGGTCTGCTCCCCGCGCACGCGGGGGTGATCCCATCGACCACCGCTGCCACAACGTTGACCCGACCTGCTCCCCGCGCACGCGGGGTGATCCTTGGGCGCCGGCGCGCTGCTGGTAGCAGGTGGCCTGCTCCCCGCGCACGCGGGGGTGATCCACTCGGGCGCACCGCCGGACCCATATATTCAGTCTGCTCCCCGCGCACGCGGGGGTGATCCGTATGCGGAGTCGGGGCGCGCCGTGCTCAACCCCTGCTCCCCGCGCACGCGGGGTGATCCCCGAACCCAACCCATCCCATCGCACGAGAGAGACTGCTCCCCGCGCACGCGGGGGTAATCCAAGCACCCGAGCCGCCGAACCGCGCCGGCCGCCCTGCTCCCCGCGCACGCGGGGGTGATCCGATGAGGTTCCGCAGCGGGTAGCCGATCGCGTTCTGCTCCCCGCGCACGCGGGGGTGATCCCCAACTAACCAACCAACCGGAGTAACCAGCTCCCTGCTCCCCGCGCACTCGGGGGTGATCCCCAAGCCCAGACATGCTCGCTCAGGGTGTCGCCGTGCTCCCCGCGCACGCGGGGGTGGTCCCAAGATGTGGGCGCAGCTCCAGGCGGGGGAGGGGTGCTCCCCGCGCACGGGGGGATCCGGCGTCGCAGGTCTTTGTCGACGCGAACGAGCACTGCTCCCCGCGCATGCGGGGGTGATCCCGCCGCCGCCCGCTCCGGCGGTGTGACCGGGGGTCTGCTCCCCGCGCACGCGGGGGTGATCCCCGATCCAGGTCTTCCTCGTTTCGCTCTAGCGCCGGCTCCCCGCGCAGGCGGGGGTAATCCCGAGGACGACACCTCGGGTAGCAAGGCGGCTCACTGCTCCCCGCGCACCGGGGGTGATCCCAGCCACCGCGCCCGGCGGGGCCCCTCCGGGACCTACTGCTCCCTGCCCAGAGGGGGATGATCCTTCTCTCCGCCTCGAGAACCACCCCTTCGCTGCTCCCCACGCATGAGGAAGGTGATCCGAACTCCCAGGCGCTGCACAAGGGCGGAAGTCCGCTACTCGCGCACTCAGGTATCCCAGAACGATGCCGAGCAACACCACCGCCGATGCCTGCTCCACGCACGGCGATTATCCTCCTCGGCAGCCACGCCGAGCCCCACAAAGATCACTCAGCAGCATAGGGATGGCCCTTACTTGCGGCTGGCTGGGCTGATAGCGAAATACTCACCGTGCGATCGAGGATCCCATCGATCGGTTGATGCCATGCCCGACCATTGACCCTCGACCGTAATCATCAGCATCAGCTCCGCCGCCAGTACGGCGCCAATCGCCCTTGCCAGTCCAGCGTCTCTACGCCGGACGCCCACGCTTCCCAAAACGGCGGCGCCTTGCCGCTTTGCTCCAACCGCCGGGTATCGCAGGGTTGACGATCGGGTCGACAGGGCGACGCATCAGGGTGACCCCGTCGAGATCCACGGGCACCCAATGATGGTCGTGGGCCACGAACGAAAGCCGCTGCTCACCAGGAGCCTGATAGACCATCAGGGCGCGCCCTACGCCTGCCATCTCGATCACCCGAGCCCACAACCTGTCGCGCACTCGGGTGCTGATTTGTCCTACGTATACACCTGCTGACAGCTCCAACAGCCATTGCGTCAAATGCCCACGCAGCCCGGGCGGGCACGCGGTGAGGATGATGACGGTCATTAGAAATCAACCTCACTGATGTCGGCGTAGTTGCGGCCAGCGGTGAGTTCGATGCCGCTGTCGTCCCAGAGGCGGAGGGGATCCTCGTCCTCCATCTCACCGCCCGGTTGCGGCTGGAGGAGCAGCATACGGATGTCGCGGACACAACGCGCGAGGATCGCGCCGTCATGAACACGGTCACGTACGGCGCGCCGGGTGTCGGCGCCGATGTCAGTCGATCCGCTGGCCACCACATCGAACGCAACGGGGATGGTGATCTCCGCCTTGTATAGGTCCGCGATGTCGTAAACGAAGGCACGTTCATGCCCGGTGTGCACGAATCCGAGACCGGGCGCGGCCCCAAGCGCGACGATGACGGCGTGCACGATGCCGTACAGGCAGGCGTGCGCGGCTGACAACGCCTGGTTGATGGGGTCGCCACCGGCGAAGTCGGCCTGGTCATAGTCACGGTGACTCCATGCGACGCCACTTCGCTGGGAGTGTTCCCGGTAGGTCCGGCGGACTCGTGCGCCCTCCTTGCCACGTAGTTGCTGCATCGTGAGATTGGCGGTGCTTTCGCCCGGGAAGCGCATCGCGTACATGGTGCGGGCAACGGCAAGCCGGCGGTCACGGTTGCTGACGGCAGCAGCCTGCGCCAGAAGCAGCCGGCTGGAGGCGGCCAACGAGCGACCGTGGGCGTAGTAGCGCACTCCCCGCTCGCCGACCCAGATGGCAGTCGCACCGTGGTCGGCGAGCAGGGCGATGGCCTGGTGGGTGATGCTGGTTCCAGGGCCGAGCAGCAATACGCCCACTGAGGCCGCCGGGATGTGCACCACTCCTCGGTCATCGGTGGCGGTGATCGCGTTGCTGTCTCTGTGGATCACGCTACGTTCGAGATAGAGGAAGCTGATTCGGTCCTCGGCGCGGGTCAGATCGGCGAGTTCGGCTGGTGGTACGCCAGGGATCTTCATCCCATCAGACCGGTATCACCTGGCGGGGGCGAGCGTGAGCAGGCCGCAGCCGTACGCCTTTGCGTGCCCGATTCCGCAGGTCAGCGTCCGGCGGAAGGCATCCGCGTCGGTTATCTGGAGGATGCCGTCGTAGGTGACGGTGGTCAGGGTGACGGTCGCCAGGCCGCGCTTGAAGGTTTGCGTCTGACGGCGATGCAGCCGTAGGTTCGGGCGTCCGTCCTGCTGATCAGCCAGCGCGAATCCATTTCGGGCGGCGCGGCTTGTCAGCCAATCCATCTGCGCATCTTCACGTTGGAAGCCGAAGCGTTGCGTCTCCTTTGAGTCACTGGTCTTGCGCCCGCTGTGAGTCGGGTTGGCGGTCAGCCGAAACGCCCAGTCCTGTCCGGTGTTCAGCGAGCCGAGCAGTCCGTCGTAGTCGCGTGTCACCCACGCCTCGGTGGTGGGCCAGCCTGCCTGCTCGACGAGATGGGTGAGGTCGGGTCGGCCCGGGCTGACGACGTAGAGGTGAACGGTCGCGGGCGCCGACGCGTCGAGCCGCCACAACGTCCGGGCGCCGTCCCGTTCGTGATCGTCTGGATTGGCGAAGGCCGAGCGGACCGCGGCGTGCATGGCATGCGGCGACGAGAGCAGCTTCCGTGCGCCTCGGCGCGCCGGGTTGATCTGAAATCGGGTGAGGAACAACTTCAGCCTCCCAGCAGGCTTAACGGGTCATGCTCGGTAACGCCCGTCTGATCCGCGCGATCGTTGGTGATGTCTACGTGCCGACGCAGAATCGACCGCCAGGTGTGCTGCCGGTGCGCCGGATCAAAGCTGACCGGCTCGTCGGGCACGGTCTCGGTAATCGGCTCGCCGGGTCGGGCGTCCCTGATGATCTCCAGTCGGATCGTGCGGCCCGCCTTGCGGCGATACCAGTCCGCGGCGAGCCAGGGCCACGAGGTCAGGGCGTTGTCGAGGCTCTCATCGTGGACGCCAAGGCTGATCGGCCCGACCGGCGGGCATGAGCGGCGTCCGAGGTAGAGCGGGAACTGCGGCCGGCCCAGCGCGTCCGCCAGGCCGTGTAGCAGCTCGCTCTCGCCGCTGACGGCGGCGAGGAAGGCTGCGTCTGACAGGTAGAAGCGGTAGGTCAGTGGTGCGCTGAGACGGCCGTCGAGAGAACGAGCGGTCTGGAAGTCTCGCAGGATTTGCCCCGGCTGGTCGAGGCGTACCCCGAACTCCAGACCGAGTAGGTCGGTGAGCGGCTCAGTGCGTCGTACACCTTTGGCTGCGGCAAGCAGCCCGATGACACCGCTCTTGGTCGGCGCGACCTCGGTGCCCCGGCGGGCGAAGCGGCTGGACGACCCCCACGATTGCAGTGGGCCGGCCAGCCTGAGCAGCAGGACGCTCATGCCGGCTGGCCGAGCGCTACGGCGACGTGCTCTCCCACCCCGGTGACGAGTTCGCCAAAGCTGACCGCCTTACCGAGGTCGGCGAGCACCGCGGTCTTCTCGCCGACCTGGGTGACCCAGCTGGCGACCGGCCGCTCGCCGAAGGCATTCTCGACCGCCGCGGTGTGCTTGGCCAGGGCAACGGCGGCCAGTTCGACGCGGCCGGCGGCGTTCGTCTCGCGGATGGGCGTCTCGAACGCACCGACGAGATTGATCGGCTGCGAATCGCGGAGCCTCACCAGCACGGCGTCGGGCAGCGTCCGGTGGGCGAACGTGTTCTGCTTCCCCGACGGCATGCTGCGGGCGAAGGCGACCAGGAACGCTTCGACGGCTGCACGGGTGGCTTCCGCGTCGCCGAGGGTACGGTGCAGCGCGTCGACGTCGACCGTGGCGTATCGGTACAGGGTGGACGAGTTGAACTCGATGGTGCCGATCATTCCGGCGCCGGTCTCAGCGACATCGGCCTTCCGGTCGTCGACCGCGGTGAAGTAGTCAAACTCGTTGTCGACGGCGTGCACGCTGATGGCGTGGGAGACCTGGCAGGCGGCGTCGACGTTGATGTCCGTCATGTCCGCCATCATTCGCCCGAACATCGCGATGTCGACCGAGTGGTCCGTGTTGGCCAACGCCTTGAACCGGGCCTTGTCCAGCGGAGTGCCGGTGCGCGCGGTTTCCAGCGCGGCGGCGGCAAGGTTGTCCAACTGCTGGTGGCTGAGGAAGAGCAGGTAACCGGATTCGACGTCCTTGACCTCGCCCTTCTTCTTCTCAGCCTTGGCAAGGCCGGAAGCGACGAACACCTCAGCGGCCAGTGCGGACGCGCTCTCGTCGGACTGGCTCGGGTCGAGGGCCTTGATCCGTGTCGCGAGTGACTCGCCCACACGCTTGGTTCGCTCGCCGAGCTGAGAGCGGTCGAGCAGGTCAGCGAACGCGAGCCGGACGGCTCGCTTCCATGCCTGGCTGGATACACGTGCGCGCCGTACGCCGCCGTAGACGGCAGTCTTGGGCGAGCCGGTGTCGTCGCGATTGAGGTTGCTCGGCGGCACCGTCTGCAGGGCGTAGACGTCAATGATGGTGCGGCTCATGATGGGTACTCCTCAGAGGGCTCGGCGGTGAGGGCCTGAACGTCGATGCTCGGCTGGCTGCGGAACGACTCCCGGCCCCAGATGGCCTGGATCTGGACACGACCGCCGGGTCGGCGAAGGGTGTGTAGGTCGTCGGCGAGCAGGCCATAGTCGACGGGGACCTGGTGTTCTCGCAGCATGGTCGTGAGGCTGCGGAGGTGGTAAATGCTCTCTTGGTAGGTGCTGGCGGTGCCGAGGGCCGCGAAGCGGCGGCGCACCCCCTCCGGACCGTTGGACTTGCGGACGAGGTCAGCCAGGGCGAGGCCCAGCCCGCGTCCGTTCACGTGCATCCGCTCCCGGCGTGACTGCTGGTGCAGCGCGTACAGGGTCACTGCGTCGTGTACCGCGTGCTCGGTGTCGGCCGCCTCGGCATCATCGGCCGGCCGATAGCCCAGCAGGTGCTCCGGCACCTGCAGGTACCTCTCCAACGTGAAATCGAAGCCCGGAGCTCGGCCGATCCCGCGCCTTAGCCTGGCCAGGGCGCTCACCGCCTCCGGTTGCGATGCGTCGCTTAGCAGTCGCGCCTGCAGGCTCCCCACCGTACGGGCGACGTGCTCACCAAGGTCCTTGCGGCGCCGGACCCACGGCTTGCGCGCCGGCGCAGGTGGGGGGTCAATCTCCACCACGGTCATGCTGGTTTCTCCTGCCGTTGTTGCGGAGTCTCGGCTGCCATTGGCAGCGCCTTGGCCAGGCCGCGGCGGAACCACGCCTCAGCCTGGGAGCTGGAGTAATGAACTTCTCGGCCGTTTCGGTCGACGCCCGCGCGGCCGATCCAGGCCGCTGGGCCGGTTGCAGCGACCAGCTCGTCACCGAGCCGAAGGATGGCCCGGCGCACCAACCGCTGCCACGAGGCGCGCTCGGTCACCGGGTCACTGTCCGGACCAAGGCGCGCCAGCCAGTCGCGAAAGTCCTGGTCGAGCCGGGCGTACGCCTGCTCAGCGGCCCGCTCGGCGTCACCGCTGTCGATGTCCCGGCTACCCGCGGCGCGGGCCAAGTTGTCAGCGAGCCGACGCAGCACCTTCACCGCACTCTCGGCGTCAGCTGCGGCGTCGACGGCTGCCGTGCGCAGCTCAGAGTGTTCGACCAGCAGCAGCACATTCATGGTCAACGCGTCGCTGAACACCTCATCGACGACTGCCTGCTGGGTGCCGTAGGTAACGCTGGTGGCGCGCGGACGAACCCGAAAGTCCGGCCCGACCACCCCGGTGACAGTCAGCCGGGCCAGCCACTGCACCACCATCGGCGAAAGCCGCTGTGGCGGTTCGGCGCCGGGTGGTGGCGGCGCCGGCAGCAAGGTCTGCAGACCACGCCACAGTGCCCGGCTGTGGTCATGTGGCCGCGGTAGGTAGATCGGGGTCCGCCTCTGTTCGCGCTCGCGCGGCCCGCTGCGTCCCCACACACTCATCGGTTCCAACAGGTGTCGATCCTGCCAATCGAGTCGGTCACCGATGGCGATCATGGCACCGGTGATGCCGCCGGCATCACCGAAGAGCCGGACGCGGCGCGCCTGCCAGGTATACAGACTGAGCAATCCGTAGGGGCCGCGGGTCGCATCGCTCTCTTCGTAGGCCGCCTGTGGCTCGCGTTCCCACACCGGCAGGTCTCGATCGTCGCCGTTCTGCCAGCCGGGCGCGACCGGCACCAGGTTGAGCAGCAGCGTTTCCCGCAGAGTCGCACCCTCAAGGTGGACACCACCCAACGCCCCGAGAGATCCCACGCCGATCGGATAGCCTCGCCCGCCCTTGACCCGTGGGTCTCCGACGGCACCCGTCTTGATGCCGGATGGGTCGTACGCCTGGCAGTGCACCAACCAGCGGGCCGCCTCTGCAGGCGAGATCGACTTCATCCCTTCCCCAGCACGCGTGGTCAGGAACGGAATGCCATTGGGCACGTCAGCGATCAGCCGCTCCAGCCCGAACGTGTTGTTCTTGGCCGCCCGCAGGTCCGCGACCTGGTAGAACGGCTTTTCCGGGTGCAGCAGATCGAAGCGGTCACGGAACGCTCCGAGATAGTCGGCGACATCCGCGACCGGGAGTTGCGGGGCATGCCACAGTGCCCGCCAAGCGCCGTCGCCGGGCGGGCCGCCTGTCGTTCGGTGCAGGACGGCGAGCGCGAGTCGCAGGATCGCGAACGACTGGGTGGGCAGCTCGCAGGCGATCATGCGGATGTCGCTGGCCTGTTCGAAGAGGCCGAGCAGCGACACTTCGCGACACTGTCCCGCCGCGTCCAGCACCGGGATCCAGGCTTCATCTACGAGCACGAAACCGGTTTCTTGGTTGGTACTTGTCAAGGCTGCTCACCACCGTCTAATCTCGACCAGGTTCCACGAACAAAGTAAGCACACTGAGTGCCGCAAGCAAGCGTCAAGATGTCGGCTGCAACTGCCCTCGCCTTGGAGGGGTGATCCGTAAGCTCACTGGGTCGCAGCCATGCTCCCCGCGTAGGCGGGGATTTTCACCCAGCGCGGACGACATGGAGACCCCTGTGAAGGTCGTAGTGGAGATCGAAGGGGCCCACGCGGGCACAGCCGTCACCATCAACTTCAAGGACGAGTTCCCCCGCGAGCCAGGGGTTGTGTTGCCAGGCGCTCAAGTCGATCCGGCCCTCCAGGTCGGCGATGACCTCGTCGATGACGTCGGGTGCGGTCATGGCCCTTGGCATCGGGAGGGTACAGGCGGCGACGGAGCGACCCAGCCGCCAACTGGGGGTGGAAGCGGTCGGGATGACTACCCCACCGCCGTCGATCCATGGGGCGAGTCTTAGCCCGTCCGGTGTCCGTACCAGCAGCAGGACCTCAAGGGTTTCGCCGTCGGTGTCGCGGACGTAGCCCTGCGCTGCGCGGTCGTCGGCACCTGCGACGCCTCCGGAGAGCCAGCTGATCAGGGGCACCCCCGCCTCGGCCACACTGGCGAGGCGGAAGCCATCCGCCTTCATCTCCTTGGCTGCGATTTCGTCTCGCTGCTTCGCCTCTGCCTCAGCCATTGCCGGTTGCCACGACGGTGGCCCGACTGGTTCGCCGCCGTAGGCGGACTGGGTGAGTGGCGCGATGTCGGACGGGATTCGTAGCGGGGCGCCGTCCAGGTGTGGCAGCAGCACCGCGGCGCTGCGCAGGAGCATGGCCAGTTGGTAGACGCGACGCGAGCCGGCGACCGGTTGCGGCGGTTCGGTGCTCCAATCCGCACCAGTGACCCAGCACTCCGGTGTCCCGAGCCGAGCAGGGCGGCCGTCTCGGTGGTGGCGGTGTAGCCGGCCGATGCGCTGCAGCACCAGGTCGATCGGGGCCAGGTCGGTGACGAGCAGGTCGAAGTCGATGTCAAGGGACTGCTCGGCGACCTGGCTGGCAACCACGACGTGACGGTGAGGGCGGTTGCCGCTGCCCGGCGGCCCGAAGGTGTCCCGCAGCCAGCGATCTTTTGCGGCGCGGTCGACGGCCATGAACCGGGAATGCGCGACCGATACCGGAGTGTCTGGCCCGAGCACCGCCCGGAGCACGGTCGCGGTCTCCTGGACTCGTGCCACGGTGTTACGGACCACGAGCACGCAACCCCCGTCGGTCAGCCGTTCGCGCAACAGCTCCCCCAACGCAGGCAGATCGTCGTCCAGACGACGCAGTTTCACTTCGACGTTGCGCCCGGAGTCCGAGCAGCTGGTGGCTGCGGCACCCCGATCGCTCGTGGAAATAGTGACCAGGGGGTATCGCAGGTCGGCTCGGAGGTGGGCGTACGGGTCGACCCTCGCTTTGCCGCGGTCGCGCCAGGTGAGTGCGGGCAAGGGTCCGAGGCGGCCGTTGTCGTACGCCGCCATGAGCTCGGCCCGTCGGTGGGCCGGCAGTGTCGCGGAGAGGACGACGACCGGGACGCCGTACGCGCCCAGCCACTCCAACGCCCGGTCCAGGAACCGCCCCATGAAGACGTCGTATGCGTGTGCCTCGTCAATGACCACTACCTTGCCGGCGAGACCAAGGTGGCGCAGCACCAGGTGCTTGCTGCGCAGCGCTGCGAACAGCAGTTGGTCGATGGTGCCCACCACGAAGCTGGACAGCAGCGTCCGCTTGGAGCCGGCAAGCCAGCGGTGTACGCCGATGGCCGCGCCGCCGGTGTCCTCGGCGATGCCACTCGGGAGCGACGTCATGCGCAGCTGGTCGTACTCGGGGTTGAGTGCCGCCTTGCCGTGCGCCAGCCGTACGTCACGGTCACCTCGACCGACCCGGGCATCGGGTAGCCGGCGCAGCCAGGAGAGCATGCGGGCGAACATTGCGTCGCTGGTTGCGCGGGTAGGTAGCGCGAGGTAGCAACCGGATGCTCCGGTGCGCCGCGCCAAGATCTCGACCGCCGCCAGCGCTGCCTCTGTCTTGCCCTCCCCCATCGCCGCCTCGACGATCATCATCCCGGGCGCAGGCATGGACGCAGCGAGTTCAGCAACCGTGCGCTGGACCGGGCGTGCCGCCGCGCCGGCAGGTAGCTCGAACCGCGCGTTGAACAGTTCGTCAACGCTCACCGGTGGCGCAGCCGGCAGCCATGGTATGGGCAGGTCCAACAACTCCCAACCGGTCGTCAGCCGGTCATCGTCTGCACTGTCCAGGACGTATGGAAAGAGTTCCTCGTTGCTCGCGATCCAGTCGGCGACGATGACCAGGCCGGTGAGGGCAGCCTGCACGGGCTGCGACAACGGCACGCTTCTCCAGTCGAGAAGGCGTTCTGCTGCGCCAGACCGGTCGGCCATCCAGGTCAGGATCTCGTGCTGCACATGCAGCCACGCCTGGTCGCCGAGCAGGTACGGGCGCACCTGCGCGTCACGGAGGCCCTCATCGGTCGGCGGGGTGCCGTGGTGGCCACCGACGATGACTGCGTACTGGTGTGGATCGATCCACTCGTGCTGCTGGAGCCAGTCAGCCAGAATGAGGTGTCCAGCGGTGGCATGGGGGGCGTACTTGCGGTCGGCGCGGACCAGGTCCCGGTCGTATCCGAGCCCATGGTCACGCATCCGCTCGGCCAACCCGTATGCCTGGCAGGCGAAGGCAGGGGTGGCCTTGCCGATGTCGTGCACTCCCGCAATCCAGACAGTCAAGGTCCGGGCGTCTGCGTCGCCGCCGGGCATTTCGTCTGCGATACGTCGACGAACCGCAGGGCTCAGCCAGTAATCCCACAGCCGTCCGGCCACATCGGCAGTGTCAGCCAAGTGGCGCCACAGCGGCAGCCACCCGACCGGTGAGGTGCCCGTCCGGTCAGTCTTACCCCAGGCTGACCGGGCCGCGTCCCCAAGCTTCGGAGTTGCGGCAGCGATGGGGGTGTTCATGGGGCCGCCGGCAGCAGCGCGCTGGGTGTGCCGCTGTGCGACAGGTAGAGCACGTCACGGGCGCGGGTCAACGCGACGAACAGGAGGCACCGCTCTCGCTGCAGATCCTGCTTGTGCCCGTGCGGATCCTCCGTCGCCGCTGTCAACGCGTGTGGCGCCGGCAGCACCCCTGCATCCAGCCCGACAACTGCAAGGCATTGGAATTCCAAGCCTTTCATGCGATGCATGGTGGCGATGTGCACTCCGTCGACGCCTCGTTGGTCGTCGGCGACGGGAATATGGGCGTCGCTCAGGGTCTTGCTGATGGCCTTGACGAGCTGCCCAGTACGGACGGCCACGCCGATTGCATGCGGCTCTACGTCCTGCTCCAGCCAGGTCCCGATACGCTCGATGAGCGCTTCGAACTCGCTGTCGCGGTCGTCGCAGGCTACGACCTTGGGTACGCCACCACGCGTGAGCGAGCGGTAGCCCCGCAGCGTGTCACCCTCGCCGTCCAGGCCGACGGCGGCGTCTCCGTTCAGGACCTTCACTGAGAGATCCAAAATCTCATGGGTTGTGCGGTAATTGACGGTGAGCCGGCGGGTTCGGCCACGGACCTCAATGCCGAGCTGCGCCAGCGACACGTGGTTGTCGTAGATGCGCTGGTACGGATCGGCGAGCAGGAACATGTCGTTCGGGCCGGACGCGACCAGTGCGCGCAACAGGCGCCACTGCGCCGGGTGGAGATCCTGCCCCTCGTCAACGATGACGTGTCGGTACGGGGGCGGTGACTGCCGCGCGATCCTGGCCGCATCGTCAGCGAGCTGGGTGTGCGTGCTCATCCGCCGTTTCGTCAGGTCCCGCCTGACAGCTTCGATCGCGTTCCACACCTGCTCGCGTTGGGTTGCGCGGAGCCCTTCGCCGCGTCCCTTGCGTGGGGCGTCGCGGTAGGCCTCAAGGGTGGTCAACTGCTGGGCCAGCACCACTTGCTCCCACTCTCGCCTGAGGAAGGCCGCGCTGAAGGTCCTGACTTGGCCGGTCCGACTCAGATACGTGGGTCCTGCCTTGGCTGTCGCTTCCCACAGTCGATCCGTGACTTCGCCATCGGCGACCGTGATCTTCCGGCCGCTTCGAGCAGCAATCTCGTAAGCCAGCTTGTCGACGCTGACCACATCGATACGAGCCCGGACGGCCGGGTCCGCAGTGAGTCGATAGAGCTGCCTGCCCAAGGAGTCCGCGAGCGCGCGGGTGAATGTGGTCAGCAGCACCTTGCCGCCGCCCTCTGGCAGCCGCTCGGCGAGAAAGACCGCCCGATGCAGACCGGTGACTGTCTTGCCGGTCCCAGCACTGCCAGTGACCAGCGCGGGACCGCTGTAGGTCTCCCGGTAGGCCACGTCGCGTTGCGTCGGGTGCAGGAACGTCCGCCAGACATCGAAGGGGTGGGCGAGAATGGCAGCCAGCTCCACCGGACCAGAGACGAAGGCGATCCGCTCCGGAGTGCGGTGCGCTGCGGCCAAGAGATCCTCAGTGTCCACGCCCGATACGATCCGGTCAGCGAGTTCTGCCCACACCTCTGTCACGGACAGGCCACTGGCCAGCCCACGCAGAACGTCGAGCTGCACGTCAGGCAGGCGCGCGCCAAGACTCTCTAGCTGCTGGTCGGTGGCGATGATGCGCAGCAGTGGTACCAAATCCTCGTCCACGCCGAGTCGGAGGAAATCCGCGGGGGAGACGCGGTCGAACAGTCCGCCAGCGGGCGATGCCGACGGTTCAGCCCGACTGAACTCCTCAATACCTACCTGGTCGCGCATCTCCAACACGCCGAGTGCCTGGTTGACGGTGAATCGGCGACTCACCGCGAAGGCGATGGCATCGTCGTGCGGCAGGACGTTGAGCAGAGCGTACTTCTGCTCTCCGAGGGCAAGCACAACACCGCGGTAGAACTGGTCGATGCGGATGGTGCGGATATTCGGGTCTCGTGCGCCGGCCAGCTTCTCCAAGTGCAGGCCAGCATGGGTGTGCTCGGCGAACCTACTGATGGCCGAGACCACGGCGTGTTGCACCCGGCGCTGCAGCCTGGCATAGGCGGGAAGGAACCCCCGCTCGATGGCCAACTCAGCCACACCACTCACCTTCCTCGTTGCCCCGGTTCGACCCGAGCGGCACCAACCACGGCATCACCGTGTGCGTCCAGGACCGGTGCCGGCGCAGGACCCAGTAGAGCACCTTGTGAACACAGCTTGCAAGAGTATTGTCGTTCTAAATATTCACCAGATCGGCCCGCGACTGGCCGCGTTGGTGCCCAAGGGAGGACGCCAGGCCCGTTATGCTGGGCCTCGTGGCGGCGGGCGCGATCCTCAGGGACCGGTACAAGCTGGGCCGTTTTCCGATGGCGCACAAGGGAATGGGCGAGGTTTGGGTAGGGCAGGACACCCTGCTCGATCGTCCGGTGATCGTGAAGTTCGTCAACGCTGCCACGCCGAACATCGACGTGGTACGACGATTCCGCCGTGAGGTCCTGCTAACCGCCCGCCTCGATCATCCCGGCGTGCCCGCCATCTACGACGTTGGTGAGCAAGACGGCCGCCCGTACGCCGTCCTGCAGCGGATCCACGGAATCTCTCTGAGTGATCTCGTTGCAGAGCAAGGTCCACTCCCGATCGGCTGGGTGGCCGCCATCGGAGCTCAGATCAGCTGCGTCCTGCTCGCTGCTCGACAGATCGGCCTGGTGCACAGGGACATCAAGCCGAGCAACGTCATGCTGGACAAGAGTGGGGCCGTAAAGGTGCTCGACTTCGGACTGGCTGCCGTGCCTGATGACGACCGCTACTCGCGGATCACCCAGAGCGATCAGAGTCTCGGCACGGTGGGCTACATGGCTCCCGAACAGATCCTCGGCGAGCCCACCGATCACCGCACCGACCTGTACGGCCTCGGAGCCACCCTCTTCGACCTGCTCACCGCACACCCACCATTCGAGGGGGTCACCACCACAACCACGCTGCGACATCAGCTGGACGACCTGCCTCCTCGCCCGACCCACATGCGGCCGGAGACCCCGGCCGTACTCGATGACCTGGTCTACGCGTTGCTGGCGCCCCGCCCGCAGGACCGACCAGCCACGGCCACCGAGGTCTACGCGGTACTGGCTCCACTCGCCCAGGACCTGGTGCCGATTCCGGGGTTGCTTGACGACCCCGCCGGGGCCGTACGGGCCTACGCCGCGATAGTCGGGCGAGTACCAGTCCAGTCTCGACTCTTGGCGGCGGCCCCCTCCGAGCAGACCGAGCTCGACGTAGAACGGACCGCCGAGCAGGCGGACCAGTTGCACGCCGCTGGCGAATTCCGTGCTGCCGCGCGACAGTGGCGGCGGCTCGCCGAACATCAGACAGAGCGGCGGGGCGCCGACGATCCGCTGGTCTTCGAGTTCCGACTGCGTGCGGCCCGCGCGCACGTACCACTTGGCGAGCACGACCGCGCCCTGCGCCAGCTCAACCTGCTGCTTCGGGACCGCATCCACGCGGACGGATCCAGGCACGCCGCCGTGCTGGACCTCCAGCAGGAGATCGAGCAGCTCAGCAAGCAACGGTCCGCTCCCCGACAGCCCTCGCGACACGAGGCAAAGTCGGATCGCTAAACCACCGAGGTAGTAGTGCCGCCTTCTGCTCGGGAAAGCGGGCACCGCGGTAGTGGAAGTTCAAGGCGCAGTTTTGCCCACGCGTTTCGGTCGTCAAGGCGCGTCGAGCCAGGCGCGAGTACATGTTGCTGTGCTTCAACCATGCCGCCTCTTCGCCGTGCCGGTCGAAGCCGCGACCGCTTGCGGCATGACCGAAGACATCGTGGACCGCCCGGAACATGTCGTTTTCGCTGTCACTGAGATACGGGTGCGGGTTGCTACTGGCTGCGCTGGCCCAGACCTTCAACCGGCGTTGCCATACGTCTTCGACCATGGAACCGACGTCCGTGTACGGGTCCTCGTCAACGATTCGCACCGACAGACCGAGACCACCGAAATCAGCCCTGCCCACTAGGAAATGGTACTGCTGCACGGTCTCCCGACAGAACGCGGCGTACGAAGCGTAGGCGCGCACATCCCGGACGGGCGCGGCCATGTACGCCTCCGCAATGGCGGCGCCGACGACCGGGTCAAGGCGCACTCGCTCGTACGCGTTCGGAGGGGTGGCGTCCGCATCGACGGAGCAATACCGCCGTGCACCGCCATGCACGTAGGTGACCGGCGGAAAGCTCGGGGACGGAGCAGCGAGCAGCGCGGTTGCGAGCAAGGGTGTTCATGGTCCTCCTTCGATAGTCGGGGCGGCGGATCAGATCAGGTCAGCGAGCTTCGACACCTACTCGCGCTTCACGCACCTCTGGGCTCTCGTTGGGCTTCGTGTGCTGCTCGCGGCGCAGCATCTCGCCGAGCACACGGATCTCCGACGCTCGACGGTTCTGGTACAGCTTTGCGAACTTTCCGACGGTGGTGCTGTGCCCACGACGCGGCATGGGGCCCTCCAGGGTGAGTCGTGAATCGAACCATTGACAAGGTAGCGCCTGTGAACACCGCGCACAAGACTCCTTTAGATGGTACCGTTCACACGTGACTCAAGAGCCAAGGACGGCCCCCAGCGACGCCACTCTCACCGCCAGCGGCATCGCACGTCTGGCCAACGTCGGCCGGGCTGCGGTGAGTAACTGGCGTCGCCGCTACGCCGACTTCCCAGCACCCGTCGGCGGCACCCCGACCAGCCCATCCTTTGACGCAGGTGAGGTTGAGAGCTGGCTCCGTCGACACGGCCGCCTACACGAGGCCAGCGCTGAGCAGTGGGCCTGGCGACACATCGAGAGCTACCAGCCCGGGGCGCGGATCAGTGACGCGCTCAGCATCGCCGGCGCCTACCTGCTCATCCGCTCCGATCGACCCGAGGCCCCGGCCGAAAGTATGCCTACCCCACGAAAGCTCCTCACGCACCTCCGCGCAATCGACTCCGACCTGGCCGACCTAGTCGACGAACTGCTGCCAAAGCAATGGACACCGCAGCTCACCACTCTGTTGAGCGCGGTCGACCAACTTGGCCGGGAACGGGAGCCGGAGGCGGCCTTCGAGTACCTGCACAGCCAGTACGTCGCTTCGGCTCACTCGCTCTCCGGTCTTGCCGGCACACCTGATGGTGTCGCGGAAGTGCTGCTGAACCTCGCGGGCACCGGAGCCAGTACGTTCGACTTCACCAGCGGCACCGGATCAATCCTGCGGATGGCCGCCGACCGGGCACTCCAAAACGCTAGCGTCACCCGGTGCTACGCACAGGAGATCAACCCTCAGTACGCCCTGATCACGCTGCTGCGACTCTGGTTCGTACACCTACGCGCGAAGCGTTCCGGGCATGCAGCGCAGCCACCCGTCGTCCACATCGGCGACAGCCTTCTCGCCGACGCCACGCCCGACCTACGGGCCGACGTGGTTGTGGCCAACTTTCCGTTCGGCATCCACGACTGGGGCCACGATCGCCTGGCCTACGACCCCCGCTGGACCTACGGGCTGCCACCGCGCACCGAGCCCGAACTCGCCTGGATACAGCACGCCCTGGCTCACCTCTCCCCCAGCGGAACCGCCGTTGTTCTCATGCCCCCGGCTGCCGCTCTACGCCCAGCAGGCCGTCGCGTCCGCGCTGAACTAGTCCGCCACGGAGCGCTCCGAGCTGTCATCGCCCTACCCGCCGGCCTGATGCCGCCGACAGGCATCGGACTGCACATTTGGGTGCTCAGGCTGCCCGACCTGGGTCAGCCACACGCCGGAACCCTACTGGTTGTCGATACCACTACCGCGCCAACCACCGGCGCCATCGCCGACGTCGCGGGAGCCGCCTGGCGCGCCTACCTGTCCGACCACTACGCCCAAGAGCCCGGCGTCCACCGTGCCGTACCCGCAATCGAAGTACTCGATGACCAGGTCGACCTCACACCGCAGCGCTACCTGCCACGAGCAGACGAACTCGCCACCAATCCGTCACAGATCATTGCCAGGATCAGCGACTTCGACAAACTCCTTGATGGGCTACGACGCAGCCTTCCAGCGGTGGAAGAGGTAGAGACAGCAGCCCTTCGGCTAGCTCCCCAGGCCGACATCGCTGACTTGGTCCGGTCGGGCGGCATGTCCATACACCGGGCGGTGTCCCGTAGCAGACCAGCCCACACCGTGGCTGATGGCTTGGTGCTAACTGGAGCCGACGTCCTAGCCGGCACCCCGGCCACCGGCACTGCGACCCGCGCCCCGGACGACGATGCCGGACCGGAAGTACAAGCCGGCGACGTCCTCATCCCAGTCATCGGCCGCAGAATCAGTGCCCGAGTAGCCACTCCGGAGCAAGTTGGGGCCGAGCTGGGAGCCGGGCTCCAACTACTTCGCGTCGATCCGGCCCGATTCGATCCGTGGTTCGTCGCCGGCGTTATCTCCCGTACAGACAACCTGCGCGTCGCTGGTCGCGCCTCCAGCACCGGCAGCGGCGCCCTGCGCATCGATGTCAAGCGGCTCGCCATCCCCGTGCTGCAGCTAGACCAGCAGCAAGCCTACGGACGAGCCTTCTGCCAGCTTGTTGAGTTTCGCATCGGACTTGACCGGGCCGCAGCAACCGGGGCCGCATTGGCTCGCGAGATCGGCGACAGCCTAACCGCCGGCGCTCTCGGCCCCCGGTCCTGAGGAAATCGGCTACCAAGCAGCGTTCGTTTCTAGCGCGCCAGCCGCTGGATCCTAAGGGACCGTAGGGCAGCAGCATACGAAGCACTGTCTTGAAGAAATTGAACGAAATGCCCTAATTTGATATAAAACCTGCAGGTAAATAAGACTACTTTCCGCGCACGTGAGGGCGATCCTTCCGGTCCCCTCCGATTGCCGGAATGTTGTCGGGGTGGATCCCGACAACGGCGTCGCCCATCCATGCCCCCACCCTGGCAGCTCCACCGCCCAGCCGACTGTGTCAGGGTCGCCAACGTGGACCAGCACGGGTTGAGCAGCAACGGCGAGTACGCCGAGCAACAAATCAGCATCATCGGCGAGCTGTGGGCGGCCACAACGTCAGCGATCATGCGCCCAGGTCCGCGCCGCGCCGCCGGCGCCCTGGACCTACTGGGCAACGCTCAACGCAGCGACGACACGGGCCGCTGGCTGCCGCGGCGGCCGCCACCTCACCTCCGGTCCTGACCATCGATGGCAGTCTCAAAGCGTTCACTAATCACTGCAATAGAGCCTCATCAACTATGCTGCAGCAGGGCTAGCTGACCCCTCGAGATACCCCTGCACAGAACAGAACGATCTTGCAGACCCTAGTGAATAAAACGGCGAAGTCGATCTATAAAGCCGCAGGTCAAGAAGCCTGCTCCCCGCGCACGCGGGGGTGATCCCCCTGTCGAAAGCACCGCCGCCAACGCGGTCGGCTGCTCCCCGCGCACGCGGGGGTGATCCTTCTTATCCCATGACACCGCAGGATCCCTCCTGCTGCTCCCCGCGCACGCGGGGGTGATCCGGCCTTGCCGTAGGTCTGGAACATCAGGGCTCCCTGCTCCCCGCGCACGCGGGGGTGATCCCGTTCGGTGCTGGCACGCGGGATCGCAGAACGGCTGGCTCCCCGCGCACGCGGGGGTGGTCCGACGTCGATCTCGACCGTGGCGTAGTCGTGGAAGTGCTCCCCGCGCACGCGGGGGGGTCCGTGCACGATGCTCTCAGCGTCAACGTCCAGGTGGTGCTCCCCGCGCACGCGGGGGTGGTCCGGTCACCAGCTCCACCGTGGCGGTGGCACATCCGTGCTCCCCGCGCACGCGGGGGTGGTCCAGCACCCCGACCGGTCACATTCAGTGAAACCCCGTGCTCCCGCGCACGCGGGGGTAGTCCGAAGATCGGCAAGGCTGCCGGGTCGAATATGGCGTGCTCCCCGCACGCGGGGGTGGTCCGGGACGGCCGCGGCCCCCTCCACGCCGCTCTGGTGCTCCCCGCGCACGCGGGGGTGGTCCCCAATCCAAAATCACCCGGACCTTCTGGCCCTCGTGCTCCCCGCGCACGCGGGGGTGGTCCGGCGTCGGACGGTTTCCTCACTACCGTACGCACGTGCCCCCCGCGCACGCGGGGCTGGTCCCTTCCGCGGGGAGCCGATGGCCGAGTGGGACGGGTGCTCCCCGCGCACGCGGGGTAGTCCATAAGCAATCCTCTGTGAGCCGACCGGTGCCAGCACCTCCCCGCGCACGCCAGAGTGACTGGCTGACCGACCACCGGCAAGGAAGGCTCCCGCTCCCCGCGCATTCGGGGGCGGTCCGGTCTACTGGGTAGCGAAAACTGCACTCGGCGGCCTGCTCCCCGCGCAGGCGGGGGTGGTCCGTTGAGCACGAAGCCGAGGTGCTCATCGCAGGCCTGCTCCCCGGGCACGCGGGGGTGTCCTGACGAGCCCAAGCCGAGCCGGAGGGGCGGGAACTGCTCCCCCGCAAGCGCGGGGGCAATCCCACGTTTGCTCAGCCGGGGCTCGATTGCGGTATGCCTGCTCCCCGCGCACGTAGCGATCCACTTCCTCTGCGACATTGCCTGGACAGTGAGCTGTGCCCGGCTGATGGGGGTGATTCGCGGGAGCAGGTCCTTGCAGTTCGAGCCATCGTCCGCGTCACCCGTTGACTGACGAAGGTTGCGCGAGACAGCCAGTCCGTGCAGACCAAGCCAGAAGCACCCAGCATCCTGTCTGCCATCGACCCGCCCTCTGGGAGCAGGCCGCCGCCCGGCCCGCCACGGCCCTCGGACCCCAACGCCTCGCTCGTACGCTGGCGGGCCGGGCGGCGGTCTGCTCGGCTTGCCCGGGTCGATGGCAGACAGGATGTGTTCACCGCAGCCACCCACTGAGCCGGCAGCCGCATACGGCCCTCGGGCATCCTGGAGCCGGAGCGCCCCCGCCGGAGGCGCGGTAGCCAAAGCCCGGGCGGCGGCAAAACCCGCAGTACGAACGCGTGGTGGTCCTGGTTCGCGGGAACCTTTCGGTGGTTCAACCGTATGTCGCGGATAAGAACCTTGCCGCCGAGTGTTCGCGCTACGACCGGCGCGGCCATCGGTGATGCCTGACCTCCGTAGGACGGGCCGAGCACGGTGCATCAGGCGAGTAGGTCAGTGACGCCCTCTACGGCCGATGGACATGGGACGCGGACGGGCCCGCAAGCCCGCAGCAGAGTCGCCGTCGCTAAGGTTTGAGGCTCGAACGTGGCGAGTAGGGCGTTCGCCAGCAGGCGCTCTCGTGTTAGGCAGAGGCATCGTCGAAGGTTGCCTCTTTGGCGGCGCGGGCGAGGGTGGCTTGGGTGCTCGCGGGGACTCCAAGACGGTTCATGTGGAAGATCACGTGCAACGCGATGATTCCGCGAATTCCGCGTGTGAGCTTGCCCGATTCACGGAGGGCGCGCAGTGCCTCCCCGGTGTCCTCGAAGGCGCTCAGCCAGTCGCTGGCGATGCCGCCGGCGCGAGGTGAGCCGAGCAGGAGGCGGCGGACGTCGGCGGTGATGTCAGTCCATGCTCGAAGGTCCTGAGTGGGTGCTTGGCTTGCCAACGGGCCGCGCTGATCAGCGATCCTGGCCCAGACGTCGCCTTGCTCGTTGATGTCGAGGCCGGCGGCGCGCATGAGCGCGGTACACAGGATGAGCGCGTGTTCCCGCCGGTCATCGGGGTCGTCGCCGAGGTAGTCCAGGAGGTGTCGGCTGTCCTGGTGGAACAGGGCGTGGGCGGCGCTCATGCCGGCAGCGCCGCCGAAAGCATGGATCTCTGGCTCGTAGATGTCGCTGGTCCAGCTCACGGTGTCGGTGAGCAGTAGGTGCACCGGATCGCCGGTGGACGTGGCAGGGAGGTAGCGAATCCGCCACGGGCCCTTGCGGATGAACCACCACGAGGTGATCAGGCCCTCGGCCTCGGCGGCCGGTAGTACGGGGGCGAGGTGTTCGACAGCTTGCATTTCCCGTTTTCTGGAGTCTGGGCCGGGATAGGCGACGTTCACCTGCTTCCAGGAGTTCTGTTCCATGAGTGCCGTCCGGTCGATGTTGGCGGTTTAGCAGAGGAGTAGGCAGGCGTCCCACGAGGTCTCCGTGGTTTCGAAGGTGGCCAGAGCGGCGCCGGATGTCCCGTCGAGGAAGCCTGCTGGTTCGCCGGCAGCACCTGGGGCCTGCTGGTGGAGACGCTGTAGTGGCGCGAGGGGTATGGGTGTGAGGGCATCAACGGCGATACGGCGGGCTGTTGTGAGGAGTCCGGCGGTTCCGTGGCACAGGCTGCGATCGGCGAGTTGGCCGATCTGGGTCGGGT
This sequence comes from Micromonospora sp. NPDC049101, assembly GCF_040648675.1. NCBI lineage: Bacteria > Bacillati > Actinomycetota > Actinomycetes > Micromonosporales > Micromonosporaceae > Micromonospora > Micromonospora sp. NPDC049101. Next base: position 31,014 of record NZ_JBEZED010000002.1, on the reverse strand, counting down.
CGTTCAGGCAGGCGACGATTGCGCTCTCGGCGAGGCGTTGGCGTGTGGTGTCGCCGAGGGCGAGCGCGGTGAGTTGCTGGGCGCGGGTGAGGCCGGGGGTGCCGTAGCACCAGGACGGCCGGAGCGGTCCGCGTTGGCTTGGGTCGCCACGGTCAAGGTCGTCGAGCGTAATGGTCTGGGGCCACCATGGTCCGATGTTGGTGTGGCGTTACCAGGTGTCGAGCCAGTCGCAGATGCGGTTGATTGCCTGGGTGTGTTTGTCGACGGATGTGCCGTCCCGGAGGGTCAGCGCCAGGAGTGCGAATGGACAGGTGATGCCGTGAGCGATGCCGTGGTTGCTGGGCCGCACGTGACCTCGCAGCACGCCATCCTGCTCAGGGCTGGGTAGACCTCGGCGCACGTCCTGCAGTACTGCTTGTTCGCTGGTCGATTCACCTGACCCTTATCAACTACCCTTAGCAGGATTCTCTTTCTTGCATGCCGACTGCGCCAACCTGAACGAAGACCAAGCGGGACGATCTTGCAAAACCTAGTGAATGAAAACCACGAAGTCGATCTCTAACGCCCCAGGTCAAGAAGTGTGCTCCCCGCGCACGCGGGGGTGATCCCGAAACCACGACGGAAACCGTCGGGGTTGTTGTGTGCTCCCCGCGCACGCGGGGGTGATCCGTCTTCGACCTCGACGCGTACGTCGACGAGCACGTGCTCGTGCTCCCCGCGCACGCGGGGGTGATCCCTGATCGCACATGAGTACCACCGCACCAAGGCCGTGCTCCCCACGCACGCGGGGGGTGATCCGGCGTCCACACTGGCCGGCACCGTGACGGGCCTGTGCTCCCCGCGCACGCGGGGGTGATCCGGACATCTACACCCTCCGTGCCGCGCCGATCCAGTGCTCCCCGCGCACGCGGGGGTGATCCCTTCAGTCGCCTCTCCGGCGACAACTACCTGCCGTGCTCCCCGCGCACGCGGGGGTGATCCCTGACCCCATCCAACGAGGATGATCGAACCTTCGTGCTCCCCGCGCACGCGGGGGTGATCCCCAGCACCAGGACAACCACAGCGGCCAGAGCAAGTGCTCCCCGCGCACGCGGGGGGTGATCCCACGCTGCTGCTGCGGGCCGGGGGTGGCAGCAAGTGCTCCCCGCGCACGCGGGGGTGATCCCCGTCCTGGGCGGTCGGCTCCCAGTAGGAAACCGTGCTCCCCGCGCACGCGGGGGTGATCCGGCGTACTCCGACAAGACCGGCCGATTCGGTGGGTGCTCCCCGCGCACGCGGGGGTGATCCTTCGACCGCGTGTCCACCGCCGAATATGCTGGCGTGCTCCCCGCGCACGCGGGGGTGATCCTGGGCGACGTGGAAGTTGCTCACAAATCGACTACTCGGCGGCGAGCAGCTTGAGGATCGCCGGTACAGGTACCAGGTACCGCCGGCCGATACGCAGGAGGCGCACCGGGAACTCGTTGGTTTTGGCCAGCTCGTAGGCCTTGGTCCGCCCGATGCCCGAGATCGCCGCAGCGGTCTCCACATCGGTGGTGACGCCGAGGTCCCGTACCGCATCGATCGTCCACACCTGCCCCTGTATCCCGCCCCGGGTGTAATCGTCGCTTGTGGTGGTTGACATCGTCGGTGCCCTACCCTGACGTCGTAACGACGCCGGTATCGACGTCAGCCCTCACGATGCAATCGACCGGTTGCCTGGGACGCTGCCAAGGCAACCATCCGGAACAGGTAACGGCATCAGCCACCTGCGGCTTAAGCCTTGGAGGCGTGAGGGCCGCCGGGCCAGGAGGCCCGCCTCGACGATCGTGTGGAGGGCGAGCGCGGCGGCATGCACTCAAGGTGCGATCAACCCACCCGAGCACGTCCGGGCCTGGTCACGATGGCGCCGACGACGCCAACACCAAGCCCAAACCTGCCATTACCGACGAGACGGCTGCCCCTGACCAACCGCCGCTGGAGTACTAACAGCAACGGCTGGCCTGGGTGCTCCCGCGCCTCGCCTACGGCCGCCCAGTCTGGTCCGCTACCAGCCGAGTTCAAGAACCGAGCGGATCGATGTGCTCTGGCGAAAGCCCTCTGGCCCCTCTGCCACGACACGTCCTCGCCGGACTGCGAATTGCATCCCTGCGCCCCGGGTCGCACGGATCTTGGTCATTCACGTACCGTGGTCCTACCTCGCCGTGGCGGGCGCATCACGGAAAGCGTTGACCGAGCAGGAAGCCGGGGGCGAATGCAGCAGGGCAGCAGGCATGAACGCCTCAGACTGGCGAGCCTGGACTTCCTGGGCGACGATTCCGTCTTACGCAAGCAGGCCGACCGTGCGCTGCGCGAGACGGGACGTGAACTGCGACCCGAGGAGTGCTCCGGGGCGGACCAATCCGGCTCCGTTCGCGTGGTGATCAACGCACAGCGAGAGGTCTCGGCTGTCACGATCGCTCGCGACTGGCGCAGCCGGCTCGGCCCCAGCGGGTTCGCCGATGCGCTCTTCGAGGCGTACGCCGCCGCCGTGCAGGCTGCCGTCGAACTAGCGGCGCTCCTTCATCTGCAGGCGGAAGAACGTGGTCCTGCAGCGCCGGAACGGAGACCGCTGGACAGGAGCCCCGAGCGGGACGTCGACGAGCACACCTGGCTGCGCGCCACCTGGCGGACGCTGGACGACCTTGACGCAGAGTTGGACGCGGCTCGCTTGCCCAGGCGGACGGATGAGTCGAGCATGTCGAGCCCCAACGGCTGCCTGACGTTGCACATCAGCGGCGGCGGCATCACCGGCATCACCGGCGACGCCAGGCGGATCGCACGGGCAGACGCGGGTCAGCTGCAGTTCGAAGCCCGTTCCGTCTTCCGCGCGTTCGAGCTGGCCAGCGCCAGACGGACTGGATCGTGAGGTAGTGAGATGGCTGAACTGAACGTCATCACTGATTCGCTACGCGATGAGGGAGGTAAGTGGCTGACGCTGTCGGACCGGGTCGCCGCCATCAAGATCGCTGCTGAACAGCTCCACCTCGACACGTCGGCCTTCTTCATCGGCGACGCGAACGTCCTCATCCACTCGTTGGCATACAACGACTTCCACAACTTCATGGTCGCCGTTCTGAATGGGGCGGTGACCGAATTCGAACAGGTGGGCAAGGCCCTGCGGCACATCGCCGACGAGTACGACCGGGCCGACGAGATCGTCTCGCTGGACCTCAACAAGATCTACAAGGCCTAGCGACCCGCCGCGCGACGTTCGGAGAGGCACGGAGCACCCCATGCAGCCAGGCACCACTGATCTCGAATACGGGGAACCGTTCAACAAGGCGTTCGACCATATCCGCTCCGGCATCGACGAGGCGATCGCCACGTTCAACGAGATCGTCGAGCAGGTACAGCAGTGGAAGTGGCTCCTCGGACCCGCAGCACTCCTGTGGATCAAGCACAGCCTGGATACCACCCGAGCAGGGCTGAACGCCATCCTCGACCGCGTCGAGCAGGCCCTGGAGCATCAACTGCCGGTGCTCTCGCTCATCGACGTCAGCTTCCGCTGGGTCAACGACGTGAAGACCCCGGTCTCCGAGCTTTCCTCCGCCACCACCGACCCGGCGAACGAGAACCTGCCCAAGTGGACCGGCGACGCCGCGAGTGCCTACAACGCCAAGGCACTCAAGCAGAAAGCCGCGGTCGACGAGTCCGTCGTCAAGTCGGAGTTCATCAGCCAGTGGCTGTTCACGATCGCCAAGGCGAACGTCGACTACGCCGTCGAACTCGCGAAGATCGTCACGGGACTGGTCGGCAAACTGGCGCAGGCGGCGTCCGAAGGGGCAACCGTCATCGACCTACCGTGGGCCATCTCCACGCTCGCCGAGTCGGTCGGAGACCTGGTCACCGCCGGCCTGGACGTCCTGCTCACCATCGGCCAGCGCTTCGTCGACGCGCTGGGCAACGTCCGGGACATCGCCACGCAGGTCGGCGACCACTCGAAGCTACCCGGGGGGCGGTGGCCCGAGGCCGTGCGAGGATGACCGACGGGCGCATCACACCGTGGGTACGGCCGCCTGAGTCGCCTTGAGCAACGTCAACGCCTTCGATGCGAGCGTTTCGGTGGCGGCATACGAAGTGCCGCCGACGGCCAACCAGACCTTCACCACCAGGTTGCCCGTGCGCGCCCGGACCATGTACTCGGCGTACTTGAAGCCGGGCTCGGAGCGCCTGGTGAAGGCTTCGGCCTCGTCGCCCACACCGGCGATGACGCCGGCTGGAGTCATCACCGTCACCTGCGCCGTGGCCCGGTAGAGCAGCCGAGCCTCCTGCTCACTGACTGGCGTGGACGCCTCCACCCGCAGATTCGCCTGATGCCCGTCCTTCATCCGCATCTCGAAAAGACACGCCGCACCCGGCTGCCCCAGCGGTGGCTTCGGATCGGTGCGGGCCACCGTCAGGGACAACTCCGCCAACGGCCGAAGATCAGTACGCTTACACAGGTCCAAATCTTGAGCGCGGTAGACAGGGCCGACCGAGGCTGTAGGTGCGGTGGAGGCAACGCTGCTCGTGGCCGGCCCGGCGGTCGGCGCAGCCACCGGAGCAGAGGCACCGTCACAGGCGGCGGTGGCGAGTACCGCAACGAGCGCCATGACAAGACGAGAAACACCGGCCGACGCAGACACGTCTCGAACATACCGGCTGCGAAGCTGGCAGACTGCCCGAGCGACGAGCCACTATGGTGCCGGGTATGACCGCCGCAGAGACCCCGGAGCACATCGCCCGGACCCGCATGGTCACCGCCCGGGCGGTCCTGCAGGGCCACGCCGATCTTCGGACGTACCCCCATCGTCTCTTGGCCGTCGTCTCCCATCACGGCGTCAGCGGCGACAAGGTCAGCGAGGCGGTCGCCGCCGCCGAGGTCTTGGGCCAGTTCGGCTGGGACCTCGTCAACATCTCGGAATTCGCCTCCAACAAGATCGTCTACGCCTTCCTGCGGAGACGATGACGATGGTTCTCTGACCATGCCGTGCCTGACGCAGGTGCCCCGCCATCGGGCCGAAGCGTTCGGTGAGCGCGTCAGCGGCCGTTGGGTCGGAACTCGCCGTCGTTGGGTGACGGCGCCCCGCTGTTGGGCTGGCACGAGGTGTCCCGGTTTCCCGGAAGGTCTGCCGCAATCATTGTCCGGCTCGACCCAGCGACGACCGCGTGCCGTCACCGTGCGGATAACGCTGGTCGATGCTGAGATTCAGCGCAACACGCCGTCCGTGCCGTCGTCGTCCGCGCCCCATACGTCGTCGTCTTCCCTGAGCCATGTGCCGTGTTGGGACTCTTCGTTGCCGTCGTCGGCCCCGCTGTTCGTCCCAGTCAGGCCGCCCCGGACGCCACCGCCGGCAGGACGCGCGCCCGTGCTGCCGGACCCACCCCGGCCGCCCGCGCCGATCATGCCAGGCGCCATCGCCGCACCGCCCCTGCTGGACGGACCATTGGCACCGCGCCCGGCACCACTGGTACCAGCCGCGCCACCCACCATTGGCGACATGCCGAGGCTAACCGGGCGGCCCAGGGAACCACCGCCCGGGATGTGGGCACCGGCCCCGCCCAGGCCTGCCGTGCCACCAAGGCCGCCGCCCCCGGCGCCCAGGCCGGTCGCGCTGGGCACGCCACCGCCGGCACCAAACCCGGAGTTCACGCCGGTAAGGGTTCCCGTACCTGCGCCTGCGCCGGCCAGGCCGCTGCTGTACTCGCCGGCCAGAGCGCCGTCACCGAGGTCGCTGCCGGCGCCCGGGGGCTTGCCGCTGCCGCTTGGGGCGTTGCCGTCGTAGCCGCCAGTGCCGGAGGAGAGCTCCGGGTGGGTGCCCGAGCCGAAACCTGCCCCGCCGGAGCTGATGTGACCGGTTCCCAGAGAAGGTTCGCCGCCGAGACCGCCGGTTGAAGGCCCTCCACCGAGGCTGGCTGCCTGGCCGGTGCCGCCGGTGCCCGTTGGACCTTCCAGGTCTACCCCGCTCGGGCCGCTTCCTGTGCGCTTCTCCGACTGAGTGCCTCCGGGGGTCTCCCGCTCCCGGGCTGCGTAGTCGTTGCTGACCTGGTCGTAGGCTTTGCGCGCGTCCTCGGTGTTGTTGTGGAAGAATTCGCCGATCCGGTCGTTGAGCTGGCCGAGCTTCTCCATCGGCCAACTACCCGCGAAGTCGGCCCGGACGCTCGCCTCGAACAGCCCCGTCTCGATGACTATGGCACCGTTGCGGGCCGCCGCCAGGTCGCCCACGCACCCCTGTGGGACCGGCATCGCGTTCTGCGCACGCTCCAGATCCTGCGCGGCGGTCTGCAGGACGGTCACGATGCTGTGCTGACCGCTGCCCGACTCTCGGGCACCGTCCACAATCGTCTCCGCTTGCCTGGTCAGCCCTTCCATGTGCGTGCGAAACGCGTCGTATGCCGGGCCCTTCCAGCTCTCACCCAGGTCGAGGACGTCGGCGTCCACCAGCCGTTTCACCTCCTCGACGTTGCCCAGCAGCGCCTGCCAGCCCAACGCAGCGCTGGTAACGTCGGCCGGCCGGCCTGCTACCAGCACCTGGCGCGCCATGTCCTCCCAGCTCAAAGCGCTCACATCAAACTCCTTCCGCGCCGGGGCGCGGACCGAGGCCGCCGGCCTTCAAGGCCCGCTGCATCTCCTGCGCTGACATCTTGTTCGCGTCCTCGGCGGTGTCGTACTTACGCTTGACCTCGCGCAGCGCATCGGCCGCCCGGTACATGTCGTTGGAGAGATTCGTCAGCGACTCCGAGGTCGTCCTGTGCAGACCATGGTGAGCGGCGGCCAGGCTCAACCCCTTGGGAAAACCGCCCAGCGCGCCGCCGGGGCTGGCCAGCGCCGCTTCGCCGCCGAGCAGGTCCTTGATCTCCTCCATGTCGACGGCGAGCCGACGCAGGTAACTTGCGTGCCGCTCGATGTTGTCGGCGGCCGCTTCCAGACGGTCCGCCTCCCACTCGGTGACGTCGCGCTGACCGGGCCCGCCCACGATCTGCAACGGCGCCGATCCTGCGCCGGCGCGGACGTCATCCTGACGGAACCCCACCGCCGGCCCGTGCGCAGCCACCGTGGCAATCGGCCGCAACGGGCTGCCCGCCGGCATCGCGTCGGCAACGCCGGGCGGCACCCGCATCCAGCCCTCCACCTGCGGTTGACTGTTACCCTCGTCGCTCATCTCCATCCTCCCCGGTGATCGGTCGGTGGTGTGTCAGCGCTGGTGCGGGCCGCCCAAGCCCTGGGGCGGCGAGGTCCCGGGCTGCCCCGGTAGCGCCGCGGGTGGAGGGAATGGGGGTACGGGCTGCGGCCTGGGCTGATGAGGATGCTGCGCAGCATCCGACCGCAGGGGCGGCGAACCTCCCGGCGGGCCGTACCCGGACGGCGGGACGGCCGGGTGCCCGTACCCAGGCGGCGGGAAGCCTGGCCCACCCCCCAGCGCACTGCCCGGTTCGGGTCCGACCGGCGGCGCGGTACGGCGGCGCCGGCGGCGGGCGACGACTACGGCCAGCACCACCGCGCCGATGACGACGGCCAGGCACAGCAAGCCCGCGACGATGATGCCGGTCTTGTTCTTAACCTTGATGGCGACAGCCGGCCGCTCGGTCTGCTCCCCCGTCGGGGCGGCCGTCACTCCACCCGGCTGCGCGCCGGCGGCCAAGAGCGGGTTGACGTCTACGGCTGGTACCGGCCGCTGCAGCGCGGCAAGCGCGTCCACCGCGCCGAAGCCGAACTCTGGATCCCGACCCGGCACCCCCACGTCGCGGGCCGTCCGAATCAAACGATTGATCACGTTCGCCGCGTCCAGGTCCGGGTAGCGTGACCGCACCAGCGCGACCACCCCGGCGAGGATGGCGGTCGCCTGACTCGTGCCCGAGGCAACCGCGTAACCGTTATCCTGCACCGCCGTCGGCACGGGAGCGATGATGTCGTCGCCCGGAGCCGCGAGGACCACCTCAGGGCCAGCGACCGAGGCGCGGGCGATGCCTTCCGATCGGGTTGTCGCATTGACCGCAATCACACCAGGCGCATTCGCCGGAGAGTCGACCGTCCGACCGCCCGCGCCGGTCGCCGCGACGAGCACGACGTTCTTGCTCAGGGCGTACTGGACCGCCTCGACGATCCGGATGCTGGCGGGCTGCTCGAAGCCGATGGACAGGCTGATCACGTCAGCTCCGGCGTCGGCAGCCCAACGGACGCCCCGCGCCACCTCACCGTCGTTGCCGTCGCCCTCGCTGCCGCCCAGCGCGATCGGCAGGACCTTCGCCTCCGGCGCGATCCCGAGCTGCCGGTTCTGGTCGCCGCCCCGCCCGACGATCAGGCCGGCCATCGACGTGCCGTGCCCCTCCTCCGTGTCCCGGTCGACCCAGCCTTGCGGAGATCCCGCCGGGGCGGCACCGGGGCGGCCAGCCAGTTGGCCAGCGAGCGCCGGATGCGTCGCGTCGACACCGCTGTCGATGACGGCGATCGTCACCCCACGCCCCTTGGTGATCTCGTGGGCCTGCGGGATCTGCAGCGCGTCGAGATACCACTGCAGGCCGCGTACCGTGTCGGCCGCCGACGCTGGAGCTGGCACGCCCACCACCCCTGACCCGACCACCACGCCGACTATCGACACGGCGACGGCGAACGTCAGCACCGATCGGCGACCCTTACCCGTACGCACGGCACTCCCCGAACCTCGACGACTCGCTACGCGTACAGCTTCGGTCCGGCTCAAGGCGGACCGAAGCTGTACGTCTGATTTTCTCAGCCCCGCACCTTGATTGGCGTTGCTCATCTCAGTGCAGACATTGTTCGCACGGGTAACGCCGACGGCGCCGACGAGCTCGTTCAGAATCTTGCCGACGTCCCGGACGGAGGTGTAGTCGCTGCTCCGACCTCAAACACCAGCTCACGCCCTTCCGTCTCTTGTGGCGGCGGCCCGCGACGCGATCCCCCGCGCATTGCCGCCAACCCACCGGCCGCCGGTGCAGGTGAGACGGTAGCGCAACGCGTCAAGATCCCGCCACCCTGTGTGACCAGCTGAGCCGGCCCCACGCCTCGTGCAGGTGATTCGACGATTGCCATCCACGCCAGACTCGTCGGCAACCCGCCGCGCGGTTCGCCATCACCGCCGGGTCGGAAGTTGGCCAACGGTTGGGTAGCCAACGCACTGCTCCCCCAGCAAACCCACCGTCACGACCGCTCTTGGTGGTCGTGAGCACGGGCCAGCCAGTGTGGCAGCCACCCACCGATGACCAGATCTTCCGCGACACCCGAGAATCCCAACGGGCCGAACCCATCGTCCCGAGACGGCAGACCCGACCCATACGTCCACACCTCCACCTTCGACCACCACCGCGACATCCTTCACGTCGACGTCATCGTCGGTGGCTCGCCGATCTGGATCTCGGTGTGGCGCAGCGGCCCCCTTGGCGAGATCAGCGAGTCCACGTAACGCCACCTGCTGATGCGTCGAATCATCGCCGTCTACAGCCGGCGCGGCGCAGCCGTGGTCGACTTCGACGGCGACCCGACCGTTCGTAACGAGAGCATTGCGGCGGGCCGTACCTACCGCCCGGTCACTCATGCTGCGGACCTGGCCGGTCTCGACACCGTGGAGCAGATCGACCTGGTCGTACTGCGCTGGCCGCGACCCCAGCCGCCCGCGCGACCCAGGCCGGTCGACGGTGCGGTGGCCGATCTCTTCCGTACCCTCCGGCGGGTCATCACCCCGGACGGCTTCGCGGTCCTCCTCGTCGAGCAGCGTCCGGCCCGACCGACGCCCACCGAGGTCGTGCATCTGGCCGGGCTTGTCCCCAGGGGCTCAGCGGGTCCGCCGACGCCACCCGACCCGGCGACAACACCCGCCGGATCATCCGAACGACAGGGGCAGGAAGTCATACCGGGCCGGGCGACCGAGGGTCCCCGGCTGAGGACGATCCAAAAAGGTAAGGGGGGGTAACGGGGCGACGGTCGCTGACTCCGGGCAGCCGTATCCGAGCAGGCCCGGGTTCGTTACTTAGACGACAGTGGAAAACGGCCTGTGGTTGATGGCTATACGCAGATTTAGTGAGGGGCGACGGAGCGTGGCGAGAGAAGACCGGTGTCCCTATCGTTGCAGGCAGGAGCAAGACGCTTCAGGGGTGGCGTGCTGCAGGCCCGCTGATGAGCTGCCCTCACCATCGGTTGGTACAGGTGCAGGTCACGCCCACTCAGGAGTGGGCGGGGACACCGCCCTGCGGCTGGCTGGGGTCGGCAATGGCAGCTGCGGAAGGTTACGGCAGCCGGTCGACGTGCGGCATGCGGGCGCCCTACCACCGGCTGCGGTCTTTGAACTGCTGGCGGCATCTGTGCACGACGGCTGGATGTCATTGACGCATCTGGCCATCGCACTGATGGGGCTTGTGCTGCTGCTCGCTTATTGCCGAGCGGCTGTTGCAGGGTTTCAGGAAGGCTGTGAGACCTGTGCGGTCGATTCGGCACCCTTAGGGCAGGCCAGGACCAGGGAAGAACCCCGGCGTCGGCGTGGTCGGCATCGAGCGAGAGGCCCTCGGAGGACCCTCTCACGAGGCGAAACTTCGTAGGCGCGCTCGCGAATCATCTTCGTCAAGACAACTTTCGAGGAGCTCTTCAAGGACAGCCTTGTAGTCGTTGACTCGGTCGTCTTCCACAAGCGCGACGTCGAGCGCCGGAATGGAGCCGAGGTATACGATATCCGGATCGACATCGGACTCGAACTCGTGCAGAGAGAAAGAGCCGAGGAGTTTCCTTGTAATTTCAGCGTGACTGGGAAGAATCCGCATCTCGACATGCGGCTTGTCGGCCAACGCTTTAAGGCGTTTGCGCTGTTCTGCAACTATCCCGGGCTCCATGGGAGGAGTTAGCACGGGTTCGGGAAGGATAAAGCGGGCACGACGATTGCGACCATCTTCGAAGAAGCGTTGTTGTCGCGCCATGCGCAATTTCACGAGCCGCTCTATCACGCCGCCCTCATTAGGACCGATAGTGGTCGCGGTGACAATTTCCGTCGCATAATCCTCAGTTTGCAGGAGGCCTGGCACGACGAGCGGGTGATACTGGGTGACGCGCACCGCGTCATCTTCGTAGCCGAGAAAGTCCATGTAGGAGGCGCTGGAAATATCGCGATACTCACCGGCCCAGTGATGCTGACGGGACCGGCGTGCGACTTCGAGCAGGCCCGCCACCTTTTGGGGATCACGTACGCCGTAGAGATGCAGCAGCAGCTTCAAGTCACTGAGCGATATGCTGACCACGCCACTCTCAATGCGGATCAGTTTCGAGACCGACCATTCCATCTTCTTGCGGACGTCATCGAGTGTCAGCTCTCGACTTTCCCTAAGGCGGCGCAACTCGACACGAAGGCGTCGGCGATTGGTCATCGGCCCTTGACCAAACGTCATACTTTAAGCACCTTCCTTGGAAAACTTGCGCACGGCAACCTGCGCAAGGAAAGTTGCCGATGGCTGTCAACCAACAGCCGACCGGGTGTCGCAGTCCGCCACAACCTATCAGATAGCGCATCCTCGCATAACCTCAAGCCATCCCGGGTAAATCCTCTACCTTTAAGCACATTTCCCCTGCTACTCTGAACACGGAGCGCAGTCGCAAGCCACACAAGACGCGAAGCACGCAGGCCGTCAGACATTAGCGACTGGCGCTCATCCGCTTCACCCGCCGACACGCCAAGCGTTGTGGGCATTCGACAAATTCCTTTCAGCCACCTTGCACCAGTGGAGAAAATGTGGATGCGAGCAGATTCGAGCGACCCTTGTGGGCGCGACGCAGCTCAGCATGCAGGGAGGACAACTGCGTCCTGATCACCTGCTATCCCGGCGCTGTCCAAATAGGAGACACAAAGGCTACGAAGGATATCCTTGAGTTCTCACCTCGCTCCTGGCAGGCGTTCCTCACCGGACTGAGTCGCGGCGTCCCTGGACGCGCTAGCTAGGCCACTCGACCAGATGCGTTCAAGAACCATCGGCACTTGGCGCCATGCAACGCAGACCAGGCCCTTGCGCAGTACGCTGCGGCCTCTGCTAGAGCAACGCCGACGTGGCTGGTCGGATACGGGCAAGACAACGATCCGGCCAGCCCGTCACCATTCATCCAACGATGCCATTGCATGGCCGTAAGGTCACCTCTCTCACGTTTCGACCGAGAAGGGCAGCGCCCTTGATCAGCGTTCCCAGTCGCGAGCGCCGCGCCCGGCAGCCCGCCGCTCCACTACGATCACCCTAAGTGGATAGTCGCCTGAAATCGGTCCGACAGGCCGGGATGCCCAAGTTTGTCTAACTAGCCATATTTACGCTACAACATGGCAATCACAGTGCCCGGATTCCCCCTCGGCTAGCGCTGCGACTGGGTCGAAGTTGCTTCGGACGATCCGGACGGCTGCAGCCTCATCGAGATCAGCTTTGATATCCGCGCCATCGGGCATTGGTACCTCCATGCGACGTGTGGGCCAACCACGCCTGGGTGCCGGACGAGGTGCGCGCCGTACGGTCGGTGGTGTTGGCCCAGGAGGCGTGTGCGGCGATGCGGGCACGGCGGCGACGCTGCTCCGGGGTCATGCCCGCACTGTCCCGCACTGCCCTGGGCGCAGTTCCTTCTCGGGGTCAGACACGTTCACCGATCCCCATTCGGGCTTGCACCTCCTGGGCGCGCTCGGCGGCAGCACTGGCGCCGTAGTGTCGCGGCATGTCGTCGGATGTCCAGCCGAGCACGAGCATCAGGTCCCCGGTGTCTCCTCCGGCCAGCTTCCACTCATGCGCGTAGGTATGCCGCCAGCGGTGGGCGTGCACGCCCTCGACCCCAGCGGCACACTGAGGAAGGAACCTGCGACCTGAGCGCTACCTCGAGTCCGATCGATGTTGCTCGGTGAGCAGGGACCCGTCAGTAGCTGACTACCTCAGGTTTTGGGTGGAAGGTGATTGGGTGTCGTTGGCTGCGTAGCCGCGGGCGAGGATCAGCACGCAGGAGAACAGGCCCGACCGTGCGCCGGCCACTTGCTCGTGCACCGAGAGGATTTCTCCGGTGCCAGGGTTGATGATGAGCTGCGTCGTGGAGCCGTCCGCGGTCGCCGTGAAGCCGAGCCCGGTCCGTCCAGCGAAGTCTGTTTGCTCGCCTTGATAGGCGATGTGCGGCACGGCGGCGAGGACGCGCAGGGTGGTCCGGCGCTGATCCTGGTTCAGGTACTGATGGGTAGCGAGGCCGGTGACACCGTGGACGAGGATTCGCGGGTAGGCCGGTTCCCCGGCCAGCTCGCGTGGGGCCAGCACGCTGGCGAGCACGGTGGCTTCGGTGGGCAGAGGCTCCGCAATGTACGCCTTGAGGTCGCCCGCTAGGTATGGGGTGATCGTCTTTCGGGCTGATGCGAAGCGGTCGCGCTCGGCCTGGGTCGGGCGGTGGGCTAGGCCAGGCACGTCGGGGAGCCGGCGGGTCACCTCGCGGCCGGAGTCGTCGGCGTCGCGGCGCCAGCGCTGGAGGTCGATGCGGGCGATCTTCTTCGTGACGCGGGTCCACGACTGGGTGTGCACGTAGGTGTAGGGCAGGCCGGTGGCGGCGTCGGCGGGTGTACTGCCGACGATCCCCGCGAGGGTCATCAGGCGTTCGTGCGGGGTGAGGCCGGGATCGGTGGCGGCCGTCGGAGGTGTTGTGGTGCTCTGCTGCCGTGGTGTTCCGGACGCAGACTGCGGGTGGGTCTGCCCAGCGGGGGTACTTGATTGGCAGGCAGTGAGCAGGACTCCGAGAGCGGTCGCTGTCACCAGGTGGGCAAGACTAGTCCGTCGGGTCATGGGCATCGTGGTGATGATTCCTCGCTGGAGGCAAGTGGTCAGAGGACTGGCGCGGGCCCGCTTCGGCGTTGACGCGGCCCCGCGTTGGTGTGGTCGGTCGGACGCGAGGGCGCGGAGGTCGCTCGGTCTGTTTCGTTGGCCTGTAGGGGCTAGGTGGCACTGCGGAGCAGGTTTGTCAGTGCCTGTTGGCCCCGGTCGGTGAGCATGGCCGTCAGTGAACGCTGGCGCGTCACTTGCCGCAGATGTCCGTTGGCGAGTAGCACGTTGAAGGTGTCGCGGACGGTGCCTTCGGAAAGGCTGTTCACCGTGGCGGCTAGCTCCCGCACGGTCCACGTCCGCGTTGGGTCGTCGAGCAGTGTCGTGTAGATGCGGCGCCGCCTGTCCGCCATCGGCCCGCCACCGGAATGACTGCCTCTCACCATCCGGTCAGATCTGCTCGCCGCGTAGGACCGGATAGCGGTCACCGGGCGACGGCCTGGACCTGACGGGTGTGTCGCGGGTCGGCAGGGCGGCGGCTCGGGTGAGGTCCAGGACCCGCTGCCCGGCGCTGACCTGGACTCGGTCGAGTTGGTCGCTCAACAGCCGGGTGCGCGCTCTATGTGCTGCCTTGCGCCGTTGCTGTCCCCCGACCGACGGGTCAGTGCCGTTGGTCGCAGCGGTGTGGCTGGTGTCGTCGGTCATGCTGACGGGCTCCTATCGGTGAGTGCGGTCTGGAGATCGTGTTAGGGGTCGTCGGTTCCGGCCGGATGGGCGTGGCCTTGGTCAACACAACCGGCGCGCATGCGGGCGAGTTCGTGGCGCAGGCGCGGGCCGTCGCGGTGACCTGGGTGCGCGACGTGGTGGTCGGCGGCGGTGCGGGCGAGAAGTTGACGCGCTTGGGCGCAGTGCCCGTCCTGGTACAGGACGAGAGCGAGGGTCGCTTGGGCGGCGAGGGTGGGCAGCGCCCGAGGACCCTCGGCGGTGCTGTGGTGGCAGGCGAGGTCCCGGTAGCAGTTCGCGGCTTCGGCGAGGTCACCCGTGCGGCGGTGCGCGTCGGCGAGGACCTTGAGGGCGGCGCGCGCCTGCGGTGAGGTGGCACCGCGCAGGTGGTGCAGGGAGCGGTACGCCCACCGGGCCCACGGAAGCGCAGTGGCGAGGTCGTCAGCGGCGAGCGTGAGTTCCGCGAGCAGGGCTGCGGCGCTTGCGGTGGCGACGTCCAAAGGGGGATTGCGATCGGTGGGATCGACGTAGAGCAGTCCGGTGCGCAGGGCTCCGATGGCGCGCTCGTAATCGCCGCGGCCGGCGCGGCTGTGGGCGTAGTCGAGGCGCTGTGCCATGGCCATCCGGGGTCCGACGAGCTGCCACGGGCTGGACCGCCACATGATGTGCAGGTCAGTGGGCTCGGCACCGACAGCGACGCGAAGGATGCCACCGGGGGCGTAGGCGGCAGCATGATTGATCATGCCGCGCGGCACGAGGTGCGGCAGGAGGTGCAGCACTGCCTGGGCGACCGCGTTACCCAGCGGTTGCGCCGGGACGGGTGCGCGCCCGCAGGTGGGCATGCAGAGGTAGACCGGTGAGCTCTCGGGGAGCTGCACCAGGATCATCGGATGGTCACAGGTGTGGCAGGCCGCCAGACCTGGCGGGACCGGGGCGCCTGGCACCGCTCGTGCCCGCGCCACCCACTCTCCGATCGTTGCGGATGACACGCCCAGCTCGCTGGCCACCGCGCTGATCGCCCTTAACAGGCCGTGCTCGGCGGCACGATCGAGCGTGGCTGCCACCGCGTCGACGACGAGCGCCGGCGTCCATGAGGCCACCGGCACGGACCGCGTCGGCATAGTGCGCTCCCCCTTTCTGATCTGATCGCTATGCGGCCAATGAGGTGGCCGGCACCTGCCATGACGGCGTGAGCTGCGTGCAGACGGCGCGGTGGTTTTCGCTGGCCGGAGTTCGCGCGATGTCGCTGATGTGGGTGCGAAGAGGGTCGCCGGCCGTCAGGTAGCGGGCGGCGATGGTCGCGGCGACCCTGAGGCAGCGCTTCGAGATGTCGGGTGATCCGCAGTCGCGGTAGAGGCACGCGAGCTGGGTGAGCGCTTTCAGGGTGACGGGTGCTTCGGGTCCGTGGCGGCGTTCGGCGGTGGTGTAGACGTCGGCGAAGTCCCGGATTGCCTTCTCACAGCAGCCGATGCGATGGCGTGCGTCGGCCAGGCCGGCGCGGGCGTGCAGGGTCCGCTCGTGGCTGGCGCCGAGTTCGGCGGTGGCGAGGTCGACCAGGTCGCGGTAGGCGGTGACGGCCTGGTTGGCGTGTCCGGTCAACGCGGACAGGGGTGCCAGCAGCGCCGCCGCGTCGAGGCGTTCCTCGGGGTCATCCGTGTGGTGGGCGAGCGTGTGGGCGTAGACGGCCCACTGGTAGGCGTCCGTGAGGTCGCCGAGCGTCTGCCGCGCTGCGGCGTGGTCGATTGCCGCCCGAACGGGCATCTGGTGGAGTCCGCGCGCCGGTTGCGGTGCCCGGGGCATCGTGAGGTGCATGGTTGTTCCCTTGCATCGTCGAAGGGCTGGCGGTAACTGTCGGGCTACGTCTGCGCCGCCAGCCAGGTGCCGTAGGGGCAGGCCGTTGCGGTGATTGGGGTACGCGGCGACGGTGTGAGCGAGGGCAGGTCAGCTGAGTTTGGTGTGGCCGGCGGCGGGTGTATCGGAGGAAGCCCGCCGTCGGCCACGTCGGTTACCGCTGCCGTCCCCTTCGCAGGCGGGCGACGGGCTTTGTGCGCCCGGCGCGGGCTCACCGCTCGTTAGCGGGTCATGGTGCTGTCATCTGAGCGTGCGGTGTCGGATTCCGCGCGCGTCGGGGCCGCGGCGGCGGTGGGGTTGGCGGCGGCGATCGGCCGCGATTCGCGGGCCGTGCGTGGGGCGCGGTACATCAGGGTCACCGTTGGCCCGTCGGGGAGGGTGAGCGTCGCTCGGGGGAGGTATTTGTGTCGGAGGTACAGGTCCTGGGTGTCGGGAAGGGTTTCGGTCCAGGCGGGCAGGTTGATGTGGTCGAGGCGGGTTTCGTGGTGGGTGAGTATCGCCGCGCCGAGGCCACGCCGCTGGGCGTCGGGGCGCGCGGCGAGGATCGCTAGGTGGTGGTGCGGGTCGAAGGGCCGCTGGTTGGTGAGCAGTTGGTCGAGGACGGCGAAGCGCGGCGCGTGGGTGCCAGCGACGGTGTCGAGGCGGCTGCGGAAGTTCGCTGGTGGCGCGATGGGCCGGTAGCGGTGAAAGGCGACGGTGGTAGCGCTCAGGTCGTCGGTGATCTGGATGTCGCCGTGGAACATGGCGTGCTCTACCCAGATCGCCGCGACGCCGGCCAGGACGCGGCGGCGCGCGGCCGGGTCGGGCACCAACCATTCGCCAAGCGAGCTGGGGTGCATGGCGTCGGCAATGAGGGCGGCGACCGGGTCTTTGTCCACCCAGCGGGCGGTACGGATGCGCGGAATGACGTCCATCGAATTCTCCAAGCACGGCGGGGCAGATGGACTGCCGGTGTGTCCGGAAGGTCAGCGGTATGCGGCGGTGGCGAGATCCCCCACGGCGGCGTCGACCGCCGCGGTGATGTCGCGTACCGGCTGGTAGTGGCGTTCGGCGATGGCGTGTAGCTGTGCGGCGAGCACGGCGATGTCGTCAGCGAGGTAGAGATGGTTGAGCAGCCCGAGGGTCGTGACCAGCCCGGCGAGAGCGGCGGTGTGGTTGTCAGGCTGGTCGCGGCCAGTGGCGATGTAGTGCAACCGGGCCCGAGCGACAATCGGCCACTTGACGTCCACGAGCAGGTAGCGGTCGCTGCGGGCAAGCCCACCGAAGCGGCGGCGCTGCTGGTGGCGCAGGATCCCACCAGCGACCAGGCCCGCGCGGGTGCGCTCGTACAGATCGCCGGCGAACCCTCGCACCCAGCCGCGCAGGGATGGGGCCGGGCGCGCGTATTGGATCGACGAGAGCGCGCTGTCGGCGATCAGGTCGCCGAACGGCTCGTGCAGGCGAAGCCACAACCGCCGCTCTGCGCCCGGCTGGTCATCACCATCGGCGGGATCGAACGCGACGCGACCGGCGAGGACCAGGTCGATCAGGACCGCGCCGGCGAGGCCGAGGGCAAGGGCCTGGCGGTGGATCTGCGGCTGGCCGGAGTCATCGTCGTGTCCGAGCAGGAACAACTCATCGCGCAACGGCAGTCGGGGAGGCAGCGCGGTCATCAGGTCACCCCGGCTCTACCGCAGCCCGGCGGCCCGTTGCCGCAGCCGGGCATGCACGCCCTCATGGACGGGCCGCGGCTGCGGAAGCAGCTCCTTGTCCACCGCGGCGAGGACCGTGTAGTTGGGATCGCAGACGTTCCCGATCGGGGCCCGGCCTGCCTGCGACACCAACTGGTAGGCATCGAGGTCGTCGAGGCCGGTGAGCTGACTCGTCCAGGCGACGAGGTCGCGGTGGGCGATGCGGTAGGCGTCCTCCAACGGCCGGGCGCAGCCGATCGACATGATCTCCCGGTCGGTCTCCAGGCGGGGCCACACCGCCGGAACGCCCTTGATGACCTCGATAACCAGGGTGGTGGTCGTGGCAATCTCCACCCCGACACCGCACGCCTCGCCCTCACCTTGGCGTGCATGCCCATCACCGAGGGCGAGCATCGCCCCATGCACATTCACCCCCAGGTACAGGGTCGATCCGGCGCGCAGCTCAGCGGTGTCCAGGTTCCCACCGTGGATGTCGGGGACGATCGTGGAGCGGGCCTCAAACCCGCCGGGCGCCACCCCGATGGTGCCGATCATCGGGTCAAGCGGCAGGTCGACCGAGTGGCCGCTGGCCGTGGCCTGGAAGCTGACCGTGCCCGCCTGCCGGTCGATGTCGTACACCCACACCCGCTCCTGCAGCGGCGGCTGCAGGGTGGCGGTCTGGGACGTACCGGTCAGCGCCCCGAAATGCGGGAACGTCGAGGAGACACCCCAGTCACGGGCGGGGGTGATGGCGGCGAGGTGGATGGCGAGGGTGTCACCGGGTTCGGCGTCCTCGACGAAGAACGGCCCGGACACCGGATTTAGGTACGGCATCCGGCACACCTGCGACGGCAGGTCCGCCGGACCGCGCACGAGGCCACCGAAGCAGTCCTCGGTGTGCACCTGCAGGATGTCGCCGGAGCAGACGTGGGCCACCGGCATCCGCCCGCCGAAGGTGTAGGCCAGTTCGTCGCGGGCGGGACGGTAAATGATCGTGTCCATGGCGGTCACACCCGTTCCACGTGCCGGGACTGCGGCTGGACGGGCGCCAGACCCGACAGCGCGGGTCGGCGGCCGGATACGTACAGGCCAGCGAGAACGACCATGCCCAGAGCGAGCCAGGCCAGACCGAGGCGCTGCGCGGCGATGTTGGCGTTGACCACCACGTAGGCGAGGATCGCGAACCCGATACCGGGCATGACCAGGTGCGCCCACCAGTTCCCACTGCGCTGGCGGATGAGGTGATGCACGACCACGGAGACATGCAGGACCAGGAACGCCACCATCGCCCCGAAGTTGATCAGCGACGACAGCAGCGTGATCCCGTCCGCGCGGGTCGCCATGTACAGGCCCAGCACCAAGGACACGACGCCGGTGAGCAGGGTCGCGTTGATCGGCACGTTTCGGCGGATCGACACCTTCGCCAGGAACGCCGGCAGTTGCCGGTCCCGGGCCATCGCGTACAGCAGCCGAGAGGTGGCGACCTGCGCGACCATCGAGTTCGGCAAACCCCACGCGATTGCCGTCGCTACCGCGCACAGGGTCGCCAACCAGCCGCCACCGGCCACCTGCGCGGCGTCGTAGAAGGCAGTGCCGTTCGGATCCCCCTCCGCAAGAAGACCAGCGGGGTCGGGGACGAGCATCGCGGCCAGCCACGTCTGGGCGACGAACAGCACCCCGGCCAGGACGAGAACCGCGGCCATCGCGCGACCGATCTGCCGGGAGCCACCCTTGGACTCCTCGGCCAACATGCTGATCCCGTCGAAGCCCAGGAACGACAGCACCGCGATCGACACCGCCCCCGCCACCACCGGCCAGGTGAACGTGTCGGCGTTGTAGAACGCCTCCCAGCTGAACCGGCCCTTCCCGGTCGCGAGGGCCCAGCCGGCGACGGCCAGGAAAATCGCCAGGACGATCAGCTCACCGACGAGCATCACCCGAGTCACCACCGCCGTCATCCGGATCCCCACCGAGTTGACGACCGTGTTGACCGCGACGAAACCGAGCAGCCACAACCACACCGGCACCGCCGGCACGGTGGAGTGCATCGCCACCGACGCCACCAGATACAACAGCCCCGGTACGAGCACGTAGTCGAGAAGGATCACCCACCCGGCGAGGAACCCGACCGGTGCGCTGATCCCTCGCCCGGCGTAGTTGTAGACGCTGCCCGACATCGGGAACGCCCGCACCATCTGCGCATACGAGAACGCCGTGAACACCAACGCCACCACGCCGATCCCGTACGCCAGAGCCACCATGCCGCCGGAGCCGGCATACACACTGCCGAAGATCGCCATCGGCGCGATCGGCACCATGTACACCAACCCGTACGCGATCAGATCCCGAAACCGCAGTTGCCGGCTCAGCTCTTGGCGGTAGCCATAGCGGGCCAAATCCTGCTCGTGCACAACATCCTCCGCGGGTTCAGGCATCAGTGGGATGGAAATTTGCGCTTGCTAAACACGCCGGCCGGGCGAAGGAGCCTCCGCGGCTCTGCCCGCTCGACGCCAGCAGCTGTGGCGCGATGACCGAATGCGCCGCCAGCGGCGTGATCAGCAGTGGCAGGGAACTCCTGGCGACAGGCACGGCGACTCTTCTTCGGTGAGCGGTTTCGCTGGCTGGTGAGTACGCGGCAGCGGCGATGACGCCGACATAGAGCGACCTAAGACGAGATCGATCGATGTCGGCCAGCCCCGTCAGACGGTTCTGACATTCCGTTGACATTCACGGCACCACCAACATCCGCCGTAGATGAATGTCAGCGGATTGTCGGAGATGGACGGCAGCCCTTATCGACACGACCAGCGACAACTTCTGATGTGTAAGTCATCGCCCGCGTCGACGTCGCAGGCGATGAGGGACCGCAGCCGCGATGCGGCGCGACGGTCTGCCGTGTCCACGACCGCTTGGGAGGGCATGCACCATGACCAGTTCATCCATGCCGGAGGTCGGAGAGGTTGGCCGTCGGGCTGCCGAGATCCTCGACAAGATGCAGGCGCACCCGGCCTACGGCCGGCTGCAGAGCTCGTCGATGAAGTACTCCACCTGCTGGGCCACGTTCACCGGCTACCCGGCTATCAGCCGTTGGTCGCTGGAGCGCGATGCCGCTCCGCTGCTGGACGAAGCGCTGCGCGTGCTGGCGCTCAAAGCTGCCGTGTTCGAGCTTTCCGGCGGGGACGAGCACGCCGCTGAACTGCTGGTGCCGGCGCCGGTGGACGAGATGATCCACGCCGTGCTGGCCCAGTTCACGCTGATGACGCGCCTGCAGAGCGACCTGGACGTCACCTTCCCCCATGCCACCGAGTTGGAGGAGTTCACCTACACCCGCGGCGGCATCACCGACGCCTACTACGCCGCCGCCGGGTGGGGAGAGCAACCACTGCGGTACTGGCTGGACTCAGCCGAGGTGAATCGACGTCTCGGCCTGCTCAACGAGCGCTACCAGGCGGCCGGCCTCGGCCGGGACGGACGCAGTCACGACTTCGACTTCGACCGAAACGAGCCGGTCGCCGCCGGGGTCAGCGGTTAGCCAACTCCACCGACAGCACCCGCCGCAGGGCCGTCACCGCTTCCTTCGCTCCGAACCGTTCGGCGGCCAGCCGCTCGGCGCGGGCAACAGCGGCGAAGATCCCTTCGGCGGGCGCCTCCCGCAAGACGGCTACGAGCCAACCTTCCAGGTCCACCAGGTCGTCGGGCAACTGCAGCGCCGCCGCCGTCGGCGCCGGTCGGGGCGCCTGATCGGGGACCAGTTCCCCGGCCGAGGCGTACCGGCCGGTGGGAAGGCCCACCCGGAACGGATGAACGCAGACGGCGACACCGTCCGCGGTTGCCCGCCACCCGAGGTCAGGTCGGTACGCGAATTCGGGTCCCGGCCGGTCGATGACATCGAACTGGCCCGGCCCGAGCTGCTGAGCCGGACACACCACGCAGGTCTGTTCACACCACTGCGGAAGGGGCCCCGACATGCCGCCGATCGTACGGCAATCAGGAGGTATCAGGGTATGACGGTCTTATCGCCTCCCCGGCCCGCCGCCATCGACCGCGCCCTCCGCGACGCTCGAACGTGGTGCGCGGGGCACACGATTGATGACCGACCAGCCCTGGTCCACGCGCTGCGCGTCGCAGTGACCATCGGGCAGCACGTCCCCGCCCCATCGCAGGACGTCATCGTCGCCGCGCTCCTACACGACGCACCGGAATTTGCCCCGGCGGAGCCCGACGTCTACCAGGCCCTCACCGCCGCATACGGGATCGAGGTCGCCCGGATCATCGCCGTCCTTCAGG
This sequence comes from Micromonospora sp. NPDC049101, assembly GCF_040648675.1. Lineage (NCBI taxonomy): Bacteria > Bacillati > Actinomycetota > Actinomycetes > Micromonosporales > Micromonosporaceae > Micromonospora > Micromonospora sp. NPDC049101. Next base: position 8,725 of record NZ_JBEZED010000002.1, on the reverse strand, counting down.
CCGAACATCGTTCCCTTGATGAACCCAACCCGCCCATCCACGTCGACGACCAGCCGGTCCTGCTGGCCTCGACCGCCGACAAGATCGTCGCCCTGACCTCGCTGCTACGGCGGGCCCAGAGCACCGGCAATGCAGCAGACTTCTTCGACCGGCGCCCTGTGTTACGCGGACTACTGCCATACTTCCGGGCCTTCCAACGCGCCGCACATCCTCGGGTGCCCGCCAGCATGTCGGCGCACCTCGACGCCGCCCTCACACCGCTCGAACGCGCCAGCGCATATCCGCAGCGAGTGGGTGCGCGGTGAACAGCACCATGCTCGACGAGCAGCTCCTCACGCAGCTACGAGTCGACCTGCTCGCCGCATCACGACGAGTACCGACGCGGCGACACATCATCCAGACATGGGAGCTGTCCTCGGTCGAGCGCTGGTTCTTCCCCGATGGCAGCAGCTTGGTCTGCAAGATCGCCACCGCACCGTTCACCGGCGAAGCGACCGTCCTTCGCGCGCTCAACAACCGGCAAGCCCCGGTCCCGCTGCTGGACGGCTACACAATGCGCCCCGACGGGGTGGGCATGCTGATGGAAGACCTTGGCGAGCCTCGCCGGCCCGCGACGTCCGCAGAGGTTGCCGCCACGGCCCGATGGGTTCACGCCACTGCCGGCATCCCCAACCTCCCGACCTTCGACGAAGCGGGACTGGCGCGGCTGCCAGAGCAAGGACTCGACGCGTTAGACGAGCTCCGTCGACAAGGGCGCTTCATCCACGACGCGAAAGGGATCGAAGCGGTGCTGCAGCGACTCGCTGCCACCGCACAACACAGGGCCGACGGTGCCGAGCGACCACCGTTCGGGCTGTGCCACGGAGAGTTCCACCGCACGTCGCTGCACGTCAGCCGCACCGGCTGCCGCCTCGTCGATTGGGCCAAGGCATTCACCGGACCGGGCCTACTCGACCTGGCCACCTGGTTCGGCACCCGCACATCCACCGAACCCCGACTCCTCGCCAGACTTATCAAGGCCTACGTCGCCGCGGGCGGGCATCCCGACGCCGAAGTCGACCGGGGCGGGCTTCCCGCTGTCCGATGGGCGCTGGGCTGGCATCGGGTGTGGGCAGCCTGGTGGCTGCTGACTACCGCCGCCGCTGGCCACTACCAAGCTTCTGCCGATCGGCGCCATACCGATGTCGTCCTCCGGCAACTCCGAGCCGCAGTGGACCTACTCGGAGCACCGCCGCTCCTCAACACCAGCCGCCCATCACCTACTGCAGGAAGATCCTCGTGAAGCGCCTCGTCGTCGACACCCACGCCTCGTCCTGCTATTTCCGCACCTCCGTCGGTGGCGACGGGCGCAAGGCGTTGGTGCAGGTCACCGAACGGTGCAACCTGCACTGCGCCCACTGCTTCGTTTCGTCAACTGCCGCCGGGTCCGACCTGTCCCTGGCAGATTTCACCACCCGCGTGCTGCCGCGGCTGCTGGACGCCCGCGTCGAACGCCTCACGCTCACCGGGGGCGAGCCGTTCGTGCACCCCGACCTGATCGCCATGTGCCAGGCAGTAGCCGACCGAGGACTACCGGTGGGCCTCTGCACCAACGCGACGCTGACCCGCGACGCGGACATCGACGCCCTGGCCGCCCTCGGCAACGTACACATCAACGTGTCCTTCGACGGATTCCGGCCCGAAAGCCACGGCAAATTCCGCGGCGACCGGTCGTCGTTCGACACCACCGTCGCGACCACCCGCAAGTTCGCCGACGCCGGCTTACTCAAGGGCCTACTGTCCACGCCCAACGCGCTGACCACGCCGGAAGAGTTCGCCGATCTGTGCGCGTTCGCCGTCGATGTCGGCGCCGAATACGTGCTGATGAACCCGCTCTCCTCCTTCGGGCGAGGAGTGAAGAGCCGCGGCAAGCTCGCCGCGACCGCAGCTGCCATGGACGCGATCCGGGCGGTGACCGACCGTTTCGCTGACCAGCTTGACCTCGTACGCATCCGCTTCCCCAACGACAACCTTCCGCTGGGTGGCTGCGACGCTGGCAAGCTGATCTACGTCTTCGTCAACGGGCAGGTCGCCGTCTGCCCCTACCTGGTCTTCGCCGCCCGCACGCCCGCCTCAGCGCACCGCGACACCGAGTTCCTGACTGGCAACATCCTCGACGGGGAGGCCGCCCCCAGCCTCGACGCCTACGACTTCCACACCCGCTACCAACTCGGCGCCAACCCGACCTGCGGCTCCTGCGACATCGCCGGGCAGTGCGGCAAGGGCTGCCCAGCCGCGGTCGTCGCCGCAGGTGGCCGCATCGGCGACGTCGACACCGAGCAGTGCCCCATCACGGCACCCAACGGTCGTCGCCTGCTGCCGCTGTCCCCGTCGAACGGGTGAGCAGTCTGTTCATCGCCGTCGAGGGCCCGAATGGCGTTGGCAAAACCACTATTGCCCGCCTCCTGGCCGACCGTCTCGCCGAACTCGGATCGGCCGGGGTCCACCTGACCGGCGAGCCCACCCGCACACCCCTGGGCCAACTCCTGCGCAGGCAGGAATCCTTCCTCCACGGCAAGGCCCTGGCCCTCGCCCTGGCCGCCGACCGTGCAGCGCACATCGAAACAGAGATCATCCCCCGCCTCGACGACGGACTGCACGTCGTCACCGACCGGTACGTTGCCTCATCGCTGGTGCTGCAACGCATCGACGGGCTCGACCTCGGCGAGATCTGGTCCTACAACCGCTATGTCCTGCCCGCCACCGTCGTCTACCTCGAAGACCACCCTGAGGTCATCCGCACCCGCCTGGCAGCTCGGCCACACCTGACCAGGCTGGAGCTCGCCGGCTCACCCGAGAAGGAACTCGCCCTCTACCGCGAGGCCGCGGCTCACTTACACCGGCAGCAGTGGCGCCAACACGTCGTCGTCTGCCACGGCCTCACCCCCGAGCGGGTCGTGGACACTATCCTCGGCCTGCTACCCGCCGACGGCCCCTGACCAGCGAGGCTCACCGTGCTGTCCATCCTGACGATCAACGTGCAGGCCGCCGCGCTCGTACGCGCGCAGAATTTGCTGACCTGGCTACTCCAGCGCGACGACCACCTGGTCATCCTGACCGAAACCAGCAATGGACCCGGCACCCGGCATCTGCTCACCGGCCTTCGCGCGGCCGGGATGGTCGTCACCCACCAGCCCTCACTCGACGGCGACCGAGGCTGCGCTATCGCCAGCCGCATCCCGACCCGGCCCGCCCCAGACCTCACCGCCGGAATCAGCCTGCCGGGCCGCGCCCCCGCCGTCACCCTCGACACCCACCCCGACGTCACAATCCTCGGCCTTTATGTCCCCTCCAGCGACCGGGCACCAGCCAAACTCGCCAAGAAACGGGCATTCCTTACCACCGTCACCGACGCACTCACCCGACTATCCGCCGCCGACCGCGCACACCTGGTCGTCGGCGGGGACTACAACGTCATCAGCCGCGACCACCAACCCCGCTACCCCGGCTTCCAATCCTTCGAGTACGAGTTCCTCGACGCACTCGACGCACTCGGGCTCATCGACGTTCACCGCGCTCTACACCCCGGAGTGCAGGCGCACAGCTGGATTGGTAGAAACGGCAACGGATACCGCTTCGACTACCTCCACGCCGGCGCCAGGCTGGTGCCTCAGGTGTTGTCCAGCAGCTACCTACACCAGCCCCGTCAGGTCAGACTCAGCGACCACTCAGCACTCGCCGCGTGCTTCAACGTCATCCCGCGCGCAGTTGCGAAGCAGTCAGTCGCCGCCATACCGGCACTGTTCTGAACAGCATCGCCATCGATTCTGTGTCTGCTCGCCGCCGAACCTCCTTTCCGCGAGGCTGAGGTATAAAAACGAGCAGAGCAGGACGACGGACTGAGCTCCAAGAGCAGATCAACCGGAGCGGCCTGGGTCTCCCTACGCAATCAGACTAGATTAACTACGGCAGGTCATCCACAATTCTGCCGTGCACGGATCGCGACCATGAGTACATTCAACCGGTGGCAAGCTAGTTTGCCACCGTTGACAGCACCGGGTCTTCTTAGGTCGCGACTGATGAAGGAGACGCCTATCCTGACGCTCTGTCGAGCTTGGAGAGAATGAATTTCTCGTCGAATTGCTGGAGGTTCAGCTGAGGCCGATCGGAGAAAAACCTGATCGTTTCCCGAAGCAGCCATGCGGACATATGCCAGACCTTCATTTTCTTACCATTTGGAAACTCAACCTCTTCTTTCTTCGGGATGTCGCCGTGGGCCACAGATGATCGATAATCGTAGACCCTTTTGGCGATGCTTGCGAAGGTAGCCGCACTGAAACCTGGTCGCTGTTCCGCCACAAGGGCGCCCAACCGTATCGACATGCGGTAGTTTATTTCCGATTTTGAATCGGAGAGAAGTGACTCCAGGCCGATACAATGGTCAATTACTTGGTCTTCGACGCGAAGCCTAGCGGAACCCATGCTAAGTCTTCGGGCCGCAAGTTGCAGCTTCTTATTAGATCCATCAAGAGCGCGGAAGATGCCGGCGAAAGCAACAAGATCTTGCTCATTCGTAACCTCGGCCGGGCGCAACCAGCCATAATTGTCAAAGTCTGGGGGGTACTGCTTAATTAAAGGGCCCTGCATTATCGGGTCGAGCGAACCCTTGAAGTGCCGGACCCAACCAAGCGGGCGCACCAATATTTGCGCATATCCGGTCCTCTGGGGCATGCAGACCGCTATTGCTTGGAAGATTTGATCAATCTCCTGAAGGATGCCACTCGGAAGCTCGTACGCTGGCGAATCCCACCAGTTCGCATTGATCACCGTCCTAGCGTGGAGGACCACTGCATGGGTAGCCGCTTCAAGAACCGGCTTTGGGATGGGGTCGAGGTAGTGCTGAGGTACGCGCTGAGCATGGAAGTCGTCCGACAGCCGCTCGATTGAAACCGCGTCAGACAGAGCGAGCGACTGAAACCCGAAGGGCCGAAGCACGATAGGAACCAGTATGTCTACAGGTACTTCGCGCTGCAATACGCCTTTTTCGACCTGGCGGTAAACGTCGAACAAGGATTCGTCTGTGACGTTAGCACCGATAACGAAACGATGGCGACTGACCACCTCCATCGCAAGGCCGAACGCATGGTGGTCAACAAAGTCGCGCATTAGCTCAACGCCACCCTCGCCCATAGGCCTCTTGTACGCGAAGAAGTCCATCAAGTCCCGATTGCTCTTCACGTATTCGACCAAAGGCGCCAATTCTTGCAGGTCCGGATAAGCGTAAAATGGATGGGCCTCGTCAACCGAAGATCGCTTGAAGAGCATCGAGTAATCCGGGGCGTCGCCGGCCAGGAAGGGATAGGTGATGCTAGGCCAGGGCGACTCCTCCCGGAAGACTACCGATGCAATGCCCGTCTCCCGGGGTATCGGTTTCCCACTTGCCAAAAAAATCGAGATCTTGTCATTTATCTCATGCGCCAGTGGTCGAACTAGCTCCCAGAGGATTTGATCCAGCGGAGATGGTGGCATCGAGATCCATTCAGAGCAGGGAATTACAAACCTCGGATAAGTGTAGCTGCAATCGCAACCCAATTCCGTTGGATCAGCGCGGATTTTCCATCAGAGAGGTGGCACGTGCCCTATAATCGCCTGAGGCGATAATGTCGAGGGACAGGAGGTATAGATAAATCTGGGCTCACGAATAATTTTAGATGCACTAAGACCCCACCGCTGACTTGGCGCAATTATTACCTGCATCAAAATCGGCATGTGCGGTTATCCGTCAGGCCCCCTCCAAGTGAACGGCGCAGCGCGTGCATCACGGAAGATGCGATGAACCAGGCGGTTCGCCAGGTAGAACACTGTCGTCGGACCGGTGGCCTTAGGGTGCAACCCTCAGCGGTGCCGCCGGTTTCTCTTTCCCCGCTTGCCGCGTAATCGCCGGGTGCTGCGTCGTGCACTCGGCGGAACCTTGTTGAAGGTGGCCGCGAGGCTTCGCAGCGGGGCGACTTCGATGGCGGCGTCTCGGTCAGCAGTCCGACGTTGAGGCTCGCCGCGGTAGCGAGACCCGATCAGCGACCCGTCGGTCTCGTACAGCAGCAGCATCGACCGGCTCGACCGGGTCTGGTACTGCTTCGCGTCGATGTAACCAGGGAGGTGGTCAATACTTGCACCTTCAGGCACGACCGCCGCCGTAAGCAGCCAGGGCCCGGCACTGGTGGTGCCGTGAGTGGTCATGCTGCGCTCGATGTCGCCGCCACGCGCCTGGTGGCACTGCTCCTCCAGCTTCTTCCCGATGTCGCGTTGAGCGCTCTCGCTGAGACCGACCAAGTCGGCGCCGAACCTAAGCCACCCGGGTAATTTGGCCGACTCGCTCGCCGCCAGGTACTGCTCAACCCACGGCTCCTCCTGCCTGGTTGGCTTAGGTGCTTGGGTGTCTGAGAGACCTTCGCAGCTATAGAACCACGCATCCAGCGGGTCAGTGAGAGTGCCGACCCGTACGCGGGACTGCTCCTCGTAGCGGCGCATGTCGGACGCCTTGATGGGCCTGTCGATTGGGAGTTGGGCCGCGACGTCTTGCGGGTCGGGCTCGAAGTACATGCCTCCGTTGACGAACCACATGAACATGTCGAGTTCGTCGACGCCGTTCACCATTGTCGCGAGCTTCCGGCCGCGGCGACGCCGCAGGTACTCGAGGAACTGGGCGGAGTGGTCGATCGTCCGGCCGATGACGATCAGGTCGTGCATGCTCACGATCCACGGCACCTCGTCGGTATCGATGATGCCCTTGCGCGCGAGCTCGTTCATCGACAACGACAGCGGACCCATATCGTCGAGCATCACAATGATCGAGTGGATCTCCCTGACCGACGCCAGTTCGATCCACTCGCCGCCGACGCTCCATACCCCCTGGTTGGTGCGGATCAGGTTGGTCAACCGGTCTGCCTGCTCGTTGCCCTCCTTGAGGGTCTTCTGCAGGTCTGAGGCCAACCGCTTGGCGTTGCCGCTGCGGGCCTTCTCGGTGACGGACCCGGCCTTGACCTCGACGCATAAGGCGATACCGTCGACGACGAACAGTAAGTCCGACTCGAAGTCCCGGGTCGGGACGCCCGTCCGGTCGGCGTCTTTGCCTAGGCTTGCCGTTTGGTCGATGGAGAGCGGGCCGATGTACTTCTGCCCCTTCCAGTGGGGCTCGACTCCGGTAAGCAGCTTGCTGAGCGCGGCAGCCGCCTTCGACTCGGAGTACACGGCCCGCCGCCCGTCGTACTTCGACCACACCTTCCCTGCACTCCCGCGCTTCCCGGCGGCGGCCGCAGCGATCCCACGCTCGATGTTGCGGCGCAGTTCGTCTTCACCCAGGAACCCGTTGAGGATGAGGTACTCGCCGTCGTCCGCGATGCACCCCCACGGCACCACACGCTCCCCCTGCGCGAACCTGATGACCGGGTTAGCGTCGTCCTCCGCTGGCCGGGAGGTGCTGAAATACTCGAGCACTGCCTTCGCCGTCGACTCCTCGACTCCGGCACGGCCTGCGGCCTCGACGGCCGACACAGCCCCAAACAGCCGGCACTCGTTCACCATGAGATTCATGTCGCGCCGGAACGCGTCAGCATCGATGTCTTCGATGCCAGCACCCGATTGGGCGACGTCCCCGACGCGGTCGCGCGCCCCGAAGAACCGCTCGTTCAACAGAGCCACCGACGCCTCGCGTACCGCCCGGATGTCGTCGAGGGTGAACCCGAGGGTATTCACCATGACGCTGGCAACGGTTGGATCAGCCAAGAGCCCGGTGTTCAGTTCCTTCGCGATCGACTCGTACTGTCGTCCGCGGACCGAGAGCTCGTACCCCATGAACTCGCCCGCGAGAGCGCCGAGCGGCTGATCCACGCACTGGCCCTGCAAGAGGGCGCGCGTCTGGGCGGCCCTCACGATGTCGGCCGCCAGACCTAGTACCTTCCCGAGGTTGGGCTGCCCCGAGTTTCCCCCAGTCAGCGGCTGTCGGGGCAACCCCATTCCTAGAAGCGTGAGTGCGATGACGTCCTGAGCGGCCTGAGAGTTCTCGACCTGGCTCTGGCTCTCTCGCACTTCGCTGAAGTCCCACGGCCCCGCCGCAAAGCGAAGGAACGCGAGCGTGTCGAACGAGTCGTACCCATGCAGGCGTTTCTCAAGCGCAAGGCGAGCGGACGCGAGTGCCTCCCCGAGGTAAGTGAGGGCATCGTCAACATTAGATGCAGTCTGGGAGAGCTGCTGGAGATAGGTCGCGGCTCGGGTGAGGCTACCCGTCACGCCGGTGCCCACGACCTCCACTCGTCCATACTCAGAGTTCACGTTCCCAAGTATGGCGGTCCCTACCGACATCGGAGCCCATCAACCGACGTCGTGGGGCTGCCCGTGGTCCAGATTGACCTACCCGGCGGCGGTCGGCGAAATGCCCTCACCGGGTTGGGGAGGACATACTGGGCCGCATGGCTCCCGCCGCAAAAGCGCCGGGTTCACAACCTGGATGTCGTCGGCTGCGCTAGAACAGCTGACGTCCCAGCCGCGCCGATGGTGCGAGGCATCTACTCATCCACAGATCAGCCCGCCAGCCGTGAATGGCGGTGGGCCGTGGCGTCCCTGGTTGAGCCGTCCGATTAACGGGGGTGTGGCTACTTAGAGCTCCTAACAAAATGATGTTGGGCGTAACCGGCTGATCGTGAAGCTCGTTCTGTCTGAACGTGAGGAGGGGTGAGCAGCCGCCGTGGAT